>JAEUKJ010000534.1 GCA_016792665.1 Deltaproteobacteria bacterium | reverse complement strand
GACCTCGCGCCCCGACAGGCTCGCGTGGACGCTGACCGCGTCGAGGCCCACCGACGCGCCCTCCAGATCGCAGCGGAAGCGGAGGACGCAGCGGCGCTCGACCGCGAAGTCGCGCAGCGTCGCACCGTCCAGCGATACCTTCAGACCCGGGGCAGACGGCACCGTCCCCGACGGCACGACCTCCATCGCGAGCGCCCCTCCGCAGCCACCGCAGAAGCGCGCGTCCTCGCGGACCTCGGCGGCACACGTGGGGCAGCGCCGCGCACTCATGGAATGAGTGCCCCTGTGCCTCGGGCGCGCCGCACCCAGAGCCGGCACGCGGCCAGCGCGAGTAACCCCAGCGCCGTCGCCCCGAGGTCCAACCCGCCAGCCGCGCACCCGCCCGGCTCGACCACGGTCGAGGCGCGCACGGTGCGCACCGGGATCCCGGCATGCGCCGCGCCGTCGCCATCGGGCGCGGGCTCGACCACATCGGGCACGGGCTCGGCCACGTCGACGGCTTCCACGACCTCGACCACCTCGACCACCTCGACGACCTCGACCTCGCCCGGCCCGGTGTCGACCGGCCCCGGGTCCTCTTCGCAAGCGCCGTCCTGACAGCTCGCGCCCGCGCCGCACGCGCTCACCGAATAGACCCCGCGCACGCAGGTCGCGACCCGCCCGGCGTCGGCACAGAAGACCCCGTCCTCGCCGCCGAGCCCCTGGGTGCAGCGGCCATCCACGCAGTGCGGTTCGGCGCCCGCGCAGGCCCTGCCGGCCGCGCACGCGCTCGCCTCGACCTGCCCGTCCACGCAGCTCGCCACCGCGTTGCCGTCGCAGCCGCGCCAGTCGGGCGTGAGGCGGCAGCGCTCGGCCGGGACGAGGGCGAGGAGGTCTTCCATGGTGCCCTTGAAGCGGTTGGTGTCGACCCCGCCCGAGATGCCGTTGACCGTGCCCGACGAGGTGTACTGCCAGAAGGCCCAGTCGCTCCACGCGGCCGGCAGGTTCGGGCACGCGGCCGTGGTGTAGTGCGCGATCCAGAGCGGATAGGTGTTGTAGGCCGTGGTCTTGACGTAGTCGTTCCAGAAGTAGCGGCCGGTGTAGACGATGGGCCGCACGCCGAGGGTCTTTTCGACCCGGTCGATCCATTTTCCGACCTGGGCCGCGATGGCGGCCGGCGTCATGACCACCCCGTTGGCGTCCTTCTGGTATTCGACGTCGATGACCGGCGGCAGCTCGCCCATGCCGAGGCGGTTCAGGGCCTCGATGACGATGTCGGCCTGGGCGACCGCGTCGCGGCCCGGCCGGAAGAACTGGTAGATCCCGCGCGGGATCCCGTTGTCTTTGGCTTTGGTCCAGTTGCGGTCGAACTTCGTGTCCGGCGTACCGATCCCGTCCGAGACGCGGATGAAGGCGTACTTCACGCCCGCGCCCTTGACCTTGACCCAGTCGATGTCGCCCTGCCAGTGCGACACGTCGATGCCGATGAGCGGCTCGACCCCATCGCAGAGCGGGGCTTCCAGCGTGGCGACCTCGCTCGGACCGTCGGTACAAGCGGCGATGAACGAGGTCGCGGCGAGCGCGATGAGGAGGCGCGAAGACATGGCGCCGGATGCTACTCGAATCGCGAGGGCGGTGCGAGCGCCGACCGCGCATTGAGCGACCTTGCTCACCACCGCGGCGCGCGGCCGTCGCCTTGTGCGCATGCGAGTCCGGCGTTACGAACGGGCATCGCCCTCGGAGGTCCCCATGCCCGCGACCACGCCCTGCCCCCAATGCCAGACGCCCAACCACGACGGGTCGCGCTTCTGCGTCGGCTGTGGAGCCTCGCTGGCCCCCGAGCTGCCGTGCCCGGCCTGCAATGCGCTGAATCCGCTGGGCAATCGCTTCTGCCTCCAGTGCGGTTCGAGCCTCGCTGGCGCGACCTGGAGCGGCGCGGCGGCCGGCGGCGCGGTGGTCGATGGCGTCTGGGAGCGCGGTGCCGACGAGTTCGTGCGGCGCGTCGACCCCGAGGACGCGCGTCGCTTCCTCGGCGGGCGCGTCGTGCGCGTGCCGCCCGGATCCATCGGGGTGGTCGTGGTCGACGGCGTGGTCGACCGCATCTTGCCGCCCGGCGAGCGCACGACGCTGGGCCTCTTCGAGCGCGTCGCGAACTTCTTCCTGCGCCGCGACCGGACCGCCTTCTTCCTGGTCGACCAGCGCCCCATCCCGATCCCCTTCATCGTGCACACGCGCCCCACGGCCGAGGGCCGCACCGTGCGCACGCAGCTCCTCGCGAGCTTCTTCGCGCCGCGCGGCGACCGCCAGGCGTTGGGCATCTTCCTCACCAACGTCGTCGGCGCGCGCCAGGGCATGGGGGCCTCAGACCTCTACAACCTCTTGCGCCCCGACGTCGTGCGGGTCGCGCAGGACACGCTCTTGCGCCTCGCGACCGAGGCCCGCGACGACTTCTACAGCGAGGCCGAGGCCCGCATCCGCGACGCGCTGACCACGCTGGTGACGCCGCGCTACGGTCTCACGGTGGAGGCCACCGTCGCGCCGCTGACCAGCGTGCAGAGCGCGACCGTCCACCTCGGGCTCGGCGAGAGCCCGCGCACCCGCCCGTGCGTGAGCTGCCGGCGCGAGCTGCCGACCGCGCTGCGCTTCTGTGATGGCTGCGGCGCCAGCCAGCCCACCGTCAAGGCCCCAACCGGCGAGGATCTCCTCTTCACGAGCGACGGCCGCGAGGTCGAGCTCGACCTGGTCGTGCGCGTCCAGGGCCCGCACGACGACGTCGGCGCCGCACGCGACTTCGGGGCGCGCATCACGCCGTCCCTCGCCGCTGCCGCCGCTCAGCACGTGCGCACCGTCGCCTTCGCCGCGCTGGCCTCGTCCGCGGGCTTCGCCGCCGCCGAGCAGGCCATGCGCGAGGCCGCCGCCCCGGCCCTCGAGGCCCTGGGGCTCTCGCTCGTCGAGCTCTCGCTCATCGACGCCCGCGACAAGAGCGGCGCCTGGGTGCTCGGAGCCCGCGCCGACCTCGAGCGGCAGCGCACCGACCTCACCCTCGGACGCGAGTTCCTGGCCGCGCGCGACGCCGAGATCGACCTCGAGCAGCTCACCCTGGCGCAGGTCCTGCGCGCCCAGAGCATGCGGCGCGGAGCCGCCTTCGAGGCAAAGAAGGACGCCCTCGAGGCCGGCCGCAGAGAGGCCGAGCTGGCGCGCGACGA
>JAEUKJ010000511.1 GCA_016792665.1 Deltaproteobacteria bacterium | reverse complement strand
GCCACGAGCCGCGCGAGCGCGACCTCGTCGTGCGGGTCCTCGGCAGCGAGCTGCCCGTACAGCGCCACCGCGCGCGCCCCGTCCCCGAGCTCGTCGGCCGCGACCTCGGCCGCGCGATGCAGCAGCTCGCGATGCTCGGCGGCATCGTCCTCGGTGGCGGCCGCCGCGACCAGCAGATCGACCAGCTCGACACGCCGCTCGGACGCCTGCAACACGTTCTCGAGCGTCGCCAGCACGCGCTGTCGCGTCTCGCGCCCGACCTCGCGCGGTGCCGCGCCGAGCTCTTCCAGGGCCCCTTCGAGCCCTGCGATCGCCTCGTCGATGTGGTCGACCCCGAGCTCCAGGAGCGCCAACGTCTCGAGGTGCGAGGCCCTCTCGATCGGGTCCACGGCCGTCGTCGCCATGCGCTGCAGCGTGTCTCGCCGCGCGTCGTCGTCCCCCGCGGCCCGATAGAGCGCGTCGAGGACGACCAGGGTCGGCATGAGATCGGTCGCACCGAGCCCGTCGGCGAGCTCCAGCTCGCGGCTCAGCACCGAGATCGCGCGCGCATCGTCGCCGAGCTCCTCGTGCGCGATCCGCGCCTCCTCGCGCATGATCTCGCGCGCCCCGAAGGCGCTCGCACCCCAAGGCGGCCCGTCCGCGGTCGCGTGGTCGGCGACCATCGCAAGCACCTCGGCGAGCTCCTGCCAATGGCCGAGCTCGCGCGCGATGACGCGCAGCGCCTCGAGCGAGATCCGATCGGCTGGGTGCTCGAAGAGCGCCTGCCCATAGAGATCGAAAGCGTGCTGGGCCTCCTCGCGGCGGCTCGCGGCCTCGGCCGGATCGGGCAGGCACTCGCTCGCGGCCTCGCGCAGGACGGCCGCCCGCGGCTCGCCATCACCCGCGAACTCGGCCTGCACGACCAGGGCCGAGATGGTTCCTTCCGTATCGCGCACGCGCCGGTAGTGCTCGACCAGCACCTCCAGCACGACATCGCGCTGCGCCGCCGACTCCTGCGCCCGACACAGGTCGAGCAGGGCCTGGCGCGCGTCGCGCCCCGCATGAGGGCTCTCGACGAGGTCGATGAGCTCCGAGATCGCGACCTCCCAGAGGCCGAGGCGATCGCGCCGCACCAACGCGCGCCGGTAGCGCAGCGCATCGCGACGCGCATCGTCGTGCGCCGACTCGATCGCATCGCCGAAGAACTGGTCAGTGCGCTCGTTGTCGCCGAGGCGCTCCGCCAGGGCCAGGACCAGATCCGCCAGCTCGACGTCGCCGGGCTCCTCCAGCCAGAGCGGCTCGAGCACGCCCAGCGCGTCCTCCGGCCGGCCGAGCGCCCCTGCCAGCGCCTGGGCCGCCTCGACGACCTTCTGCCGACGCGAGGCCCGCGACAGCACACGGCGCGCCGACTCGAGCTTCACGCGCACGAACGAATCGAGGTCGGCCGTCTTCTTGAAGAGCACCTCGAGCGACTCGAGCGCGCGCAGCGTCACCGCGTCGTCATGCGTCTCCGAGAGCGCTCTCTCGGTCTCGACGATCGCGTCCTCGAGCTCGATGAGGCGCCGGTGGTAGACCTCGGCGAGCCGCAGCCGCAAGAGCGCCCGCGCCTCGGGCGCCATCTCGGGCTCGGCCTCGACGCGCGCTTTCCAAGCGGCCGCGAGCCCCTCCCACGCGTCCAGCGGTCCCGCCGCGCGCTCGAGCTCCGCCCAGAGCTCGGGCTCTTCCGGGGTAAGCCGGAAGCGCTGGAGCATGATGTCGAACGCCTTCTTCGGATCGTCGAGGGCGCCCTGCGCGAGCATCACCAGCTCGTCGAGGATCCCTGGCAGCGCCTCGGGCGGCGCCGTCTTGGCCTGCACCTCGAGGAGGCGTGCCAGGTCGACGAGACGCGCCAGCTTGCGATAGGCGACCTCGAGGACCGGGGCCACCTCGCGCGCGAGCATCGGCTCGGCCGCGTACCCTTCGAGGATCGCGAGCGGTCGTGCGATGAGGTCGGCCTGCCCAGGCTCGGCCCTCTCGATGATCTCGCGGCAGTGATCGATGGCACCCAGGGGATCGGCGAGATCGTTGGCGAAGAGCTCGGCGAGACGCCACTGGAGCCCCTGACGCCGCTCGGGATCGCGGGTCCGCGCGAGGATCCCCTCGAGCACCGATGCGACCTCGGCCGACGCCCCCGAAGCCTCGAGGGTCCGGAGGAGGGCGTCCTGCGCGACCCGGTCATCCGGCACGAGGCGCAGGATCTCCTGATAGGTTCCGGCCGCGCGCTCGGGATCGAGCAGCACGTCATCGAAGAGGCGTGCCAGCGCGTGCAGCGGCGCGGCGCGCTCGCCATCGTTTCGAGCCGCGTCGATGCGCGCCCGATAGACCTCTTCGAGGCCGCTCAAGTCATTGAGCGAGAAGTAGATCTTCTCGAGCTCTTCCAGTGCGAAGGCGTCGCCCGGGGCGAGCTGGAGGACCCACTTGAAGTGGCGCACGGCCTCCTCGGGCCGCAAGAGCCGCGCCCGCGCGATGTTGCCGAGGGCGCGATGCAGAGCCACCCGCAGCCCCAGGGTCGCCCCGTCGCCGTCCGCGGTCGGGAGGTGTCCGAGGGCCTCGTCGATCGCCAGGAAGGCCTGCTCCCAACGCCCCGTCGCCCCGGCGTCCTCCTCGAGGTGCGCCAGCGCCTCGATGAGCCCGAGCTCCACGCCGAGCACCAGCGCCCGCCCCCACGCATCGCACGCGTGGACCGAGTCCTTGGCGCGACGATGGATGAGACCGATCGACATCCAGGCCTGGTAGCACTCGCGCGCGTCCGGCGCATGCCGCGCGATGGTCGTGAGCGCCACCAGTCGGCGCGGCCCGAGCGCGTCCTCTCCCAGCAGCTCGAGCGCCTTGCGCGCCCACGGGACCTCGTCCTCGCTCGCCCGCAGCGCGAGCTCGAGGTGCTCTGCGGCCGACTTCCGATCGTCGAGCTCGACCTCGAAGACGCGCGCTATCTCGACATGGATCGCGGCGACCAACGGCGGGTCGACCTCGTGCTTCACCGCGTCGCGCAGCAGCGCGACGTACTCTTTCCAGCGCGACCCGGGCGCCGCGGGCGTGGTCCGGCTGGTCTTGGTGAAGAGGCGTCCGAGCTCGTCCCACTTCTTGCGCGACACGAAGATGCGCTGCAGGAACCGACGTGCGGTGGCCGAGGTCGGGCTCGACTCGGCGATGGCCGAGAAGATCTGCTCGGCCCGCTCCACATCGCCGAGACGCGTGAGCATCGCCTCGCCGAGCTCGAGCAGCAGCGGCAGCTTGGCGGCCTTGGTCTTGGCTTCGGCCACGCGCTGCTCGAGCACCTTCGCGTACGCGCCCCAGTCCTCCTGCTCGGCATGCAGCGCCTGCAGCGCCGCCAGCGAGGGCTCGTGCGCGGGGGCCAGCGTCAGGATCTCGCGATGGTACGCGATGGCGTCGACCGGCCGCAGCAGCTCGTCCTGGGCGAGCTTCGCGAGGTCGCTGAAGATCCGCATGCGCTCGTCGGGATCCGAGGTCAGCTCGAGCTCGCGCGTGAGCGCGTTCAGGTGCCGCTCCGAGTCGTGGCGCCGCCGATAGAGGTCCCGCAGCCGACGCACCACATCGAGGTCATCGGGCGTCAGCTCCAAGAGACGCTCGAGCACGACGATCGCCTGCGACTCCGACCGGACGTGGTCCAGATAGAGGTCGGCGATCTGCTGGAAGAGGGCGACCAGCTCCGAGGGGTCGTCGGTGAGCTCGACCTTCTGCGCCAACACCTGGAGCAGATCGGTCCACTGCTCGCGCTCGGCGAGCCCCACCGCCAGCCGATCGAGCGCGACCGCGTGCGTCGGCGAGAGCGCCACGATGCGCTGATAGGTCTGGAGCACCATCGCCGGCATCGGTAGCCGCGCGGGGTCCTGGTAGACATCGACGATATCGAAGAGCAGCTCGACCTGGAGCTCGTGGTCTCCGAGCGCCGCCGCTGCCGCCCCCCAACGGTCGAGCAGGTCGACGTAGGCGTGCCAGCGACCGGCCGCGGCGTAGAGTCGCCGCAGCTCGGCCCACACCGCCTGGGTCGCCTCGGTCTCCGCCTCGCGCGGCAGGTCGCGCTCGACGAGACGCCACGCATCGATCGCCTTGTCGAGCTGCCCGAGGCCTTCCTCGGCCAAGGTCGCCATCTCGATCGCCAGCGCGCGACGCGCATCCGGATCGGCGGTGATCGCGTGGAGCTGGAGCAGGTTCGAGTACGCGCGGCGCGGGTCCGGATGGGCCTCGTAGAACAAGCGATGGAAGGCAAGGGCGCCCGGCGATTGCGGATCCAGCGCCTTCACCTTGCGCCACAAACGCGCCTCGACCTGAGGGTCGCGCCCCGCCGCGAGCGTCGCCGCACGCTCGAGCAAGACCAGCCGGGCCTGGCGATCCTCTTCCTCGGCCGCTGCGAGCTCCTCGAGTCGCAGCGCCCCCGCCAACGGATCGCGCTGGGCGACCGCCTCGACCTGGGACCTCAGGACCTCGACCGCGGTCGGGGCGGGCGCACTACGCGGTGCCGCGAGCACGCGCTGCGCCTCGTCGGGTCGCTTCAGCTCGTCGCGCAGCAGCGAGAAGAGCTTCTTGCGCAGCGCGACCTGACGGTCCCCATGCGCCCGCGCCGCGAGCGCCTCGACCACGGCAGCGACCTCGTCGACCCGCCCGGTCTCGCGCAAGAGCGCCTCGAGCGGCCTCAACGCCGCCTCGTCCCCATCGTCCAGCGCCGCGCGGAAGGCGGCCTCGGCCTCGGCCAGCCGCCCCGCCGAGCGCGCCGCCTCGCCACGCCCGCGCCACAGCGCACCACGGTCTGGCCCCGGCGGGGTCGCCGCGATCGCCTGGTCCAACGACTCGGTCCGCGCCAGCGCCGACGCGCGCAGCTCGGCGATGACCTGCCGCCCCGCGCTCGCGTCGGCATCGCTCGGTCGCAAGGACTCCAAGCGCGCGAACAGTCCCTCGGCCTGATCGAGCCGGCGCCGCTCGAGCTCGGCCGCCGCGAGCTTTCTGAGCGCGGCGGTCTTCGGCCCCTCGCCACCGACCTCGGTGAGCGCCGCCAGCGTGTACTCAGGCACCTCGTGCGTGCCCGGGAAGAGGGCCTGCGCCGCGGTCGCGACGCGCTCATCCGGCAGCACCTGCCACGCAGTCGCCAACACCTTGGCCGCCGCCAGCTTGTCCATCGCGACCTGAGCCAGCAGCTTCGCCGCGCGCAGGTAGAGGTCCAGCGCATCGCGCGGTGCACGCGCGGCCAGCTTCGCGGCGGCGTCGACCAATGCCGCGGCCAATGCCTCGGCCGCAGGCCTCACGGCAAGCGGTCCCGATAGCCCGCTGAAGACCGGCTCCAGCGCACCTTTCAGGCGCCCGAGCTCACCGGCCTCGACGCAAGATTGGGCAAGCCGCTTCAGCAGCTCCTGGTCGCCCGGCGTCTGGGCGAGCTCTTCGCTCAGCTGCTCGAGCACGGCTGCCACCCCTCCCTCCATTCGCAGAGCGCCTCGCGTCGCGAAGCAGCCCACGGACTGCGATGTCTTCTTGCTTACGCGATGAACCGCGTGCGGACAAGCGCGCCTCCCACGCCCCAGGCGCCTCGTTCACGGCGCCTCGCAGCACCTGCGCGACGCACCGGCGGACCGTCACGACGTCCTCGAACGCGCGACCCGCCCTGAAGAGGAGAGGGGAGGACCCGCCGGACCCGCCGGCGACCCCATGGGAGACGAGGCCCCTCGCCCCGACGGCAGGTACCTCGCGCGCGATTTTCCACGCAGGCGCCGGACCCGCAACTTTCTCGGCCAACTGGGGCCGCGTTCGACCGGCCTCATCGCCGAAGACACATTCTCACACAATCGCCGCAACTCGCCTCGCGACCGCCCACGTTGCCCATCGCGCCGGCCTCGGGCACGATGCGCGCGTGACCGCTCCACTCCAGGCCTGGCTCGACGGCCGCCTCGTCCCGGCCGACGCCTGTACCATCGCGGCCGACGACCCTGGATTCCTCTGGGGCGACGGCGTCTTCGAGACGATGCTCATCCGGGACGGGCGACCCGTGGCCCTGGACCTGCACCTCGCCCGCCTCGCGGCGAGCCTCGACGCCCTCGACCTGCCTCGTCCCCCCTTCGACCTCGCGGCCGCCGTCACCTCTCTCGCGCACACCGCGCCCGCGGCCGAACACGTCCTGCGACTCACCGTCACCGCGCGCCCGACGGTCCTCGCGCAGCTCCGCCCCCTCGGCGAGCGCGGGCTCCTCCGTCGCCAGGGACTCGACCTCTGGACCCTCGACGAGGTGCGCGGAGACACGCGCCTCGCGCGCCACAAGTCCATGGCCTACGCGGCCCAGCGCGTCGCCGCGCGCCTCCACCCGGCGGGCCGCTCGCCCACCTTCGAGGGCCTCTGGCTCGATGCGGCCGGCTTCGCCCTCGAGGGC
>JAEUKJ010000488.1 GCA_016792665.1 Deltaproteobacteria bacterium | reverse complement strand
CATCGCGGCGAGCATCGTCGCGAGCGCTGCGAGCCCGACATAGAGCGCCCAGCGACGTGAAGACGCGCAGGCCCGGGGCCCGCCCCTGATGGGCGTCAGCCCAGGTGGGGACCACACCCAGAGCAGCGTCAGCGCGATCGGGCCGAGCACCGTGAAGTGCAGCGCGGCCACGCGGGTCGCCTCGACCTGGAGCGGCGGTATGATGCCCAGTACGACCATGCCGCCCGCGAGCGCCCACCAGGCGCCGCGGAGCCACCAGGGCCACGCGGCCCCCACGCGTGCGAGCGACAGGCCGAGTGCCAGGCCGGCGAGCGTGGTCATGGCGCCGAGTGGCCAGGGCCAGCGATCGGCGAACACCAGGTAGGTCGATCCGACGAGCGTCGTGCTCATCCAGGCCCACGGCCGGACGCGTGGCACGCGCAGCAACGAGAGCGCCATCGGCACGAAGGTCCAGAGCAGGATGAGGGCGATGAAGACGTGCGCGAGCTGGCGCGAGAGGGCGAAGTCGCGCTTGGCCGTGACCGCGATCGCCGGGACCAGCAAGAGCCCGACGAAGACCCCCCAGGGCGCCAGCGCGAGCCACCCCGGGGCCTCGCGGGTGCGCCACGCGATCCAGCCCCAGGAGGCCGCGACCAGGGTCGAGAGCGCGATGGTCGGCGCTGCATAGCCCATGACCGCGAAGAGCGCGCTCGCGACGACCACCACGAGGCCGTGGGCCAGGACGAAGCGGCGATCGATGGTGAAGCCGGGTCGAGCGCTGCCCCCTGTTGCGTGTCCCTGTCGCGTCAGGACGAGCCACCACGCGAGGGTCAGGAACCCGTAGAAGCCGAGGTGCGAGTGGGCGTGGCGCAGGTCGGCGAAGCCGATGCCGAGCTCGGTGATGTGGCCGGTGGCGAGGTCGATCCGCAGCGCGAGGCCGAGCCCCATCGTCGCGAGGACGGCGACGCCCACCCAGCGCGGCTGGAGGAGCCCGCCGCTCACGGCCCTCGCATCCTCCATCTCAGGGCGCCTTCGGCGCGAGCTTCTTCGCGATGTCGGCCATGAGCTTCGCCGGGCGCTGCTCCTCGGGCAGGGCTTTGCCCTCCTCGAGGGCCGCTGTGAGCGCGGCTTTCACGCCCTCGGTGTCGCCCTTCTTCTCGAGGATCGCGACCTCGGTCATGCGCACGCGCAGGCGTCGCGGCCCATAGGCGAGCTCGAGCGCGCGCTTCACCGCGGTCAACGCGTCGTCGACGCGCCCCATCTGCAAGAGGATATTCGCCTTGCGCGCCGGCGGGTTATAGTCCTTCGGGAAGTCGCGCTCGGACTGCTCCATCATCTTCAGGGCGTCCTCGGCGCGGCCGACCGCGAGCAAGGCACTCATGCGGTGCGAGTCGAAGACGGCGCGTGCCTCGGGCGAGCGGGCCTGTCCCGCGATGGTATCGAGGAAGGTGGCCCAGGCCTCCGACGCAGCCTTCTTGCCGGCCTCGTCGCCGAGGGCGCCGAGCGCGTCGACGATCGCCATCCACACGCCGCTGCGGTCGTCGCCGAGCAGGCTCGGGTCGTCGACCATGGTCTTGGCGACATCGAGGAACGACACGAGCGCGGCCTTCTTACGCGGGTCCTTCGCGGCCTCGCCGAGCGAGACGGCCGCGTCGATGCCGCCGATGACGAGGTCGGGGCGACCGGCCATGCCTGGGCGGGTCTTGGGCACCTCGGCCAGGGCGAGGGCCAGAGCGTCTTCGTAGCGCTCCGCCTTCGACAAGACGAACATGAGCGCGTTGGCGGTGCGCGAGCGGCGCGGCCAGTCGTCGGGCGCGAGCTCGAGGGTCTTGCGATAGGCGGCGATCGCGTCGTCGGTGCGCCCTTCGGCGGCGGCGGCCTCGGCCGTGAGCATGGTCTGGGTGACCCCGGCGACGGCCTCGCCCGAGACCGCGACCAGCGCGTCGTCGAGGAGCCCTTCGAGCTGCTCCGCGGTCAGCGTGCCCACCCAGCGCAGGACGGCCGCGCCGTTCTTGTCCAAGACCCACAAGGTCGGATAGGCCGGCTGCGGGAAGCGCGCGAGGAAGCTCGCGGCGCTGGGCTTCTCGACGTCCAGCGAGAGCCAGACGAAGCGGTCGGCGAGACGCGAGAGGCGGGGATCGGTGAGCACCTCGGCCTTGAGAGCCAAGCACGAGTGGCACCAGGTCGCCCACGTATCGACGAAGATGGGGAGGCCCTTGGCCTTGGCGAGCGCGAAGGCGCGCACGTGGTCGTCCTCGATCCAGGTGAGGGCGTTGGCCCTGGCATCTGCCGCTTCCGCGTCGGGCGTGGCCACGGCGTCGGGCGTGGCGACGTCGGGCTTGGCCTCGGCGTCGGACCTGGCCGCGACCTCGGGCTCGGCCGCGGCAGGCGTCGCGACCTCCTCCGAAGGCGTGGCGTCGGCGGGCTTGGCCTCGCCGTCCGGCGCGGCGACCGGGCTCGGACCGCGTCCGCAGCCGAGGCCGATGAAGGCCGCCACCAGGCCCGCGCGCAGAGGGCCGAACGTCATGGAAGGATTCGCTATTTTGTTCATGTGTCGCCGTCCTTGCGGACGCGTGTCGCATCGTGATACCCGCTCGCCCACGTCACGACCTCGACCGCGCCGCCCCGAAAGAATCATTCTTTCACGGAGGACTCCAGCATGAAGCTCTTCGCTGCTCGCCTCGCCGCATCCGGCCTCGCCGCCTCCCTCGCCCTCGGCCCCGTGGGCTGCGACGACTCGGCCCCGGAAGAGGTCGCGCTCAATGACGACATGGACCTCTTCGCCGACGGCGGCAAGACCGACACCGGCTACGTCAGCGACCAGGCGGCCGAGGTCAACGCCGAGCTCGTCGGCAAGGTCGTCATCGACCTCTCCCAGCGCGACCAGGCCACGCGCGATAGCCTCCTGGCGGCCGCCCGCGCGGGCGACAAGACCGCGTTCACGAGCTTCCCGACCGACCAGGTCAAGTTCGCGCGCAACGTGCTGAAGAAAGAGAAGTTCAACGCCAACATCGAGTCGGGCAGCCCGACCATCGACTCGGTGAAGCTGGTCTCGAACGACACCAAGGTCGAGGTCACCTACAAGCTCGTGGTCGAGTCCCTCATCAAAGAGAAGGACCTCAAGGCCGGCGGCCTCTCGCTCGCGCAGATCATCGGCAAGAAGGTCGACATCCTCGTCCCGGCCGACCCGAAGACCGCCTTCACCTGGGGCGGCGTCGCCTGCGCCGAGGACCCCGACGACCCGACCGAGGACGTCGCCTCCGAGCTCTACGAGTACAACTACTTCTACTACTGGAAGGCGGACAAGGCCGGCTGCCCGGTGACGTCGGAGAAGGTCGCCTTCACCGTCAAGAACACCTCGGCCGCGAAGTCGACCTACCCCGAGTTCGACCAGCTGCTCGCCGACAAGAAGATCACCATGGTGGTCCTCTTCGGCCAGCTCGAGCACGGCGACCTCCTCTCGGGTCAGAACGACGAGTGGGACTGGGGCTGGATCGGCTACGAGGACCTCACCTACTGGCTCAAGGACGAGGGCTTCACCGAGAAGACCCGCGTCCCGGCGCGTGCCCCGGTGGGCAAGGTGCAGAGCTCGAAGTGGTCGAAGAAGTACCACGCGAACCTCACCGTCGAGGTCGACGTGATCTCGCCGATGGACCTCCAGGACCACGCCGACTCGGCCAAGAAGGACGAGATCCTGAAGAACGCGGTGAAGACCCACGAGATCGTCTACTACAACGGTCACTCGTTCTACGGGTCGCTCAAAGTCCTCGACGACAAAGCGAATTTCCCCGAGTACTACCAGATCATCTTCATGGACAGCTGCTGGTCCTACGCCTACTACACGAAGCAGGTCTTTACCGCGAAGGCGACCGCGGCCGACCCCAGCGGCATGCTGAAGGCCGACGTGCTGAACAACACCGAGCCCGGCATCTCGGGCAGCCACGTCACCTTCTCGGTCTTCCTGAAGAAGCTGTTCACGGCGGCGACCTATGTGGCCAAGGGCCAGAAGTCGAGCGCCAAGAACTACACCTGGAAGAACCTCGTGACCTACATGAACACCAGCGCCAAGAAGCGCTCGGAGGACTCCAAGAAGGAGGACCCGACGGGTGGCCACGAGCCGGAGATCTACGGCGTGTCGGGCGTCACCACCAACGTGTGGAAGCCGTAGTCGACCCGTAGGGGCGACGCTTGCCTCGCCCGCGTCTCAAGGCAGCGCGTCGACCTTCGTGTAGACGCGCTTGCCGGTGGCCGACGACCCGCTCTCGAGCGTGATGCTGGTCTTGGACCACGCGAAGATCTCGTTGGCGAAGCGCTGTCCGACGAGGCTCGGGTCGGCCGGGCTCTCGACGAGCTCGGTCACGACATGGCCTTCCTCGACGGTGTAGTGCCCGCGCTGGGCGACCACGGGCTCGCCGCCGACCGGGTACGAGTAGAGCGTGTAGACGAAGGGCTTGGCCGCCAGTGCCGGGCTCTCGCTGGCCACGAACTCGAAGACACGCACGCGGTCATCGACGTTGGACCACTTGCCGAGGATCTCCGCCTCGGTCGGGAAGCTCGGCGTATCGCTGTCGCACGCAACCGATCCGAGCATGAAGGCGACCAGGAGAGAGAGCGAGAAGGCGTGACGCATCGGGTCCTCCGAGGGGGTGGCTCAGCCAGGGACGCCTGCGTCGACCGCGATTGAAATCGCGCCCGAAGGCCGGCGCGAGACTCGCGACATGTGCGGCGACTCGTGCCACCATCATCGCCGCGTCGCGGCCAGGATGACAACGCGACCGAGGAGTTCCGATGTCGATCCCTCTTCGCTGGGCCCTCTCGCTGGCCCTCCTCACGGGCTGCGGCAAGGCCGAGCCCGCGGCGCCCTCGCCCGCCCCCGCCGCGTCGCCTTCGGCACCCACGCCCGCCGCGCCACCCGCGTCAGCCGCACCCTCCGACCCCGGCCCGAGCGCCGGGGCCGCGAACCCGCAGACCGCCGAGGCTGCGCTCAAGAACTACATCGACGGCACGCGCGAGCGCGACGCGGCCAAGCTCTGGACCATCCTGTCGGCCAAGGGCAAAGAGCAGTTCGCGGCCATGCGCAACGTCCTGAAGGACGCGCCCGACGACGACCTCGCTCGCATGGGCGTGACGCGCGCCGAGGTCCAGACCCTCGACGCGCGCGCCTTCTTCGAAAAGTTCGTCAAGAGCGCCGCCATGCCGACCGAGGGCACCCTCGGCCCCGCCACCGATCTCCGCATCGAGCCCGCGGGCGACGCCAAGGCCAAGGGCCGCTACAAGATGGGCAAGGCCTCGTGCGAGGCCGAGCTCATTCGCGAGTCGGACGGCTGGAAGGTGGAGGGATCCTCCTGCGAGGAGGGCGGCTGAGGGTGATGCGGGCGGCTGAGAAGCGGCCATCTGCGGCGTCGCCCGCTCGCTCGCTCTTGCGGCGGGCAACAGCCCGCCTCATCGCTCGCTTCACGGAGCTCCTTGCAGCTGACCACTTTTGAGCCGCCCGCTACGCGGTTCAGCGCTCCCTTGTCAGGGTGTTCACAAGGAAAAGATGTAGCTGTTGCCGGTCCGCACCTCATACTTCACGACCGAGAAAATGTCGTGCGCGAAGTAGAGGTCGTGGTCGCCTGCCGGGTCGATGACCATGCCGCCGAAGTTGAGCGGCCCCGGCACGAGCGCCATGCCCGTGCCGCCGCATCCCTCGAGCACCCCGCGCGTGTCGTGGAAGCAGGGCCACGCTGCGCGGTCGCCGGTCGTCGGGTCGACCGTGACGGCCATCGAGCCGCCGAGGATCCCCACCGTCCAGAACACCTCGCGGTTCGGGTCCCACGTGGTCCAGCGATCGGCCAGGCCCTCGCCGTTGATCGGGCCCGTCCCGATGGCGCCGATGTCGCTCGCGAACGACAGCATCCGGCGGTTGCCCGTCGTCAGATCGACCTCGATGAAGCGCTTGTCGGTCACGGCGTAGAGCTTGTTGCCCACGATCTCGAAGGCCGTGAAGTCGAACTGGATCGTGCTGTAGCCGCCGCCCACGTTCGCCTGCGTCGAGCACAGCGGACAATCCATCACGCGCGTCACGTACTCGCAGCGCGTCCCCTGGGAATCGATAGTCACTCTCACAATGGACGGCCCCGGCATCCCCACGGTCGAGAAGTAGAAGCGCCCCTGGGCATCCATCGCCCACCCCTGGGTCGCCATCTGCACCGTCTTCCGGCCCGGCAGCGTCGAGAAGTTCGGGCACAGCGACTCGGGCGCGGCCGTGGCCTCGTCGAAGATCTTCGTCCGGTTTCCGTTCGCCGGATCGATCTTCCACATCTTGGGCGCCGCGATGTCGCTCGCCGCGCCGACCGCGTACAGCATCCCGTCAGCCCCCATCTTCAGATCCATCACCTGCACGAACGCATCGCCCGTCCCGACCGACGTGTACCCATTCGCCGGGTCGTCCCACGCCCCCGAGAAGTGCCGGCGGTTGCCGGTGTCCAGGTTGATGCCGAAGATCATCGTCTCGTTGGGCTTCTGCGCCGTGCTCCACTTCACCGGCAGGAGCCACTCGCGCCCGACCACCGTGCCGCGCCAGGCCTGCATCGTCGCCGCCAGGGTGCGTATGCGCGGCCCGCTGCCGTACGACAGGGCCTGCGGCGTCTCGTAGGGGCGCTTGCAGCGCTGGTCACCGCGGCCCTCGGGGCAGCGGCAGTCGATCGGCAGGTCGGTCGGATACGACCAGTACTGCACGAACTTGCACCGGTTGGTGTCATTGAGGAGCGGGCTCTCGGGGTCGCTCACGCTCGACACGCAGAGCGCCGCCGTGCCCACCTGATCGATCGTGTCGCACACGTCGGGAGGATCCAGCAGATGGCTCTCGAAGTAGTCGCAGGTGGAGCCCTGCACGTCGTAGCAGATCCCCTGACCCGCGCAGCTCGTCCCCAGCGCCGCGCACGCGCTCGCCACGTTGCTCGTGTCATTGACCGCGACCGGTGACGACGCGCGCGCCGACGTCTGCCCGTCCGCGTCGACCACCCACGCCTCGAGACGATGCGTCCCCTTCACGTTTGGGGTCACCGCGAGATCGATCGCCACCGTCGCCCGCGCCGACGCCCCACTCGGCACCGCCGTCTGCCCCTCTGCGAGCTTGCTCCCGTCGGGGCGCAAGAGCTCGTAGCGCACCAGTGTCGCGTTCGCGTCCGCGTCACTCACCTCGACCGTGCCGCCCAGCGTCGACGCCTTGCTCACGAACAGCGAGTCATAGACCACCGCCAGGCGCGTCACGACCGGGGTCGTGTCGATGACATCCAACCCCTTGGCCTCGGCCGTCGCGGCTTGCCCCGCCGCGTCCTCGACCCAGGCCTCCAGCACGTGCCGCCCGGCCACATCCGGCGTCACGTCGAGCTCCGCCGTCGCCTCGCCCAGCGTCACCCCACTCTGCCCCGTCAGCGCCACGCTGCGCTCGATGAGCGTCGTCCCGTTCGGGCGCTTCAGCCGCAACTTCAGCGTCGTGACGTTGCCGTCCACGTCCTTGAACCCGATCGCCACCGCCAGGGTCGCGGTCTTGCGCGTGTAGGCCGGCCCGCCCGTCACCACGAGCCCGGACACGTTCGGCGTGGTCGCGGTCCGCAGCGCGTCGAACGTGCGCGTCACCTCGTTCGACGTCTCCCCGTTGGCATCGACCAACCACACCTTCAGCGTGTGCCGCCCTTCGATCGCCGCGGTCACGTTCAGCGAGAAGGCGATGTTCCCGCTCGTCTGCCCGGCCTGTGCCGACACGTCGCGCGTCGTCGTGGTGACGACCGCCCCGGCCGGGTCCCGCGCTTCGAGGTGCAGGGTCGCCACGTTGGCATCGGGGTCCGAGAACTCGACCGTCCCCGCGATGGCGGTCACGACCGCGACCAGCGCGTTGGCCCCGCCCATCGTCACGTTCGCGATCCCCGGCGCCGTGGGGCTGCTCCCGACCTCGAAGCCCCGCGTCAGCGTCGCCGAGGCCTGGTCGCGCGCGTCCAGCAGCTCGACCTCGAGGGTGTGGTAGCCGGCGAGGGTCGGCGTGAACGCGGCCTCGAACGACAGCGCGCCGGCCGTCTTGCCGCCCATCCCCGTGAGCGTGTTGCGCTGCTCCTTCACGACCGTCGCGCCCCGCTTCACGCGCACCACCAACGTCGCGACGTCCCCATCGACGTCGGTGAAAGATAGATGGCCATCGATGTTTGCCGCGCGCCCGACGACGACGCCCTCGGTGTCTGCGACCAGGCCGAAGATCTGCGGCGCGGTCGAGCTCGCGACGATCGCATCGAAGGTCTGCGACAGGGGGGCCGAGCGCTCGCCGGCCGCGTCGACCAACGTCGCCGTCAACGTGTAGCGCCCCGCCTCCGGCGCGCTGAAGACGACCTCGCTCGCGACCGAGCCCGACGCCTTGCCGCTCGTCCCCGTGAGCGCCACCTCGCGCTCGAGGAAGGTCGTGCCGCTCGACGACTTGATGCGCACGCTCAGCGTGGTGAGGTTCATGTCGGCGTCGGCGAAGTCGAACGCGACGGGCAGGGTGGTCGCGATGTCGACGTAGGCGCGGGCGTTGCCCAGATCCAGGTTGGTCAGCTTCGGCGCGGTCGTGCTCACCGCGGCCGTGAACGACTTCGAGACCACGCGGGAAATGTGCCCGGCCTGATCCTCGGCCGAGACCTCGATCGTGTGCGTGCCCGCAACCGTCGCCGTGATCGCCACCGAGAACGGCGCCACACCCGTGCGCACCCCGGCGACGTCGTTCACCGGCAGCCGCGCCTCGGCGATGACGGCGGTGTAGACGTCCTTCACGACCACGATCACCGTCGTCAGATCGCCGTCGCCATCGACGAAGTCGACGGTGCCCGACAAGGTCTTGGCGATGCCGACCTTCACGTCGTCGCTCTCGACCTTCAGGTTCGACAGTGCCGGCGCGGGATCGGCTGCCACCGCCTCGAAGGTCTGCGTGAGTGTGTTCGATGCGTTCGCCTTGGCGTCGACGACCCAAGCCTTCACGCTGTGGCGACCGACGATGTCGGCGGTGAAGTCGAACGAGAAGGGCAGGGTGCCCGAGGTCTGACCGTTCGTGGCGATCGGCACCTCGAGGTGCCCGACCAGCGAGCCATCGGGCCGATACCCTTCGAGGTGCAAGGTCTGCAGGTCCCCGTCGGGGTCGTTGACCTCGAGGGTCCCCGACACCGTCTTCGGGATGCCGACCGTGACCTCGCTGGTCTGGATCTGCAGGTTGACGATCGAGGGGCCGCTGGTCCCCTCCGCCTTGGGCTCGCAGCCGAGGGCGAGCAGGCAATAGACCGCGAACAGGACTCGCGGCGACGTGATCCGAACCATGGTGACCTCGCAAATGGCGTCGCCGCGCCCTGGCAGCACCAGGACGTCGCGCGAAACGTGTGACCGACGTGGGCACACTCGCACCCCTCAACGGCCCTCGCCAACCGCCGATGCACGCAGGTGGGAAGCCCGTTAGAGGCCCACCCGCCGCGCGTCTTCACGTCCCGTCGCGCGCGCCCGCCCCGCTGTTCGAAGGCCGGGTTCAGCGCTATGCTCGCGCGCGGTGCCCCCCTTCGCCCTCGCCGCGCGACCCAACCGATGACCCTCGAAATCCTCCTCGCCACCCTCGCCGTCTGCCTCGTGCACCGCCTGAAGTCGCGGCTCGGGCTGACGGCGCTGTTCGTGGTCGTCGGCCTCTTGACCGCTTACCTGTTCGTCGCGGGGCGCCCCGAGGGCGGGCATCCGGCCCCGGCCGGGCTGCTCTGGCCCTTCCACGAGCTGCAAGCCGTCTCGACCACCTACCTCCCGACGATCCTCGTCTCGTTCGTCCTCGTCTACGTCCTGGAGAGCGTCCACGCCGCGCGCCAGCTCATCGTGGCCGTCGCGCTGGTCTACGTCTTCTCCGCCCTCATCGAGTTCCAGGTCGACTGGCACGCCCACCATCCCGTCGCCGGCCAGCCGCTGCGCCCCGAGCACTACACCGACTGGCTCGACCTCAAGTCGCGCGTCGCGTCTCTGCTCGCGTTCACGGCGGACTTCGTCGTCATCATCGCGACCTACCAGTTCCTCGTGAACAAGCTGCCGCGCCTGCCGCTCGCCATTCCGCTGTTCGTCGCGCTCGTCCTGGCGATGGTCGTCGACGCGCTCATGTACGGCACGATCTACTTCGGCACCTTCACCTTCGAAGGCCTGCAGCTCGCCCCGAAGATCATCACCGGCGTCGCCGCGGGCGTCCCGGCTGCGACTTATTTCCAATGGCAGATCAGACGCTTACCTCAGTCGGAGCGGCGCGGCCTCTTCGAGCGCAGCCCGCTCGAGATCGTCAGCCTGCGCAAGGAGATCGAGGTCCAGCGCGCGCGCTACGACGACGTCAAGAAGACCTTCGGCCGCTACGTCTCGCCCGAGGTCGTCGACCTCCTGACGGCCGACCCGAGCAAGCTCGAGCTCGGCGGTGAAGAGCGCGAGGTCACGGTGCTGTTCGCCGATCTCCGCGGCTACTCGACCATCTCCGAGCACGCCACCCCGACCGAGACGCTGGCCCTCCTGAACCGCTACTTCGACCGCGTGAACCGCGCCGTCCAGACGCAGCGCGGCATGGTCAACAACTTCCTCGGCGACGGCGTGCTCGCGGTCTTCGGCGCCCCGCTCGACCTGCCCCACCGGAGTGACCACGCCCTGCGTGCGGCGCTCATGTTGATCGACGAGGTCGCCGGCCTCAACGAGGAGCTCGCGCGGGAGGGCGTCCTCGAGCGCTGGCGTCATCGCGGGCTGGAGGGGCTCGGCGTGCGCGTCGGGCTGCACTCGGGCAAGGTCGTCGTCGGCAACCTCGGCAACGAGCAGCGCATGGACTACGCCGTCATCGGCGACGTCGTGAACACGGCCGCGCGCCTCGAGGCCCTGTGCAAGCCGCTGGGCGAGGTGCTCCTGCTGTCCGACGTGGTCGCGGCCGAGCTCGTCGACCCCGCGCTGCGCGCCCGCCTCACCCCGCGCGGCGCCCACCACGTAAAGGGGCGCGAGCAGGAGGTCCAGGTCCACACGTTGACCGGCCTCGCCCCCGAGCCGAGCGCCCTCCCCAGCCCCGTACACGCCGCCTGATGGCGCTCGAGGCGATCTATCAGGACCGACCCGCAACGCCGACCGAGCGAACCGCATGACCACGCCCGACTTCAAGGACCACTTCTCGCGTCACGCCGAGCTCTATCGGCGCTTTCGCCCGACCTATCCGCCCGAGGTCTTCGCGTGGCTGGCGTCCCTCTGCGAGCACCACGATCGCGCCCTCGATGTCGGCACCGGCAATGGCCAGGCCGCGCACGGGCTCGCGCCGCACTTCGCCGAGGTCATCGCCACCGACGCGAGCGCCTCGCAGATTGCGCAGACCGAGCCGCATCCGAAGATCCGCTACGCCGTCGCCCCGGCCGAGGACGCGAGCCGCGACCGCGCGCAACCACCGGTGGGGTCCGAGGGCGGCGAGCTCGTCGCGGCCGGATCGGTCGACCTCGTGCTGGCCGCCCAGGCGCTGCATTGGTTCGACTTCGAACGATTCTTCGCCGAGTGCCGCCGCGTCCTGCGCCCGGGCGGCGTGGTCGCGGCGCTGACCTACTACCACCCGAACGTCACGCCCGAGATCGACCCGATCCTGCATCGCTACATCGACCACGTGCGCGCGGACTGGCCGCCCGAGCGTCGCTTCGTCGACACCGGCTACCGCACGATCGACTTCCCGTTCCAGCCCGAGATCGCGCTGCCGAGCTCCCTCGTCATGCGCCTCGACCTGGACCTCGAAGGCTTCGCCGGCTACCTCGCCACCTGGTCGGCCGCGCAACGCCATCGCGAGCGAACGGGCCTCGACCCGCGCGCCGGGTTCCTCGCGGAGCTGGCTGCGGCCTGGGGTGATCCTGCGCTGACCCGACCGGTGACCTTCCCGCTCGGAGGTCGCATCGGTCGTTAAGGCTCCGGCCCCTGGCCGGCCTCGGGCGTCGATTCGGCTCAGCCCTTGGCGGGCTTCGGGCGCTTCGGGCCGAGCTCGTCCGTGAGCTCGTCCAGGTACTGACCGATGAGCTTCGCCGCGCGCACGGGGTCTTTGTCGGCCAGCCACTCGAGCATTCCGAGGAGCTTGTCCTGGAAGCCCTTGTCGCCCTCCGGCTCGGTGACCTTGCGCTGCTTGGTCTTCGGCTTGCGCTCTTGGCTCATCGCGACCTCCCCAACGAATCGGACCCTGACAACGGGGGTACTACCGCGAAGCGTTCAAAACGGTCACAGAGAAAGCGTCGATTTTTGTAACGCGATGAATCGATGAGCGAAATTGGCCGGCGTGGCGCCTCTGGGAGCCCGATCCCGGGGGCGTTCGCACGCCACGATCGACCGTGATACGGTGCCCGGCATCATGCAGGTCAATCGCACGCGGGGGCCGCATGTTGGACCTCGCGTGCCTGACGGAGAGACGCGAACATGGCGAAGCGGCTGAGCCCCTCGGACATGATCTTCCTCTACAGCGAGTCGCGCGAGGTGATGAACCACGTCGGCGGACTGCTCCCGTTCACGCCGCCCGAGGACGCGCCGCCCGACTGGATGCGGTCGTTGGTCGATGAGATCCGTCAGGATCGAAAGCTCTTTCCGCCCTGGAACCTGAAGCTCAAGAACCCGGACTTCATCCGCGCGCCGGTGCAGCACTGGGTCGAAGACGACCACATCGACATCGACTACCACGTGCGTCGCTCGGCGCTCCCGAGCCCGGGGGACGAGCGCGAGCTCGGCGTGCTCGTCTCGCGCCTCCACGGTAACCCCATCGACTTCCACTACCCCCCGTGGGAGACGCACTTCATCGAGCGCCTGGAGGGCGGCCGCTTCGCCATCTACACGAAGATGCACCACGCGCTCATCGACGGCTTCACCGGCATGCGCCTCTTGCAGAAGAGCCTGTCGACCGACCCATCCGTGCGCGACACGCCGCTCTTCTTTGCGCAGCACCACCCGATGAAGGTGAAGGCCGCGGCGGCCGAGGGCGACTCGGGGCCGTGGGCGGTCGTGCGCGAGCAGCTCGATGCGGCACGCGACGTCGGCAACGTGCTGCGCGATCTGTGGCGCTCGGTGCGCGACCGCGAAGAGGACGTGGTCGGTCCGCTCCAGGCACCCAAGTGCATTCTCAATGGGCGCATCGGCAAGAACCGCCGCTTCGCGACGCAGCGCTACTCGCTCGAGCACGTCAAGGCGCTGGCCAAGGCGGCCGGCGGGACGCTGAACGACATCGTGCTGGCCCTGTGCGCGGGCACCCTGCGCCGCTTCCTGATGGAGCTCCGCGAGCTGCCCGACCGTCCGCTCGTGGCGATGATCCCGGTCAACATCCGACCGCGGGACGACCCGGGCGGAGGCAACGCGGTCGGCTCGATCCTCGCCTCGTTGGCGACCGACATCGACGATCCGATGAAGCGCCTCGACGCGATCATGAACTCGACGCGCCGCGCCAAGGAACAACTGCAGGGCCTCTCGCGCAGCGCCATCCTGCAGTACTCGGCGGTGATGCTCCTGCCGTCCGGCCTCCAGCACCTGACCGGCACGGGCGGCCGCGTGCGCCCGCAGTTCAACGTCGTCATCTCGAACGTGCCCGGGCCGGAACACCCCCTCTACTTCCGCGGCGCGCGCCTCGAGGCGGTCTATCCGCTCTCGATCCCGATCCACGGCCAGGCCTTGAACATCACCTGCCAGAGCTACGCGGGCACCCTCGACTTCGGCTTCACGGGCTGCCGCGACACGCTGCCCCGCATGCAGCGCCTCGCCGTCTACATGGGCGAGACGCTCAACCAGCTCTCGGTCGCGTTGAACGTGCAGCCCTAGCCGAGGTGGGCGCGGAGCGCTGCGACGACCCGGTCGCAGACCGTCTCCGCGTCCTCTCGAGCGACCTGGACGTGGACCAGGCGCCCGAGGACGCCCAACGACGCGCGTCCGAGGTGCTCCTCACGGAGCCGGGCATCGGCCTCGGCCGTGATGGTCTCGAGGTCCGCCTCGCTCGCGCCGCGACGCCTCAGCCTCTCGACGCGGGTGCTGAGCGGCGTGTCGAGGTAGACGGTCGCGTCCGCGGGCGTGAGGAGTCGTTGGACCTCGTCGATGCCCATGCGTGCAGGGCCTCGCGGCGCGAGGCTGACGGCGGACGCGAGCCTTGAGCCCCTGAACGCGGCATAGGCCTGGGTCGAGAGGAAGTAGCGGTCGAGGACGACCGATCTGCCTTCGGCGAGTAGGGCTGCGACCTTCTCGGAGGCCGCGAACACCGTCGCGAGGTAGAAGAGCTGCCTCGCCTCCTGACTCGGTCCAAGGGCTTCCACGAGCGCGTCGCGGTAGCGCCGAACGTCGGGCGACGGGGTGGTCATCAGCTCGGCCTCGAGGCGCTTCGCGACCAACGCCGCGCAGGTGCTCTTGCCCGAGCCATCGAGCCCTTCGAAGACGATGAAGAGGGGTCGTTTCAGCATGATCAAGCCTCCTTGAGTTCGGACGGAATCCAGCGGAAGAGGTCGGGCTCGAGGGTGTCGGCGCGCGCGACGAGAGGATCGAGCGTGTGCGGGTGGCGCCCCTCGGTCAGGCGGAGTGCTTCCGAGAGGCGCGCCATCGCCTGCCAGTCGCGGAGGTCGAAGGTGCTCGAACGGACGACCATGGGCATGGGTCCTCCGCTGTCCTCGAGCGCCCAGGTCGCGCGGTCGCGCTCGAGCGGCGTGCCGCGCAAGAGCATGAGCGGAAAGGCCTTGATGACCGGCACGCGGCGCTCGAGGCACCACGCCACGGTCGCCTCGAACGACGTGCGCGTCTGGAGGGGCAGGCCGAAGATGACCGACACCTCGTGTTTGATCCCACGAGCGCGCACCCGCGCGAGGGCCTGGTCGATCTTCGCGAGGTTGTTCATCCGGTCGACGGCCTTGCCCTCCTCCTGGTGGATCGTCTGCAGCCCGAACTCGAGCACGACGTCGAGCGCCGCCGCCGCATCGAGGAATGCGTCATCGATGGCCTCCGCGCGGCACTGCAGCGACAGGCGCCCGGCGTAGCCGCGCGCGGCGAAGCGCGACAGGACGTCGACCGCGTGCCGGCTCGGGTGCGAGTTGAAGATCGGATCGAGGACCGCGATGTCGCGCACCCCGGCCTCGCAGAAGAGGTCGATCTCCGCTTCGATCCGCGAGCGCGCGAGGCTTCGCCGTGTGAGCCGTGCCCCGGCCTCGCGGTGCTGGCAGAAGGCGCATCGAAACATGCAGCCTCGCTGCGTCTCCCAGCGGATGAACCGCTGGCCTTCGAGCGGGATGACGCCCGTGAGCCACGGCGAGGGAAGCGACTCGAGGTCGACCTTGGCCTGCTCGAGGCGGTCCTCGGTCCCGGCCCAGTGGACCCCGGTGATGGATGCGCCGCTCGGGCTCCGGACCAACGCCGACAGCGCCCGCTCGCCGTAGCCGCGAATGAAGGCGTCAGCCTCGGGATAGAGCGCCTCGAGGCCGGCTCCGCTGTAGGAGACCTGTGGCCCGCCGAGGATGATGCGTCCTCGGAAGCCCGAGCCCCGCAAGGCGCGGAGCACGTTCTGGAGCAAGGCCTCGCCCCAGACGTAGGCCCCGAACGCGACGTCCGCGTCTGCGGTTGGACCGCCTGCGCGATCGAGGATCGCGGCAGCGACGCGCGCGGGCTCATGGCAGCCGTCGTTGACTGCGATGACCAGCGTTTGGACCTCGACGCCGTCCTGACGCAGCGCCGCCAGCAAGGACGCATGCCCGAGCGGCACGCGCGGATCTTTGTCACGGGTCCAATAGAAGTCGACGAGGACGACACGACGCATCTGACCTCCCGGAGCGATGTGCTTCCGAGAGGCGAGACGACGGTGCGCCGATGCGGCGGACAGTCCGGCTAACGAATCGGGACGGGGCCGATCACCGCCGAAGACCTGGCGAAGCCAGGCTGCCCAGGGACCCGATCACCGCCGAAGGCCTGGCGGAGCCAGGCTGCCCAGGGGCTATCAGCGGGGCGGCACGGGGACGGCCGGGAAGGACGCGACCGAGACGTCGGTCTTCTCGCGCTCGGCCAGCTTCGTGCGGAAGCGCAGGGTCGCGAGTGCCGCGAGCGCCATGACCTCCGAGTGGAGCTCGGTCGCCTTGATACGCCCGCGAAGGCTCGAGGGTTGGCGATGGGCGATGTCGTTGCGTGCGACGGTCGCGGCCCAGTAGACCGAGGCGCGCACATCGCGCGGCACGCACCTCGGGTCGCCGAGCTCGTCGATGCGCTCGTCGATGAGCTTCTGTCGTCGGACCTCGTCCCCCTTGGCGGACTCGTCCCACGGCAGGATGTCGTAGCGCGACAGGACCGCGATCTCGTTTCTGGACTTGCTCCCGAACGCGGGATCGAGCTCGCGCGCCCAGGTCGAGAAGACCGGATCAAGCTCGCTCCAGAGGTGCCCGACGTCGTCGTGCCCGACGACCTCGTCGGGGCTGATCTCGACCCAGTCGAGGAACTCCTCGAAGCGCGACGGCGCCGTCCGATAGACCTCGTCGAGCAACGTCGCGACCGCGATGAGCCCGGCCTCGACCGGCCTCAAGGTCGTCTTCTTCGAGACCCGCTCGATCTCCGCGAGGAGCGGCGGCCACAGCTTCGCGCGCGGCACGCGCTCGGCCACGTCGAGCAGCGCCTTCATGCGCTTGGACTCGCGGCCCGCCCAGACCTGCGCCGCGACGAGCCAGGATGGTGCGCTCGCGGGGCGCGCCGGCTCGACCGGCTCGGGAGCCGCGCTCTTGGTCGCGACCCCGCGCTCCGGCTCGCTCCTGAGCGACGCCAGGGCCTGCTGCAGGAGCGCCGGGTTGAGATCGAAGGCCCGCGCGCTGGCGGGCGGGATCGACGTCCCGCGCTGCAGCATGACGCGTCGCAGTCTCACCGCTGCGAGGGCCGCGACGGCTACCTGATCGCGGGTGAGCATGCCTGGCTCGAGGCGCCCTCCCACGCGGACGAGGCGGGTGCAGAGCTTCGGGTCCGCGGCCCATCGGCTGGCGGCGGCGATCCCCAGGCGCACCTGCGCGACATCGCTCACGCCATCGCGGTAGCCAAGGATCCACGCCGCCTGAGCACGTCGCCCCTCCGCGTTGTCGCGGTCGAGCTGGAGGTCCCAGGCGACCGCGTCGTGCTCTATGAGGAGGCGCGGCACCCGCACCGCGGAGCCATCCTGCGGGATGACGGGAGCACCCCAGGGATCGACGCCTTCGAGGCCGTCCGCGAGCGTCGCGTTCCAGTCGGCGAAGACGAGCTCGAAGCCCTTGCTGAGACTTCCGGCCTGCGAGAACTCGACCTGCGAGGGCACGCGCGCCCCGAGCATCTTGACCAAGGTTGGAAACGCGCGCGGCGCAAAACGCGACATCATGTCGAGGAGGTTCGCCATCGCGACCCGCCCGAGGAGCTGCGTGTTCGGCCCGACCGTGTCGCTGAGCGGCTTGACCTCCCACTGGAGGACCGGCCAGAGCGGCGAGGCC
>JAEUKJ010000479.1 GCA_016792665.1 Deltaproteobacteria bacterium | reverse complement strand
GACCCGCAAGGCCACGCTCAAGTTCGCCGAGATCTTCCAGAGCCCCATCCTGCAGAGCTCCGATCGCGGCGGCACCGAGGCCATCGACGGCGTGACCCAGGACGAGCTCCGCCTCCTCCTCGGCGACTCCGACGCGGGACGCAACCTGCGCCTCGCGCTCCGCCTCTTCCATTTCGGCTGCCCCGCGGTCTACCTCGACCAGGGCGGCTACGACATGCACTCGGGCGAGGAGTACGAGCTGCCTTCACGCATGGTCGAGCTGAACCAGCTCATCACCGGGCTCGTCGCGGCGCTGAAGCGCATGACCCACCCGAGCGGCGGCACCTACTGGGACCACACCGTCGTCGCGCTCGGCTCCGAGTTCGGTCGCACCGCCGGCGGCAACCGCTTCAACTCCGCCCGCGGCAGCGACCACAACGGCGACAACGCGACGCGCTGGATGTCGATGCCGTTCTTCGGCGGACCCGTCTCGCGCCCCGGCGCACAGCTCGGCGCCACGCGGCCCTCCGACCTCGTCGCCACCGGCGAGGTCGTCGGCTACCGCGCCGTCCTGAAGTCGCTGCTCGACGTCCTCGGCTGCGATCACGAGGACGTCTTCCCCGCCGACCCGCCGTTCGCGGCGCTCTTCGGATGAGGCCTCGCATGTCCTTACCGCTCTACAGCCACTCGACCGCGAGGCCGCCGCGCCCCGGCTCGCCCCGCGACCGCTCCCCATCGCCGAGTTCGACGATCGCGCAGCCGCGCCTCGGCCAGACCTCCCTCCCGCGACTGGCCATGACCGGGCATCCGCCGCACCAGACCTCGCTCGCGGTGCCGACGTTGGCCCTGGCCGAGATCGGGCAGCGGGTGGACCGCGGGTCCCGCGGCGCGGTCTTTCGCGGCGCGCTCGTGGCGACGGTCCTCGCCGCGATGGCGTGCGGCGACTCGGACGCAGGCTACAACCCACCCGAGGGCCCCCTCCCCTTCGAGCCGATCCGTCCCGATCGCGACGACCCGGCCGATCCTGCGCCTTACACTGGCTCCGACCCCATCGTGCTCGCAGCGCAGGAGGAGTACCGAACCGGTCTCGACCTGCACGTGAAGGTGATCCGCCGCACCTGCAGCCCGACCGAGGGCGTCTGCCACAACACGAAGGAGTACCCGGACCTCCACACCGCCGCGAACTTCCTCGCCGCCGTCGATGCTCCGTGCAACGTGCAGGCCGGCACGCGCGAGGCGATCTTCGACCGCTGCGAGCGCCCTGGCGATCGCTTCGCGCTGGACACCGACGCCGTACGCTCCGGCCCGATCGAGATCGGCAACCTTCGCTACGTCCCGGGCGAGCGCCCCGAGTACTCCGAGTCCAACCCGCCCGGCCCCGAGGCGCCTGGCCTGCACGTCGCGCTGGCCGACCCGATCGTGACCGACCGCACCGAACTCTGGGCCCAGGCCCGCTTCATTCGCACCTTCGTCGACCCCGCCGGCCTCGTGCAGGACATCTCCTACCGCGCCTACGCCACGCGTTGGTGGGTCGTGGGCAACGGGCGCGAGCTCGTGGGCGAGGTCAATGACTGGCAGATCGACGAAGTCCGACGCCTCCTCGAGGTCGGGGTCGTCGAGGGCGATCCGAACCTGAACGGCGTCTTCGGCGCGCGGGTCGAAGACCCGGTCTCGCTGCTTGTTCCTGGCGCACCGGAGGCGAGCTACCTCATCGCGCGCGTGCGGGGCGTCATGGAGGGCGAGGCCGTCCCCGGAACGCGCATGCCACTCGCGAACCAGCCCCTGTCCAACGCCGAGCTCCTCGCCCTCTACTGCTTCGTCGAGGGTCTCGGCACCACCCCGACCTCGCGACTCGATCGCGCGATCGACTACGCGACGTGCAGCTACTCGGCCGACCCCGAGAACCTCGATCTCGGCACGGAGAGCCAAGATCTCACCTGGGCTGGTAAGATCTCCTCCATCTTCGAGTCCAACTGCGGCGGTTGCCACGATGCCGAGACGCCCTCGGCCGACCTCCCCCTGGTCGGCGAGCAGGCCTACGACGCCCTCCTCCTCGCCTCGGAAGGCTCGTCCCTGCCGCGCGTCACGCCCAGCGATCCGAGCGCCAGCTACGTCTGGCTCAAGCTGACCAACGCCGCCGACATCGACGGAAGCCCGATGCCCACGAGCCCTCTGACCGGCTGGCGTCCCCTCACCAACCTCGATCTCGACGCCATCCGCACGTGGATCGAACGCGGCGCGCCCCGAGATTGGCCTCACCCACGAATCGCAGCCGCCCCAGTGAACCGCCTCGACGGGACACCCCATGCGATGCACCCACCGCTATGGGACGTCTAGCACGACGCCCGCCATTCGCGCCCCCCCAAGGGGCTGCCTCGACCCGACAAGTGGCCCCCGGCGGAACGCCTCGAGTACTCGGCGTTGATCGTCGGGGCCTGCCTCGCCCGCCCCTGATCGTAGGGGCGAGGCTTGCCTCGCCCGGCGTCGATCAACCTCGTAGGGGCGAGGCTTGCCTCGCCCGGCGTCGATCAGGCGAGGCTTGCCTCACCCAGCGCCGATCAAGGTCGTGCACGGTGGCGAGCGGCCTTTGCGACCCGACGCTGGCGGTGGCCAGCGGGACGAAGACGACCAGCAACTGCCCGCTGCACGTGGCCTCGCCGACCTTGACGTCCCGGCGGGTGGCACCTACGAGGGCTCTTGCGTCGTGCGCGCGCCAGGCGAGGTGGCGGGGCGGACAGCGAACGACCCGTGCGCGGTAGGTGCGCGGCTTGCTTCGCTCGGCGTGGCTCAAAACGAGCCATGGACAGTCTGGTCAACAGACCTCGACGTTGATCGGCCGTGCGTGGAGCAGCCCTGAGTGGCGGCGGTAGAGTGCGCGCGCCAACTCCGTGCGCCAGGCGCGGACTGCTGGCCCGCCGGCTCGGACTGGTTGCGAATGCCACGCAAGTTCCAGCCGCGTGCACACCGCCCGGCTCGACGGCTCGACTGGGGCCGGAAAATGGGCACAAAAAAACCCGCCCGAGTTTCCTCGAGCGGGTTTGAAAAAGAATCCGGCGGCGACCTACTCTCCCACAGAGGTAACTCTGCAGTACC
>JAEUKJ010000474.1 GCA_016792665.1 Deltaproteobacteria bacterium | reverse complement strand
TGCCGCGCTGCCGAGCGCGAAGCCCACGCCGCGAAGCGCCTCGAGGTGCTGAGCTGCGGGCAGCGCGACGACGTGTCCGAGGTCGCGCACGACGAAGACGCCGATGACGACGAAGCCGCCGACGAGCGCCAGGCGCGACGCGCTGGCGAGCGCACGCCCGAACAACACGGCCGCCAGGCTGACGTCGAACATGTGGCCGAGGTGGTAGGCGAGGTCGAGGAGCGCGCCCTGCGAACGGGGGATGAGGAGCTCGAGTGCGGTGCGGCCGACGAGGACGAGGCACGCCACAAGGCTGAAGGCGCGGAGATCCGAGGGCGAGGGGGCCATGGCGAGGGCTCCAGTCAGTAGCAAACGGTAGGTCGCCCAGCCGCAGGCCCGCGGCGTTGCGGGGCGTTTCCATACTCTGTGGTGGGCGTTCGCCCGTGGGACGTCATGGGGCGTGGCGGGGGCAGGTGCCGTGGACCGGGGGCTCGTGCGGTGGGATGAGCCAGGTCGAGAGCAGGGCGTCGATGAAGGCGGGCGCGGGCAGGGTGAGGAGGACCTCGCGGAAGTCGTCCTGGGTGATGTGGTGGCCGCGGCAGTCACGGGCCCAGTCCTCGAGGGTGGCGGTGAGGAGGTCGCGCCCGACCCCTGTGGCGATCGCGTCCAAGACCGCGGGGCCGATGACGTAGGGCCAGACGCCTTCGGTGCGCCGGTCGTAGGTCGCGCGCAGCCACGGGTCGAGGGACGCGCGTGGGCCTGAGGCTTCGCCGCGCGCGGCGAGGGCGACGAGATCGAGAACGTTGGTCGTGGTCGTCCAAGTCGCCAGCGTCTCGTCGACCCAGCCGTCGAGGTGACGGGCCGGAGAGAGCGAGCGCCCAAACCAGGTGTGGGCGACCTCGTGCCGCAAGGTATCGCGATCCTTGACGCTGAGCTGCACGGCGTTGCGGTACTCCATGCCGCCCGTAAACGTCATGAGGTCGAAAACGACGAGGAAGGGCAGGCCTGGCGCGGGGCGAGGCCCGAAGCGGCGGGTGAAGTCGGCGAGGGTCTCGACCAGGGCCGGCCCGAGCAGGTCGAACGGGATGGTCGTGGGCAGCCCGCGCGAGGCGGCGAAGAGGAAGCCGGGGCCTTCGACGAGGGTCATGTCGCGGCGCGGCGCGAGGTAGAAGAACGACGACATGACGTCGGTGTCGTCGGGGAAGGCGACCTCCCAGTGGGAGCCCGGGGTGTGATGCGAGACCGGCGCGTTGGCGAGGAGGAGGTGGTCGGTGGCGGGGCCGGCGAGGTCCACGCTCAGGTGGAAGGCGAAGGTGTCGTGGAGGAGGGGAGCCGGAAACCAGCGCTCGAGGAGCATGCCGGGGACGACGTCGCTGAGCCCGATGCTCCAGGTGACGGCGTCGGGTTTCCATCTCAGGTAGGGCCCGGCCGGCCCGAGCGTGTACGCGAGCACGAGGTGGTGGAGGCTGCAGGGCGCGAGCGCGGACCGGAGCACGAGCACACCGCCGGACGGCGCGAGGGCGAAGTCGTGGCGCTCGAGGGCGTCGACGGGGAGCGCCTCGCCATCGAGGGTGAGCGACGACACGGACTGCCGCAGGTCGAAGACCGGAAAGCCGCCTTCCTCGGAGGTGCGGAACGTGAGGGTCGCGACCACGCTGGCCGTGCCGGTGCCGAGGTCCAGGTGGACCTTGGCGTCGAGTGCGAGGACATCGATCGGGACGGCCAGGTCGGTCGCGGAGAGCGCGACGCTCGGCGGCGCAAGCCGCGTGGCGCCACAGGTCGGGGCGTCACTCGGGTCCGGGTCCTGGGCGTCCTGGTCCGGGGCGTCCGGGTCCGCGTCGAGTTCTCCGGGGATGGAGACCTCGGCGTCGGCGGTGACCGCGTCGAGCGCGTCGCCGGCGACCGGATCCGAGCACGCGGCCACGAACGCCGCGAGCGCGAGGCACGTGAGCGGGGTGGGCCGGTGCGATCGGGACATGGGCTCTTCGGGACAGGGCGCGAGGCTTGGGTCGACGTGACCCCTCACATGCGCGCGCGCCCCCCATGACTACCCCGACGTAATGTTGTGTTGCAACGCGTCGCGGCTCGTTGAGTGCTTCGGCGCACTTGGCGGTCGCGCGTCGCCTAGGGCGCACGGCCCCACGCGGCCCGGCGTGAGGCTCAGCGGCGCGCACGGTATCGCCCGACGAGCTCGACCACGAGGCCCGTGCCGGCCGCGACGACCGCGACCGCCGCGAGGCCGAGTGTGCCCGGGTCCCACGTGCCCGCCGACCTCCTCGACGCGTCCGACGCGGACGCGGACGCCCAGGAGCGCCCCGAACGTTGCCCGTCCTCCGCGACGGCGGCAGCTACCTCGGCACGGTGTCCGAGGCGACGCTGCTCGCCGTCCTCCTGCGCGCCTCACCGAGAAACGCGGACCGCCTGGGTCCACGCTCAGTCGATGCAGCAGTAGACCGCGAAGCCCTCTTCGGTGGGCGGGGTCGGCGTGAAGGTCACGTCCCAGCTGCAGCAGTTGCCGCTGCCCGTGAGGATGGTCGCGCCGTCGGCCGCGAAGAGGTTCTTCGTGTTGTTCCACGGCAGGTAGGCGGCGTCTTCCACTCCCACGTCGTCGACGCACACGCTCTCCTCCCACAGGGCGTTGTCGTAGGGGCGGTTGGCCTCCCACTGGTCGGCCTGGCAGCGCACGAGCTGGTCGGCGCCGGAGGTGCTCACGGTGCCGCCCGGGTACTGGCCGGCGGGGTAGCGGGCCTGCCACTCCGGCAGGGTGCAGACGTGCCAGCCCGCGGCGCAGGCTTCTTCGATGTTCGTCGAATCATAGGTCGCGCCGCAGAGCGCGACGTTGCGGCTCGGGGTCGTGTAGTTCGGGTGCTCGGACTCGGGGTATGCGCACGCCGAGCTGCCGTCACCGACGGGGACCGTGCCGCCCGGGCCCTTGTAGCTGTGCGCGAAGGTCTCTCCGGTCGGGGTGCTCGGGTCGGTGTAGCCCGTGCACACGCCCGTCGGCGGCGTGGCGAAGCAGCCGGTGCCGGCCTGGGCGTCGCCCGCGTTCAGCGGGTTCGCACCGCAAGAAAGCGCGCCACTCGCGTCGGTGATCGGCACGCTGACCTCGATGATGGGATAGCTCGCGTAGCCCGGCGTCGTGAGCCCGGCCGACCCGGCCGCGGCCGTGGCCCGGGTGGTCAACGTGCAGCGCGTGCCGAGGACCGCCGCCCCGATCCCGACGGCCGTGTTCGAGTAGATCTTCTGGCAGGACACCGGGGCGTCGCCCGCGCCGACCCCGCACGGGAGGAGCTCGGCCCCTTGATAGATGCCGACCTGGAAGACCGTGGTCTCCGGGTTCTGCGCGTCGAGCGCCGTCATCTGGTTGCCGTCGCGGGTCGGCTGCGTGCTGACGGTGGCGTTGCCCGCCGCGTTGTCGCAGCTCAGCGTGAGGTCGTCGAAGAGCAGCGTGCTGCCGCCCGCGGCACCGGGGCCGGCGGTGCACGCCAGCGCGTAGACCACGGTCGCCTCGCGCGTCTGGTCGGCATCGTAGAGGAGGCCGGTCGGACGACAGTCGACCTTGGCCGAACAGAACAGGTCCTCGAAGTTCACGGCGATGTCGAAGAAGCCCTGCTTGGCGTTGCGCATGACCGTCAGGTTGAAGACGACCGACACGTCGGCGTTCTCTTCGCAGGCGCGCTCGAGGCGGCACGGGCGGTTGGCGGGGCAGGGGAGCTGGAAGGTGTCGGCCGGGTCGGTGCTGGTGAAGCCGGTCGTGACGAGCGCGACCGTGTTGATGTTCGGCGCGCCCGCCGGCGTGCTGGCGTCGCAAGGGCCGATGTAGGTGATGGCGCCCTTGCCGTCGCCGTACTGGCCGCTGGTGATGCCGGTCGCGCTCCAGACGATGTCGGCCGCGGGGAGGCCGGCGATGTCGCTGTTGTAGACCGTCAGGTCGTAGGTCGCGCCGGTCACGCCGGTCAGTGTCAACGGGGCGACCGAGACCTGGAGGCGTTGGCCGGGGCCGGACCCGGCGCCGCCGGCACAGCCCGCGGAGAGTGCAGCGACGAGGACGAGGACGGAGGGATGCCGCAGCATGGGGAGCTCCTTGGAGGCGTGGTCGGGGTGACGTGAGCCGACAGGCGGTTCCCAGGCGACACGCACCGCAGCGAGCTTGACCTGGGATAGATGACAGAGTGAGCCACAGTCTGGACCGCGGGGTCAACCGGCCGGGCGCTTGCGTGGGGCGGCCCCTTGACCGGCCTGGGCCCGGTCGTTCCTCTCGCGGCCCCGAGCCCCGAGACGGGCGGGACCCGACAGCGCCGGCACCGGCGACCCGGCGTGGCTGGGGGCTGGTGCAACGTGCGTGCAGTCGCGCCTCGCCAGAGGTCCAAAATGCAGTCGATGCAGTCCGATTCAAGCACGCTCCCCGAGTCCGCCCCGTTCCTCCGCCCGCTCGCCTTCCCGCGCGGGCAGGTCGCGCGCAACTCGCTCTGGCTCGCCCCGCTCACGAACCTCCAGAGCGAGGCGGACGGCACGCTGTCCGACGTCGAAGAGCGCTGGCTCCTCCGCCGCGCCGAGGGCGGCTTCGGCGTCATCGAGACGTGCGCCGCCTACGTCCAGCAGAGCGGCAAGACCTGGCCCGGCCAGCTCGGCGTCGACCGCGATGAGTGCCTCCCGCGTTTGCGTTCTCTCGCCAGTGGCCTTCGCCAGCGCGGCGCGCTGAGCATCGTCCAGCTCTTCCACGGCGGTGCCCGCGCCTCGCGCGCCCTGGCCGGTGACCTCGTGTCCGCGACCGCGCACGCCGTCGGCGACGACCACGCCCGCGCCGCCACCGACGAGGATCTGATAGGGACTATCGATTCCTTCCGCGCGGCGGCCCTGCGCGTCGCCGCGGCCGGCTTCGACGGGGTCGAGATCCACGGGGCCCACGGCTACCTCCCGGCCCAGTTCCTGAGCCGCACGAACCAGCGCGACGACCGTTGGGGCGGCTCGCTCGAGAACCGCGCGCGGCTGCTTAGGACCCTCGTCCAGGAGGTCCGCCGCGCCCTGCCGGACCACCTCGTCGGCGTGCGCCTCAGCCCCGAGGACTACGGCACTGTCGCCGGCATCGACCTCGACGAGACCGCGACCGTCGCCGGCTGGCTCGCGGCGGACGGCGTCGACTTCGTGCATGCCTCGCTCTGGGATCATCGACAGCCGTCGAAGAAGTACCCGGACGAAGCTCCGTTCCAGCGCATCCGCGCGGCCGTGCCGCTGGCCATCCCGGTCGTCGCGGCCGGCGCCTTCTGGACCCCGGCCGAGGCCTCGCGCTGGATGCACTGGGCCGAGGCCCTGCCCGCGGCCGACGGCTCGGGTGGGGCGGTCGCGGTGGCGCTCGGCTCGGCGGCCATCGTCAACCCCGACTGGCCGGCCCACGCGGCCCAGCCCGGCTGGGAGCCGACGCGGCTGCCGGTCTCGGCCGAGCACCTCGCCGCGGTCGCGGTCGGCGCCCCGTTCATCGACTACCTGCGCCGCCGCCGCGGCTTCGTGGCCGACCCCGCCTGAACCCCACCCAGGCGACCTTCCGAACGGCTTGTTGTCAAGCCGGCCTCGGCCTGCTATCGCGCCGTCCATGGCTCGACTGTTGCTCTTGTTCGTGTCGCTGCTCCTCGGCGTCGAGGCCCGCGCCGACGCAACGCGTCTCCGGTTCACGGGGCCCGTTGGCCTCACCGAGGCCGGCAAGGTCGTCGTCGCGTGGGTGCGCGCCGCGCGCTTCCACGGGCTCGACCTGGCGCCTGACCCCGCCGTCGAGGCGTGGCTCGCGAACCCCTCGGGCCAGACCCCATCGGACGTCGTCGAGCGCACGCTCGAGGCCCAGCTCGCCCGGCTCATCGCCGAGCTCCCGGCGCGCCCGCGCACGGTCCCGGTCCTGCGGAGCCCCGACACGCGCTTCTACCCGACGCCCGACATCCAGTGGCGCGGCGTGCCGGCGCCGACCGCCTCGCCCGACGCCCTCGCCGCGGCGTTGCAGTCAGCCACGGACGGGAACCTCGAGGCCCAGCTCAGCGCTCTGGTGCCGCCGCATTTGCAGTATCGTCGCCTGGTCGAGGCCGGTGTCGCCTACGACGCCATGTGCAAGGCGGGCGGCTTCCCGGCCGTCGCGCGCCCGGTCGTCAAGCGCCCGAAGCCCGGCCGCGCGAAGTTCACGACCCCGAAGGACGATTACGCCCGCGCCCTCCGCGCTCGCCTCAGCGCCGAGGGCTACCTCGCCCGGGACCCCGACGGCGCCGAGGTGGCCGAGCCGTGGGACGAGGCGGCCCAGGCCGCGTTCTCGCGCTGGCTCACGAGCCGGCAGCTGCCGCAGCCCGGCGGCCTCTTGATGGACGACCTGCACGCGGCGCTGGATGTGAGCTGCGAGCAGCTCGTGGCGACCCTCGCGCTGAACGCCAAGCGCTGGCGCTTCTCGGCCTGGCGCGGTGAGCCGACCTTCGTCGAGGTCAACATCGCCGCCCAGGAGCTCCGCTACGTGCGCGACGCCGCGCTGGTGATGACCCAGCGCACCATCGTCGGCGCCAACAAGTGGTACTTCGACACCGACCTCAAGCGCCGCCTGAACGTGCACGCGACCCCGGTCCTCACCGACCACATCGCGCGCATCATCGTGAACCCGATCTGGGCCGTGCCGCCGCGCATCGCCCAGAACGAGATCGACAAAGAGGTCGCCAAGGACCCGACCTACCTCGAGAAGAAGCGCATCCAACTCGTGACCTCGGCGCGCGGCCGGACGTCCATCCAGTCCCCCGGGGCGGACAACGCGCTGGGCGTCATCAAGATCCTCTTCCCCAACGACGAGGACGTCTACCTCCACGACACGCCGAAGAAGGGCGCCTTCAAGCTCGCTGTGCGTGCCCTCTCGCATGGCTGCGTGCGCGTCCAGAACGCCCTCGACTTCGGCCTGCAGCTGCTGGTCGACGACGCCGCCAAGGCCGGACGCCCCTTCGACGCCGAGGCGCTGCGCAGCCGCGCGGGCCGCGGCGGGTCGATCATCTTCGACCTCGCGACCGAGGTCCCGGTCTTCCTCGAGTACTACACCGCGTCCGTCGACGACGCCGGCCTCGTCCGCTTCCACCCGGACGTCTACGCCTACGATGTCGACCCCGCGGCCGGTCGGCGCTGACCTCGAGCGCGAGTGCTACTCGGAGCGCGACGCAAGGGCTAGGACTGAGTGGCCTCAGCCGGGTCGGCGTCGACGGAGTGCCCGTGGGTCAGGGAAGCGCGGGCCCCAGATCGCAGCACGGTGAGATGCAGCACCCGACCTCGTCGTCGAGCGTCGCGCCCTCTGGCAGTTGCAAGGTCGCGCTGGTGCCGGCGATGTCGACCTGGACGCGACCGGACCCGAGATCGTTGACCAGGATTTCCTGGCCCGCGACCGTCGCCGTGCGCCCCGTGCAGGACAGTCCCGGACGCTGCCCGCACACATACGGGTGGCCCAGCGCCTCGCCGCTCGGGTCGGTGTAGCGCGTCTTCACCGCGCCATCGCCGCTGTCGAGAGCATGGGCCCCGCAGGTCAGGCGGCCGTCCGCGTCGGTCAGCGGCACCGTCCATTGGATGATCGGATAGCGCGTGTTGGCCGGCGTGCGCCCGCCGTCGAGGAGCGTACTGACCGCCGTGCCCGTCGCGCGCAGCTCGCAGTCGCTCGCGTTGACGCCACCGGCCGAGGCTGGCTGAAAAGTCAGTCCGAGGGCCGTGTTCCAGTAGCACTTGTCGAGGTCGGGGAAGCCCTCCTTGCCCCAGTAGGTCGCGACCGCGAACAGCGGCGACGCGGTCACGACGCGCTGGCCCGGCCCGAGCGAGGGGTTCACGACCACGGGGGCCTGCCCCTCGCACGCGAGCACGACGTCACTCAGGTAGAGGACCGTCGACGTGTCCTTCCCGGCCGCACACGCGAACGCCATGACCCCGGTCAGGCCGCGCGTGCCCCCGTCGTGCAAGAGCTCGTCCTGACAGTCGAACTTCGCCGAGCAGAAGACGTCCTCGAAGGTGACCGCGATGTCGAAGAAGCCCTGGTCCGCCCGCCGCATGATCGTGAGGTTGAACGTGACGGGCGTGTCGGCGTTCTCGCGACACGTGAAGTTCGCGGTGACCGGCGTCGGGTTCTGCCAGCTCGAAGGGGGCAGATCGCTCGTCGGCCCGACCAGCGCGTCGAGGACCACCGTCACGCTGTTGGGCTGCGCGTCCGGGCTCGCGTCACACGGCCCGACATAGGCCAGGCCCCCGCGCCCATCGCCGAACGCGTCGGCGTCGACCGCCCGCGTCCAGACGACCTCGCCCTTGGCGCGCACCGTCAGGGTGTAGCGCGCGTTGGTCACGTCCTTCAGGTCCAGCGGCGCCACGTTCACGGCCAGGTTCGTCGTGCTCGGCGCGGCCTCCCGCTCGGAACACGCGCCCATCGCACCCGCCGCGAGCCCGGCCCACATCACGCCCGCCGCGACCACGCCGAGGCGTCCCGTGCGGCCTTTCGAAAGTTGGTTCGACATGAGGCCCCTCACTCGCAGCTCGTCTCGTCGGTGATCGGCGAGAGCGTCACGACACCACTCGCCTCGGCGCAGCGAATCGCCACGCCATCGTACGTGCAGGCCACCTGCATCCGCTGGCCGGCGACCTTCACGGTCAGATAGAACGGCACCGGCGCGCAGCTCTGCGAGCCCGCCACGCACTGATCGTTGCAGTCGACGATTCCATCCTGATCGATGTCGCGGTCGGCGACGCCGCACCCGCACTCGCCCGCCTCGACCTTGCCCGGGTCCGCCGGGCACCCGTCCAGGCAGTCCAGGGTCAGGTCGCCGTCGCTGTCGACATCGGGCACGCCGCAGCCGCACACGCCGGGCACGATCGGCGTGCACGAATCGACCACCGTCGTCCCCACGCACGAGGTCACGCCGACCGCCGCGCACGCGCCCTCGCCGCAGGTCGTCTCGACCTGGACGTAGTCCTCGTCGGCCGGGCCATCGCAGTCGTCGTCCACCCCGTCGCAGTCGGTGTCGGGCTGGCCCTGGCCTTCCACGCACCCGTCGATCAGCGCGCCGTCGACGCACGCGGTCATGCCGACCGCCGCGCAGGCGCCGACCCCGCAGGTCGTCTCGACCCCGACGAAGTCGTCGTCGGGCGTGCCGTCGCAGTCGTCGTCTTCTCCGTTGCAGTCGTCGTCGGTCGAGACGCGCACCGACGCGATGGCCCCGACCGCGTCGATGTCTGCCCCGATATAGACCGGCGAGGGGTCGTTGCCCTGGTCGGGGTCGTCGGTCAAGCGCACGTAGCGGAACGCGTCGCTCGGGCCGAAGCCGAGGTGATCGATGTCGAGGCTGGCGGTGGCACCCGCCACCTGCCCGATGGAGACCCAGGTCACGCCGTCCCGGCTGATGTCGACGAAGGTCGCCTCGACGTCGGCGCCGACCTCGAAGATGTGGAGATCGGGGGCCGGCGTGCCGCTGCCGGTCAGCGCGTTGTCGCGGAAGCGGAGCACGATACGGCCGCCATCGCCCAGCGTCACCGCGCCGGTCTCGGCGCTGCCGTTCCAGTTGGGGGCGCCCAGGGCCGCGCTCGGGTCCTGCAGGTTCGGGTGCGTCGCGCGCGGCCCGCCCGAGAACATCGGGTCGAACGCGACGACCTCGTCCGCGAACGAGCTCACGCCTTGCGGGAACGCGATCCCCCCGAACGTCCCAGGCGGCGACGGCGACACCGACGGCAGGGGCACACAGCTGTCGCCGGGCACACCACCGACGCACGTCGTGGTCCCCGTCGCGACACACACACCGAGCCCGCACGAAGTCGCCACGCCCACGAAGTCCTCGTCGGCCGCGCCGCTGCAATCGTCGTCGACCCCGTCGCAGGTGGCGTCACTCGCGGCCGCGATGCCGGTCTGGCATGCGGTGACGACGCCGGCCTGGCAGCGCGAGGCGACGTTGCCGGCGGCGCAGGCCCCGACGCGGAAGCAGGTCGTGTCGGGCAGATAATCCTCGTCGACGGCCCCGTCGCAGTCGTCGTCGTCGCCGTTGCACACCGACTCGGCGACGCCACTCGGCGCGCCGGTTGCGCACAGCGTCTCGACCCCGCCGGCGGCGCACGAGGACGCGACGTTGCCGGTGGCGCAGACGCCCTGGCGGAAGCAGGTCGTGTCGACCGTGTAGTGGTTGTCGTCGAGGCCGTCGCAGTCGTCGTCGAGCCCATCGCAGTTGGTGTCGTCGCCGGTCACGTGACAGACGTCGTCGACCTGCAGGGTCACCGTCGACACGCTGGAGACCCCGCCGTAAGCGTCGCTCACCACCAGCGCGAAGACCAGCGTCGCGCTCGTGCGCTGGGGCAAGGACGGCGAGGTGAAGGTCGGCGTCGCGACGTTCGCCGCGCTGAGCGTGACGGCCGGGCCCGAGACCTGGGTCCACGCATAGGTCAGGCCGTCCCCGTCGGGGTCCTGGCTCGCCGTGCCATCGAGGGTCACGAGCGTCTCCTCGGGCACGGTCCGGTCGTCGCCGGCGTCGGCCGTCGGTGCGCGGTTCACGTTGTTCACGATGACTTGAACCGTCGCGCGCCCGGTCGCGTCGCCGCCGCAGTAGCCGGGCGGGGCGGTGTCGCTGGCCGCGAGCTCGAAGGTGAGCGTGGTCGTGCTGGGGCCGCCGCCCGGGCCGACCTGGGGCGCGGTAAACGTCGGGCCGAGCGTCGTGCCGCCGGTCACGACCACGGCCGGTCCGCCGGTCTGGGTCCAGGCGTAGGTCATCGCGCGCGCCTCGGGATCGATCGCCGAGCCACCAAGCGTCACCGTGTCGCCCTCGTTCACCGCGGCGTGCGGGTCGGCGGTGGCGATCGGGGCGTAGTTCCTGCGGGTGATGGTGTGGGTCACGGTCGCGCGGCGACGCACGAGGTCGTCCTGGACGAGGACCTCGAAGGACAGCGTCTGGGTCGCACCCGGCTGCCCGCTGTAAGGGCCCGGGGCGATGAACGTCGGCGCGTCGGCGGTCGCGCTCGACAGCGCCACGGTCGTGCCGGCGGTCTGCGACCACGCGAACGTGATGGGCTCGATGTCCGGGTCGTAGGACGCGCTTGCATCCAGGTTCGCGGTATCCCCTTCGCAGAAGGTGCGCGGCGCCCCGGCGTCGGCCACGGGCGCCTGGTTGCAGTAGGCGTTGCTCTTGTCGGTCGGCACCGTGATGAACGGCGAGAGCGTGACCGCCGTGCCCGTCACCAGATCGCCGAGGCAGCCGCCCGGGACGGTGCAGCCCGGGTTGCTCGCGTGGCGCGGGCCGAGCGACGAGCGCCAGTAGTCGGTCGTCGCGGTGAGACCCTGGGTGGCCGAGGCCGAGCCGGTGCCGTTGGCGCAGATGTCGCTGGTCGCGAGCGTGGCGCGGATGGCGTTGTAGTCGGGGCCCTGCACGACGGTGGCAACGGGCGGGAGGGTCGAGAACGGGACGGTGAAGGTGACGATCTTCGTGGTGGTGTTCACGCTCGCGACGACGCGGTCCTCGGCCGGCGAGAGGAACACGCGCAGCGTCTTTCCGACCGCGATGTTGGTCGTGTCGTTGACCTTGAACTGACTCAGCGAGTTACCTGCGTCGGCGACGACCGTCGTGTTGGCGATGGAACTCACGCTGCCGAGCGAGAGGCCGATCGTGTTGGCTCCGATGACCGAGCGCGTGATGGTGTAGCGGTCGCCGAAGGCGAGGCTGATGCCGGTGCCGCGGCGGGCCGCGGTGATCCGGTCCAGGCCCTGGTCGACGCCGTTCAGGGAGATGCCGGTGCCGCGGCAATAGCCCGTGACGTTCAGGTTCTCGAGCGTGACGTTGGCGAGGTTCTGAGAGCTGCTGTTGGCGCTCAGGCCCGTGGTCACGCCATCGAGGGTGAGGTTTCGGACCGTGGTCTGGGTGACGTTGTGGTTCAGCTCGACGCTGACCTGGTTGCCGCTCACGTTGGTGAGCGCGGTGTTGTCGAGGACCCAGGGGCCGGTGATGTTGCGGACGAACAGCCCGGTGTTGCTCTGGGTGAGCGACAGGTTCGACAACGTCGGCTTCGCGCCGCCTGCGATCGCGTCATAGTAGAAGGCCGTCGTCGCGGCCCGCTCGACCACGAGGCCGTTGACGGTGAGGTTTGGAGAGTTCGAGGCGTAGACGCCGTAGTCGCGGTCGCGCGCGGTGATGGACTCGAGGGTGCCGCTCTGGCCGGTGCCGAGGAGGCCGTAGCCGATGCCCGCGCCGTCGAAGTTCACCCGGCGGAAGGTGAGCCCGCTCGAGACGTTGCCGGTCTCGACCTGGATACCGCGGGACACGTTGGGGAAGCTCATGTCCTCGACGGTGAGGCCGGTCACCGCGTTGAGATAGATGCCGGTGAGCGACCCGGTGGTGACGAGGTTGGTCGGGTTCGCGCCCGTGTTCCTGAGCGTCATCGCCGTCGTGAAGCTGTCCATGCGGATGGCCATGTTCGCGTCGGTGAGGGTGAGGTTCCTCCAGGTGGGGGCGGTGGTGCCGCTGGTCGCGGCATAGAGTGCGGTGCCGACGCGCGCGGCCTCGAGCCCGTTGGCCTGGAGGCCGCCCGTGCGGTTGAAGTAGAAGCCGGTGTCGCGATCGTTGGCCTTGACGTTCGTGAGGGTATGGCCGTCGTAGCTGAGGTTGATGCCGGTGCCGATCCCCACGCCCGAGGCGTCGACCCCGGTGAACGTCAGGCGCGCGTTGCCGCCGTTGCTGTCGCCGCCCGAGAAGCCGTTGGTCGGGTTGTCCAGCACGAGGCCCTCGAAGGTGACGTCGGTGGTCCTGAGCACGCGGAGGCCGTTCAGGCTGCGCTGGACGTTCACGAGGTCGGTCGCACGCAGCGTGAAGGGCACGGTCCAGCCGTCGAGGTAGAGGCCCGAGTCGTTGTCGGTCAGCGTCAGGTTCGACAGCGTCGGTGCCGCGCCCGCGGTGGTCGAGAGCAGGCCGATCCCGTAGGTGCAGTAGCGGGCCGTGAAGCCGCTGACGCTGATGCCGCCGACGCCGCTCGTCGTGATGCCGGTGCCGCGGTGGTCGGCGCGCCCGCCGCTGATGGTGTGGCCCGTGCCGCGGAGCGAGAGGCCGTAGCCACGGCCCGGTCCGTCGACGATGAGGTTCGTGAAGGTGAGGCCCGTGTTCGAGGCGTCGGCCGCGTCGATGCCGTTGGTCGGGTTGGCGAGCGTCAGGCCCGAGAACGTGAGGCCCGTGCTCGTGGCAGACACGGTGATGCCCGTGGCCGAGCCGCTCACGTCGAAGCCCCAGGAGGCGTCGACGGTCACCGGGCGCGTCCAGGACTCGAAGTGGAGGCCGATGGCGTTGTCGGTCAGCGTCCAGGTGCTCAGCGTCGGCGCGGCGAGCGCGGGCGCCCACCCCTGGAGGTGCAGGCCCCGCGTGCTGTTGTGGCGCGCCAGGACCGAGGTGAGGACGAGGCCCGAGGCGCTGTTGGCGTAGACGCCGATTGCGCGGTTGTCGGCCGTGATGCCGATCGCCGACTGACTGGCCCCGCGGATCTGGAGGCCGTTGCCGACGAAGCGATCGCCCGAGACGTCGATGGACGTGAGGCGAAGGTTGCTGGTCGTGCTGTTGATGTTGAAGGCGTTGCTGGGGTTGGGCAGCACCAGGTTCGCGAAGTCGACGTAGGCCGTGGTCGTGTTGACCGAGACGCCGTTCAGGCTGTCGGTGACCGACTTCAGGGCGCCCGTGGGGTTCGCGACGGTCCAGCGATCGATGAGGTAGCGGTTGCCTGCGGTGCCGACGAGACCCTCGACCGCGAGGGCGGTGGCGCTGCTCGTGAGCTCGGCCGCAGTGAGGGTGAGGGCACCGGTGCCGCCGATCTTCAAGGCGGTCGTGCTGGCGCCCGCGGCGAGCGGCGAGCGCACGGTGAGGCCGGTGCCGGTCATCAGATCGAAGCCGGTCGCGCGGCGGTTCGCGATGACGGTGTCGAGCGTGTGCCCGTCGCCGCGGAGCTGGACGCCGGTGCCGGCGCCGCGCAGCATCGAGGTGTCGAGGTTCTTGAAGGTGCACGAGGAGTTGCCGGCGACCACATCGAGGCCGACGCTGCGCCCGTCGAGGCCGGAGAGGCCGTCGAAGGTGACGCGGGTGACGAGGTTCTCGAGCTGGATCGAGACCGACTGGCCGGCCAGCGAGGTGATGTCCGCGCTGGTGAGCGTGAGGTCGTCGATGCCGTTGGGAGCCCCGGCCGCGCCGTTGATGCCGTAGAGCTTGAGCCCGGTGCCGTTGCCATTGGTGGCCGTGAGGCCGGTCATTGATAACGGCAGGGTGATGGAGCGCAGGTACAGGCCGGTCGTGCTGGTCCAGTTGGCGGTGAGCGCGTTGACGCCGAGGTCGGAGGTGTTGCGGAGGTCGGCGCCGGTGGCGCGACGGCTGACGTCGACGTTGTCGATGAGGTGGCCGGTGCCGCCATCGATGGACAGGCCGGTGCCGCTGACGCGGGCGCCGCTGAGGTCGAGGTTCTTGATCCTGACGCGGTTCTTGTTGCTGGCGGCGATGACGGTCGCGGCGTTGGGCGCGATGATCTTGTAGCGGACGCCGCCCGGTCCGGCGCCGTCGATGGTGAAGTCATCGGCGCCGATGGTGAGCGCCGTGCCGGTGACGCCGCTACAGTCGAGGTCGGCGGTGAGCGTGAGGGTGAGCGACGGGTGGGTCAGCGCGGTCAGCGTCGTACCGCAGAGGGCGCTGCCCGAGACGAGCGTGTTCGCGAAGGTGCCGGCCGAGGGGTTGGTGAGGCCGAAGGTCGAGGTGAGCCCGGCCGTGTCGTAGGTGACGGCCGGGGCGGAGGTCACCTTGATGGCCGTCGGGCTGCCGCCGAGCGCGGCGAAGTTCGACGGGCCCATGGCGTAGGAGGCGCCGACCCCGCTGAGGGTCATGGTCGCGATGTTGAGGCCCGTGGTCGAGTGCGTGAGGTCGAGGCCGCTCGGCGCAAAGGCCGTGGTGATGGTCGTCGACGTGAGGCTGAGCGCCGTGCCGTTGCGGGTGGCGTGGAGGCGGGTCAGCACCGGGTTCGTGGTCGTCGTCAGGTCGAAGCCGGTCTCGCGGTCGTTGGCGGTGACGTCCTGGATCGTGTGGCCGGTGCCCGAGAGGACGAGGCCCTTGCCGAGGCCGTTGCCCGAGAGGTCGAGGTTCTTGAAGGTGAGGCTCGCGTTGCTGTTGTTGGCGAGGATGCCGTTGACGAGGTTGTCGAGGCGCACGTTCTGGGGGGTGTTGGCGCCGTCGAGAGTGAGGTTCGACGAGCTGACGAGCTCGATCCCGATGGTCGAGCCGGCGAGGTCGAGCCCGAGGCTCGCGAGGTTCACGGTCCAGGCGTTGTTCCAGCGCAGGGCGAAGCCGATGCGGGAGCTGCGCGACCGGAGCTGGGTGATCGTCGGGGGCGAGGCCGCGGCATCGAAGGGGAGGTTGATGAGGATGCCGGTGTCGCACTGGTCGGCGATGGGGCGGGTGAGGGTCAGGTTCGAGGCGTAGGCGACGTGGATGCCGGTCGAGCGGTGGTTGGCCTTCACGTCGATGAGGACGTGGTCGGCGCCCGCCTTGTAGTTGGCGTCGCGGCCGAGCTGGAGGCCGGTACCGAGGCCGACGCCCGAGACGTCGACGTTCGTGAAGGTGAGCGCTGCGTTGTTGGCGTCGCTGCCGTTGAAGCCCAGGGTCGGGTTGGCGAGGGTGAGGTTGCGGAAGGTCGTGCCCGAGAGGCCGGTGGCGTAGATGCCGGTCAGGCTGCCGGCGAACGTGATGGCGCCAGCCGTGTCGCCGACGGTGGCGGGGCCGACGCTGAACGGTCGCGTGATCGACCTGAGATCGAGGGCGGTGCTGTTGTTGGTGAGCGTCATGCGGCCGAGCGTCGGACCCGTCCAGGTCGCGGTGGTGATGGACTGGATGGCAACGGCGGTCGCGTTGTTGCGCGCGAAGACGCGGTCCATGACGAGGTTGTCGGTCGAGGCGAGGTAGAGGCCGGTCGAGCGGTTGTCCGCGATGACGTTGTCCAGCACGTGGTTGGCGCCGCCGAGCTGGAGGCCGTAGCCCGAGCCGCGCGTGCCCGAGAGGGTGAGGTTCTCGAAGCGCATGTTCGAGTTCGAGGTGGCGCGGCTCGAGTGCCAGGCCGTGATGGCGGCGGTCGGGTTCGCCAGGGTCAGGTCGCGGAAGGTGATGTTGGCGGAGTTGCCGACATAGATGCCCGTGTCCGAGCCGGAGACATCGAGGCTCTGGGAGTCGCCCGGGGTGTTCCGGACCACCATGGCGAGTGACCAGTTGTTGATGTTGAAGCCGATGCCGTTGTCGCGCAGATCGAGGCCCGACAGGACCGGGGCCGTGCCGGCCGAGAGGGACTCGAACGAGAGGCCCTGGGTGCGGTTGCGCTTGGCCACGAGGGTGGTGATCGACAGGGCGGACGGGCCATAGAGAACGACCCCGGTGTCGCGGTCGTTGGCAGTGACGGTGTTGAGGGTGTGGCTGGCGCCGCCGGCGCGGATACCGATGCCGGTGCCGGTGCCCGAGGCGTTGACGCGGTTGAAGGTGAGGCTCGTGCTGGAGGTGTTGGACGGATAGGCGTCGATGCCGACGGCGCGGTTGTCGAGCGTGAGATCGTTGAAGGTGAGGTTCGAGGAGCTCTGGACGCCGATGCCGGTGAGGCTGCCGGCGAGGTTGATGGACTGCGAGTCGCCGGGCGTGTTCCGCACCGTGAATGGCATCGACCAGCTCGCGAAGTAGAGGCCCGAGCCGTTGTTGGTCAGCGTCAGGCCGTTGAGCGTGCAAGGGCTGTGGGTGGCGGTGAAGCTCTGCAGGAAGAGGCCGGTGTTGTTGCCGGTGGCGGTGAGGGCGTTGACGATGAGGTTGGTCACCGCGGCGGCCTGGACGCCGTACTGGCGGCGGTTGGCGGTCACGGTCTGGACCGTGATGTTCTTGCCGCCGAGGTAGAGGCCGGCGCCGGTCTGGCGCTTGCCCGAGACGTTCAGGTTCTCGAAGCTGATCGTGTCGTTCGAGGCATTGTCGGCCTTGATGGCGTAGCTCGGGTTGTCGAGCGTGAGGTTGTGGACACGGAGGTACTTCGAGGTGGCGATCTCCAAGCCGGTGAGGCTGCCGGCGAGTGAGCCGATGGCGCCGGTGCCGCTGTCGTAGGCCGTGATGGGGTAGGGCGTGGCGAGGGTGGCGGTGAGGCCCGAGAGGTAGAAGGCCCGCGTGTTGTTCTGGAGGTCGAGGTTCTCGAGGGTGAGCGGGAGGGTCGGCGACTCGATGGACAGGCCCGAGCCGGAGCTGCCCGCGGCGCCGCTGGCGTGGAGGCGGCGCACCGTGAGGTTGGTGGTGGTCAGCGCGCGGAGGCCGATGTTCCGGCGGTTGGAGGTCGTGTCGAGGACGGTGTGGTTCGCGCCGGTGAGGTAGAGGCCGGTGCCGATGCCGGTGCTCGAGAGGTCGACGCCGTCGAAGGTGAGGAAGGTGTTCGTGGTCGCGGTGCCGGCGTCGATACCGTAGGTGCTGCCGTCGATGCGGAGGCCCTGGAAGCGGAGATAGGACGAGCCTGCGACCACGATGCCGTTGGTGTTGCCGAGCAGGCTGGTGATGGCGCCGGTGTCGGAGAGCGCGACGTAGGGGGCGAAGGTGTAGGTCGAGGTCGAGGTGCCGCTGACGTTGGTGAGGGTCAGGCCGGTGAGGTTGTTGGTGAGGGTGAGGTCACGCAGGGTGAGCTGGGACGGGGCGGTCAGCGCGAGGTTGGTCAGCGTGATGCCCGAGGTCGCGGCCGAGTCGATGGTGAGGCGCGAGAGGCTGAGGTTGGTGGTGTTGCGGGCGTCGAGGCCGGTCGCGCGAGCGGTGATGCGGACGTTGTCGACGGTGTGGCCCGAGCCACCATCGAGGTAGATGCCGATGCCACCGCACCAGCCGGAGACCTCGGTGTTCTTGATGGTGACGTTGGAGAAGCCGGTCGACGTGATGGCGCGCGCGGCGTCGGGGGCGATGATCTTGAAGCGCTGGGGGCCGCCGTCGATCGTGACGCCGCTCACGCCGATGGTCAGCGCGTTGGTCGTGAGGCCCGAGCAGTCGAGATCCTGCGTGAGGGTCACGGTGAGCGTCGGGTGGGTGGCGGCCGTGATGGTCGTGCCGCAGAGCGGGTCCATCGCGGCGCGCGCGGTCGGGACGCCGGGCAGCGCGCCGAGGACGAGGACGGCGAGCAGGGTGCGCAGGACCGGGCGCACGAGGGTGCGCAGGGGCGAAGGCATGGGCGCCTCGGAGGGGTCGATGGGTCGATGACGGACGCGGTCCCGCAAGACCGTCGCCCTCGGCCCGACCCGCACGTCGCTAGCTAGGCGAGCGCGCGAGACCGGGCACGAAGAGCATTGACCATGGATTCAAATGCCCGAGGCGTCCATGGGGCGATGTGTGGCGTCGTGTGAAAGTGTTGTGGTGACGGTGGGTTGTCGACGTTCGCGCGTGTGATATCGCTGCGATGGCGAGGGGCGAAATGAGTGCGTGCACATCGAGCGGGGATCTTCGCACAGCACGCGAGAGGGGCGAGGCCCGTTGAGTATCGGTGCTCGAAAAGCGCGCCACGCCGGCAGGACTCTCGGAGAGTGGGCCCGCGCTCGATAGGCTCCTCATCGGGAGGTACGCGATGGCGACGACGCGAGGCCGGCAGGAGCACGTTCAGCGAAGTGAGCGGAGGCAGGAAGGAGCTTCTCGGACAGAGCTGCTCGACGATTCCCCGTCGACCTACGACGTCATCGATGTCGCGCCGGATGCACCCCTGGTCCAGCGTCGTGAGCTCGGTGTGGCGATGGCAGGCCTGCACCTGGCGATCGCCCAGGCGAACCGCGGGATCTACGGGGACGCGGCGCGCGCGCCAGTCCAGCGGCGCCGGGCGAAGGCCCAGATGAAGCGCCGTGGGTCGGGTGCGCGGCCCCCGACACCGACGCCCACGGCGGCCCCGGCGCCTGTCCTCAAGTTGGTCTGGCGACCGAAGAGCGCAGTCCAGGCGCCGCGAGCAGGCCCCCGACCGAACCCCAACGCGAGGACGCCGAGCGCTCCCGAGCCCGAGGTCACCTCGAGCTGGGAGTCATCTCTGGAGACGACTCTGGCGCCGATCCCGGTGCCGCCGCTTGGCCTGGTGGTCCCACGCATCAAGGTCGCAGGGGCTGTGACCGCCACGCGCGAGGCCAAAGGTACGAAGGCGGCGGTCAAGCTCACGCGCCAGGGGGGCGAGGTGAGCGACGGACAGGTCACGGCCAAGGCAGACAGCGGTGGTGCAGGGCTAGAACGCGAGGCCAAGCTCGAGGGTGAGGGCGGGTTCGCGAGCCTCAAGATCGGCTTGGACGCTTCATCGGTGGCCAAGGGGCCGTCCGGTCTCAAGCCGACCTTCAGTGTGGGTGGCAAGCCTGCCAGTCACGTCACCTGGTCCATCGAGGCCTCTGAGCGCGGCGTCTCGATCAAGTTCAAGATATCTCCCGAGGCCGTGAGGCCGGGATACAAGGTCGTTGGGACGATCACCGGGGAGATCGCCCTCGAGGTGATGCCAACGCCGGATCTCCAGCACATCACCACCGCCCAGGCCGCGTCGATGGTCCAGCAGGCGGCGATCGCAGGGATCGTGGTCCTGGGCGTCGGCGCTCTGGTCTACCTGAGCGGTGGGGCCGCGCTGCCGCTGTTGCTCGCGTTGTGAGTGCGGCGGCGCCGGCCCCCCGTAGCGGGCCTACTCGGCCCAGCGCCGGTCGAGGCGCACGTAGCCTGCTTCCATGCCGTGCTCCATGCCGGTCGACAGCATCGCGGTGCGCGTCGCCTCGTCGGGGAGCGTCATGCGCATCACCATGAGAGTGCAGTCGCCGTCGGCGGTGAACGTCGTCTCGATGCGGTTGTCCGGGGTCGGGTCGCCGCCGGGGAAGCCGAGGTGCATGCGCTCGATGTGGATGATGCGGTGCGGGGCTTCGAGGAGCACGAACTCGCCGGTGAGGTAGAAGCCGGCGCCGTCGGCGTTCTGCCATTCGTAGCGGATGTGGCCGCCGGGGCGCGGCTCGCTGAGGCAGACCGGCATGGTCCAGCCGTCGGGCCCGAGGCACCACTGCTGGATGAGGTCGGGTTCGGTGTGAGCGCGGAAGACGGCCTCGGGTGGGGCGGCGAAGCGGCGGGTCACGACGATGCCGGTGTCGCCTTCGGTCTGGAGGGTGAGCTTGCTCATGGGTGCTTTTTGTCCTTTCGACCGGGCGAAGACATCTGAGCGAGGAGCTGGTCGAGGCGCTCGTAGCTCTTGGCCATGCCCTTCTCGAGCAGGGCGAGGAACGCGTTGATCTCGCCGAAGGCGCGCGGGGCGGACGGCGAGAGGCGGCAGGGGCGCGAGGTGCCGTCGATGCGGCGTGAGATGAGGCCGGCCTGTTCGAGGACCTTCAGGTGCCGCGAAATGGCGGGCTGGGAGATCTCGAAGGGGGCAGTCAGTTCGTTGACGGTGGCCTCGCCCTTGGCGAGCCGCGCGAGGATGGCGCGGCGGGTCGGGTCGGCGAGGGCGGTGAAGGTCGTGTCGAGGGAGGGCTGCATATGTGTGACTCGTTATATAACGCTTGGGTTATGAAAAAGCCAGCGCAAAGATCCACGCGGTGGCGGTGGGAGCGGTGGGGCTGGCGACCGCGGCGTTAGCGCGTGAGCGACGGGTACGCGCCCCGGAGTCGGCCGGCATGGAAGCGGATCTGCCCGTCACGCAGCGCGCTGGTGACCGCGTCGGGTCCGCCGCGGAAGAGGGTTCCCTCGGCCGTTAGCACACAGGTTCCGGCCTTCTCCCCTGGGAGGCGCTCGATCGTCTGTTTCGCCTCGGACAGCATCCCATGCCAGGTTCTTGCGAGCGCCGCGGCATCGGGCCGCTCGCCTTCGAAGTCCAGGGCGCCGAGCTCTTCGGCGGAATATCGGCCGGTTCGGGAAGCATGCTCGACGATGGCCGAGGGGCTGAAGCCGGGATCCTTGCCACACGCCGCCCAGACCATGAGCCCGAACTCCTGCACAGACTCGTGGCAGCGGATGATGTCAACCCAGTCGCGCGGCTCCGC
>JAEUKJ010000435.1 GCA_016792665.1 Deltaproteobacteria bacterium | reverse complement strand
GGCAGAGGGCGTGGTCCGGCAGCGCCATCGGCATCGCTGGGCTTGGCCGGGCTCAGGCCGAGCGCGGTATGCACCGGCTCGCCGTCGCTCGGCTCGGCCGAGGTGCTCGGGCGCTCGAGGGGGCGGCCGTCGCGGACGAGGTCTTTGGGGATCGCGTCCTTCGAGCCCGGGTCGTAGACGAAGATCGGGGCCTCGGCGACGCCGGTCTCGTTGGGGTCGCGCGTCCTCCGGTGCAGGATGCGGCCGTCGGGGGCGCGCGAGACCTCGTCGGGCCAGCCCGCTTCGGCGAAGAGGACCCCGGGGACGGCCAGGCCCAGCCCGACCAGCACCCAGCGTAGGTGGGGCAGGCGGGCGATGTGCGAGGTAGCGGCGGGGCGCGAGAGGCTCATCGGTTGGGAAGATCCCTGGGGTCGGCTGAGAACACAAGCCCATGGTCGCGTCGGCGGTCGATGGGCACCCCGCGCGGGCAAGCACCCGCCGCCCGGCGTCAAGTGGCTTGAACGCGTGCGGTGGCGAGCGTATGTCACGCCGGATCTCTGCTCGGAGGCACGATGAAGCTCGCCACCCTCGACAATGGCACCCGCGACGGCCAGCTCGTCGTCGCCTCGCGCAACGGGGACCGCCTCGCGCCGGCCGGACGCTGGCCGACCCTCCAGGCTGCGCTGGACCGTTGGGCCGAGGCCGAGCCGGAGCTCGCGGCCATCGCGCAGGCGGTCGAGGCCGGGAGCGCCGACGGCATCTTCGCGGTCGCCGACCGACCCGACCTGCGCTTTCGCGCGCCGCTGCCCCGCGCCTACCACTGGGTCGACGGCTCCGCCTTCCTCCACCACGTGAGGCTCGTCAGGAAGGCGCGCGGGGCCGAGATGCCGGCGTCGTTCCTCACCGATCCGCTCGTGTATCAAGGCGGTTCGGACCACATGCTCGGGCCGCGCGACGACATCGCCCACGCTTCGGAGGCCTTCGGAATCGACTTCGAGTGCGAGATCGGCGTCATCACCGACGACGTCCCCTATGGAGTGTCCGCGGCCGACGCACTCGGGCACGTGAAGCTGCTCGTGCTGCTGAACGACGTCTCGCTGCGAGCCCTCATCCCCGACGAGCTCGCCAAGGGCTTCGGCTTCTACGTCTCGAAGCCGCCCACCGCCTTCGCCCCGTTCGCGGTCACGCCCGACGAGGTCGGCGCGGCCTGGTCGGAGGGGCGCCTCCACCTCCCGGTCGAGGTCCATTGGAACGGTGAGTGGTTCGGACACCCCAACGCCGGCGTGGGCATGCACTTCGGCTTCCACGAGCTGCTCGCGCACGTGGCCAAGACGCGCCCGCTCGGCGCCGGGACGATCCTCGGCTCGGGCACAGTGTCCAACGATGTCCCCGGGGTCGGCTCGTGCTGCATCGCCGAGAAGCGGACCCTGGAGACCCTCGAGGGGGGCGCGCCGCAGACGCGCTTCATGCGCTTTGGCGACACCGTCCGGGTCGAGGTCCGGCACGAAGGCCGCTCGGTCTTTGGCGCCATCGACCAGCGCGTCACGGCGAGGACCTGAGATGGCGCGCTACACCCTGCACGGCTACTGGCGGTCGAGCGCGACCTTTCGGGTTCGCGCCGCACTCGAGCTGAAGGGCCTGCCCTACGCGGTAACGCCGGTCCACCTGGTCCAGGGCGGCGGCGAGCAGCTCCTGCCGGGATATCGCGCGCTGAACCCGATGGCCGAGGTCCCGGTCCTCGTCGTGGCGAGCGACGCAGGCGAGACGGTCCTCGCGCAGTCCGTGGCCATCCTCGAGTACCTCGAGGAGGCCCACCCCGAGCCCGCGCTGCTCCCGACCGATCCTATCGCGCGGGCTCGGGTCCGCCAGCTCGTCGAGGGGGTCAACAGCGGCGTCCACCCGCTCCAGAACCTGAAGGTCATGAAGACCCTGACCGCGCGCTTCCAGACCGACCAGGCCGCCAACGAGGCGTGGGCTCGGGATTGGATCACCCGCGGGTTCGAGGGGCTCGAGGTCCTCTGCAGCCGCACCGCGGGAATCCACGCTTTCGGGGACGCCCCGACGCTGGCTGATTGCCTCTTGGTTCCGCAGGTTTACAATGCACGGCGCTTCGCCGTCGCGATGGAGCGCTTCCCGACCCTCGTCCGGATTTGGGAGTCGGCGATGGCCCTGCCCGCGTTTCAGCGCGCTGCGCCCGAGGCCCAGCCCGACGCGCCGCGGCCCTCGTGAGAGGCCATGTTGCTCGAAGACGGCCTCTCCAAGGATTCGGAAAGACACGTCGCGAGGCGGGCTGCTCGGCCGCCGCAACGACGCATCTTTCCGTGTGCCGCCGCCGCTGGCCGTTTTTCCGCACCCCGCTAGATCGAAGGCGCGCCCGAAGCGTATGATGCCGACGTGACTCATTGGACCCGCCAGGACCTCGAGGATCATCTCCTCGAGTATCTCTACGACGAGCTGGAGCCCGCCGACCGCACCGCTTTCGAGCGGGCGTTGCCGACGCACCCCGAGGTCGCTCGAGAGGTTCAAGCGCATCAGGCGACCCGGCTGGCATTCCGAGGATACGCACGTGAGTCGGCCCCGGCGGGACTCCTGGACGACCTCATCGCCGAGGTCGAGGCCGGTGGCCCGGTGGCGGCGCGGGCGACAGCGAAGGCCCCCGGCTTCTGGGAGCGGGTGCGGGCCTTCTTGGCGCAACCGGCCTTCGCGATGGCGTTCGTGACGTTGGTCGTGGCGGGCGTGGGCCTGGTGGCGAGCCGGAAGGGCGAGGTCCCGGGCATGCCGCCTTCGACCGAGGCGCAGCATCTGCCGCCCGTGGCGGTATCGGATCGGGCGGCGGGCGGGGTGGCTGCGGCTGGCGCCGTGCGCAGTGAAGAGACGGTCGCGAAGGCTGACCTCGCGCGTGAGCAGGGGGAGGCCACCAAGGGGACCGGCGCGATGGCGGCCCCCGAGGACGGGCAGGGTCGCCTCGCAGCGGCGACGACTGGCGCCTTCGAGGCGGACCAGGAGATGCCGAAGAAGGAACTCGAGGCGCCCGCGCCGCCTGCCGTGGCCGGACAGAGTGGGACCGTCGATCGAGACGGGCTCGCGGACCTCGGCGTGGACGGTAAGCTCGCCAAGAGCCGCGACGCGATCTCCAGGGGGCCGGCGGTGACCGTGCCCGAGGTCGCCCGCCCGCAGCCGACTGGCGGTGAGGCGGCTGAAGGCCTCCAGCAGGGCTGGTTCGACGGCAACCTCGCGTCGAAGGACAAGGCCCCCTTGGCCCCCATGCTCGACGCCCCCAAGGGCGCGAAGGCCGATGACGCGCTGGACTTCAGGCTGACCCCCGTCCCCAAGGATGTGACCGAGGTCAGCGCCAAGGTCGCCCCTGCAAAGCCGGACGTGAAGGCGGCCGCGAACGACGGCGGCACCCTGGGAGGCATGAGGGGCGATGTCCCCAACACGAACGACGGCGACGTCGCCAAGGTACAGGCGAAGCCCACGGAGGCGCGGGTCCCGGTCGACGAGCCTGCACCGCGCGCGACGGCGCAGCCCGCGAGCTCGGCGCGCAACGAGAACTACCGTGGCGGCGATGCCGCGGGTCGTGCCGAGGTGAGCCGTGTCGACGACGTGCGCACGCTCGAGACGCAGACCGCAGAGCGAAAGGCCACCGTCACGGTCGACGACGAGGCTCGCAAGCGCGAGGCGAAGCCGTCGCCGCGACTCGGGCCGCCCGAGGTCCCTGCCCGCAACACCAACACCAACAACCAGCCGGTCGCACCGCCCGCCAACGCGACCCCCGAGCGCCTCTGGACGTTGTTCCAACAGCAATCGGCGGCCGGGGCCTGGGCCGACGCCGAGCTGACCGTGGTCGCGCTCGCCAAGGCCGAAGGCGAGAGCGCGCGCGTCAAGCAGGCGCGGAGTGAGCTGCAGAAGCGCGTCGAGGCTGGCAAGAAGAGCAACACCGACAAGCTCCCGCCGGACCCGCCGGCCGCCCCCAATCGGAACACGGGCGGCAAGTAGCGCGGCACCGGGTGCGTCGGCGCGGCTTCGTGCGCGGGCTTTACCAACGATTTACCGCGCGAGCCTGTCCGGTCCTTCGAGGGTGGCGGATAAGTCGAGCTCTCAGGAGGTTCGGGATGCGTGTCGCGAAGTGGGTCGGCGTTTCGGTTCTGATGGGGTGGATGGCGCTCGCGGGCGCAGTGCATGCGGCCGAGCCAGTGCCGCTCAAGACGAAGATCAGCGCGGTCACGGTCTACGCGGATCGTGCACAGGTGACCCGCACGGGCTCGGTCGACCTCGAGGCGTCGGGCCAGCGCGTGGTGCTTCCCGAGCTGCCGGGTTGGATCGACCCGGAGTCGGTGCGGGCCACGATGGTGCCGGCCAGCGCGGGCAAGATCCTCGACGTGTCGGTCGACAAGAGCCTGCTCGTGCAGGCCAATGACGACTCGGTACGGAAGGCCGAGGCGGCGGTGCGCGACATCCAGGACGAGCTCGGCGCGCTCTCGGACGAGGAGCGCGTGCTCAATCAGGAGATCGCGCAGCTCGAGGCGATTCGGGCCTTCTCGATGGACAAGCTGCCCAAGGACATGTTGACCCGCGACGTGAAGGTCAAGACCTTCGGCGAGACCATCGACTTCGTGAGCGAGGCGCTGCGCAAGGACCGGAAGGCGCTGCGCGACCTCCAGAAGAAGAAGCGCGCCCTCGAGCCCGAGCTCGCCTCGCGCGTGCAGAAGCAGGAGGAGCTCCGCTCGCGCGCACAGCTCGAGCAGAGCACCATCACCGTCGAGCTCTCGGGCGATGGGCGCGCGACGCTGCAGGTGACCTACCTCATCGCGGGTGCGACCTGGGAGCCGGTGGGCGAGCTGCGGGTGTCCAAGGGCGGGCAGGCCGTGTCGCTGGTGCAGTTCGGCTCGGTGGTGCAGACGACGGGCGAGGACTGGGAGGGCGCGGCACTCTCGTTCGCGACGCAGCGGCCCGACGAGACGCTGGCAGTGCCCGAGGTGCAGGCGCTCCTCCTGGGCGAGGGCGGCGGCCTCGGCGAGGTGCTCGGCAAGATGGACGACTCGTTCAATCAGGCGCGCTCGAGCTACTCGAACCGCAACATGATCGTCGGCAAGGGCAGCGTCGCCTGGCAGCAGAACGTCGACAACCAGATGGTCGTCGAGCAGCGCGCGTCCGAGACCTTCCGGAAGCTCGCCCAGCGCGGCACGACCGCGCACTTCGCCGCGCTCACGCCTCGGGTCGTGCGCGCCGACGGCAAGCCCGTGCGGGTGCCGATCACGACCAGCGAGTTCACCTCCGAGCTGCGCGTCGTGGCCGTGCCCGAGGTCTCGCTGAACGCCGTCCGGACCGCGTCGATCAAGAACACGGCCGACAAGCCCATCCTGCCGGGCAAGCTCGCGCTCTTCGTGGACGGCGCCTTCATCGGTACGACCGAGCTCGAGTTCGTCGCGCCGGGCGAGACGTTCTCGACCTTCCTCGGCGTGCACGACCGCGTGAAGCTCACGCGCCAGCTCGACCGCAAGAAGAGCGCCATCGAGCGCAAGAAGAGCACGACGCGCCTCACCGTGAGCTACGAGATCAGCGTCGAGAACCTCGACGACTCCGCGGTCACGATCGAGCTCGGCGACCGCGTGCCGGTGGCTCAGCTCGACGACATCGAGATCGACGACGTGAAGGTGCCCGAGGCGGCCAAGCGCGACCGCGACGGGGTCGTGAAGTGGACGGCCCAGGTGCCCGCCAAGAAGAAGGTCACCTGGCGCATCGAGTACCGCCTCGAGTACCCGAACGACCTCCTGTCGAAGGCGAAGAACCGCAGCAAGGCGCCGATGCCGGCCCCCCAGCAGAAGCTCTACGAAGACATCGAGCGCTACGAGAAGATGCTCTGATCGAGGCTCCGCGCGCCGACTCGAGCGCGGTGTGTGACCAAGGCCCTTCCCCGGAGGGGCTTTGGCGTTTATCTCGCCCAGGGCCCGACGAACCCAGGGGCTTGCGAAGCCATGGCGCCTGACCGGCGCTGCCGAGCGAACACATGACGGGCGTCTCGAAGCGTCGAGGGATGCGATGAAGCGCGATGACGAGCGAGAGAGAGGCGCGGAGCTCGACCGGCGGGGCGCGCTGAAGCGGCTGGCGGTGGCGGCTGCGGGCGGTGTCGCGGCAGGCGCGGTGGCGTCGGCTTGCGGGCGTGACCCGGAGTCGGCGCCCGAGCCGGAGACCTCGAGCAAGGCCGCCCCTACGAGCACGTCGACCCAGGAGGACCCCATGGCAGGAACCCCGACCCGGAACCCGATCCTCGCGACCCACCCGCTCGGCTTCCCCTGGAAGACGTTGGATCCCTTCCTCTTTTGCGTGCACCACGACGACCGCTATCCGCGTGGGGACGAGCGCCTCGGGCCGGTGGCATCGCTGGCGGGGCGTGAGCTCGGCATGGACTTCGCCGGCAAAGACGGCTGGCGCATGTACCACGGGCGCGTGGTGCCGGGCTTCCCGCAGCACCCGCATCGGGGCTTCGAGACGGTGACCGTCGTCCGGTCGGGGCGGGTCGATCACTCCGACTCGATGGGCGCGGCGGCGCGCTACGGCGGTGGCGACGTGCAGTGGCTCACGGCGGGCAAGGGGATCTTGCACGCGGAGATGTTCCCGCTCTTGCATCGCGACCGTGACAACCCGCTGGAGTTGTTCCAGATCTGGCTGAACCTCCCCGCCCGGGACAAGTTCGCCGAGCCGCACTTCACGATGTTCTGGGACGAGCAGATCCCGCGCGTCGAGGCCAGTGACGAGGCCGGCAAGAAGACGGTCGTCACCATGACGGCGGGGACGATCGGCGACCGGAAGGCCCTGGCCCCGCCGCCCGCGTCATGGGCCTCGCGGCCAGAGTCGGACCTCGCCATCTGGCAGATCGCGATGCAGGCCGACGCGCGTTGGACCTTGCCGTCCGCGAAGGCCGGGACCAACCGCATGCTGTACGTCTTCAAGGGGGCGATCACGGTCGGCGGCGTGACGGTCCAGGCCGGAACCGCGGCTCAGCTCGTGCCCGATCTGGAGGTCGGGCTCGCGGCGGTCGGCGAGGCCGAGGCGCTGGTGCTGCAAGGGCGCCCGATCGGCGAGCCGGTCGTGCAGTACGGGCCCTTCGTCATGAACAGCGAGGCCGAAATCCGACAAGCATACGCGGACTTCCGTCGCACTCAGTTCGGCGGATGGCCCTGGGATCGCGACGACCCGGTGCACCCCATCAGCGAAGATCGCTTCGCGCGACACGCGGACGGCAAGGTCGACAAGCCGACCTGAAGCCAGCGCTGGATGGGCACGGTCACTTCGGTCGGGGCCTCAGTGCAGGGCGACGTTGTCGATGAGGCGCACGCCGCCGAAGAAGGCCGCGATGGCGAGGACGGCGGGTGCAGCGACGTGTCGGTCCGAGGGCAGGGGCGCGAGCGTCTGGTCGTCGGCGATCTCGACGTAGTCGATCGTCCCGCCGGCCGCGATGAGGGCCTGGCGCACGGGCTCGGACAGGGCCGCGACGCCGCGCTCACCGCGATCGAAGGCGGCGCGTGCGGCATCGAGGGCCTTGGGGATGGCGGTCGCGGCCAGGCGTGCGGTCGGGTCGAGGCGTACGTTGCGCGAGCTCATCGCGAGGCCGTCGGGCTCGCGCACCGTTGGGGCGGCGACGACGCGGATCGGCAGGTCCTGGTCGCGGACCATCTGCTCGAGCACGCGGCGCTGCTGGTAGTCCTTGTTGCCGAAGAGGGCGACGTCGGGCTCGACCACGTGCAGGAACTTCGACACGATGGTCGTCACGCCGCGGAAGTGGCCGGGCCGGGTCTTGCCGCAGAGGTGTTCGGTCAGGCCATCGACGGTGACCCAGGTCGTGTTGCCAGGCAGATACATCTCGGTCGGCGCGAAGACCGCCTTGCACGGGCTGCCTTCGAGCGCCTTGAGGTCCGAGTGCAGCGTGCGCGGGTACTTGGCGAAGTCCTCGGCGCGGTCGAACTGAGTCGGGTTCACGTAGATCGAGACGACCACGCGGTCGGCCTCGCGCGCGGCGAGCTCGACCAGGCGCAGGTGTCCTTCGTGGAGGGCGCCCATGGTCGGGACCAGGGCGACGGTCTCGCCCGCGGCGCGCACCGAGCGCGACCAGCGACGCATGAGCTCTTTGTCGGTGAAGACTTCCATGGGGTCCACACATCGGTCGGGGCTGCCGCGCAGGTCGGTGCGCGGTCAGGCGGGTCGGGTCGGTCAGGTCGGGCGAGTGCCTCTGGTTGGCGCCTCTCGGGCCAAGCCGAAGGGTGCATGCGGCCAGGTCAGTGGAACGAGTGCTCGTTGCCTGGGAAGGCCCCGGACTTCACCTCGCGCACGTAGGCGCGGGTCGCTTCGCGGGTGGCCGTCGCGAGGTCACCGAAGCGCTTGACGAACTTCGGGGCGAGCTGGTCGTAGAGGCCGAGGTAGTCGTAGCAGACGAGCACCTGACCGTCACAGCGGGCGCCGGCGCCGATGCCGATGGTCGGGACGCCGACGCGCTCGGTGATGGTCTGGGCGAGCTCGGCGGGGATGGTCTCGAGCACGATCGAGAAGCAGCCCGCTTCTTCGAGGGCGAGCGCGTCCTCCAGGATCTGGGCGGCCTGCTTGTCGCCGCGCCCCTGGACGCGAAAGCCCGAGAGCGTGTGGACCGACTGCGGGGTCAGGCCGAGGTGGCCGACGACCGGGATGCCGGCCGCGACCATCGCACGCGCCGCCGCCGCCACGCGGGCGCCGCCTTCGAGCTTGACCGCGCCGGCCTTGCCTTCCGCGAGGAGGCGTCCGGCGTTCAGCATCGCGAGCTCGACCGAGGGCTGGTACGACATGAACGGCATGTCGGCCACGACCATCGCGCGCTGCGAGCCGCGCGCGACACACTGCGTGTGGTAGACCATCTGGTCCATGGTCACGCCGAGGGTCGAATCGCGGCCCTGGATGACCATCCCGAGGGAGTCGCCGACGAGCAGCATGTCGGCGCCCGAGTCGTCGAAGAGGCGCGCGAAGGTCGCGTCATAGGCGGTGACCATCGCGATCTTCTCGCCGCGCGACTTCATGTCGCGGAGCTGCTGGACGGTCAGGCGCTGGGGGCGGACAACGGGTTGTTGGCTCAAGGGGAACCTCCAGGGCGGCCCGCATGGGGCACGTCGCGGCGCGATGGCGTCCGCGGGCTGCCGGGCGACCGGCCCACTGCGGAATAGCGTGCTTTGCGAGCCGGGGCCACCGAATCAGCACCGGGACGCACCCCCAAACGGAGGAGTTGACGCGGGCCCGGCCGAGCACTATCGACCGGCGCATGACGACGACCCGTGACGTGTACATCGCCGCCCCGCTCCGAACGCCGATCGGCAAGGTCGGGGGCGTGCTCGCCGGCGTGCGACCCGACGACCTCCTGGCTGGCGTCCTGAGCGCGGTCATCGCCAAGAGCGGCCTCGACCCGGCGGTGGTCGACGAGGTCGTCGCCGGGTGCGCCAACCAGGCCGGCGAAGACAACCGCAACGTCGCGCGCATGGCGTGGCTGGCGGCGGGTTATGGCTTCGAGACCCCGGGCTACACAGTCAACCGCCTCTGCGCCTCGGGCCTCTCGGCCGTCGTCGCGGCCGCGCGCGCGGTGGCGCTGGGCGACCACGAGGTGGTCCTCGCGGGCGGGGTGGAGTCGATGTCGCGGGCGCCTTACAGCGTCGCCAAGAACGCAACCGGCAAGCCCATGAGCGGCAACCTGACGGCGTACGACACCGCGCTCGGCTGGCGCTATCCGAACCCGCGCCACGAGGCCCGTTTCCCGCTCGAGGCGATGGGCGAGACCGCGGAGAACCTCGCGGAACAATACGCGATCTCGCGTGACGATCAGGACGCCTTCGCGCTTGCCAGCCACCAGAAGGCGGTCACAGCGCAGGCCGCTGGCGCATTCAATGATGAGATCGCGCCGGTCGTGATCCCGGGCAGGAAGGGCGAGTCAGTGGTGGCCGCGGACGAAGGGCCGCGATCGGACACCAGCCTCGCGGCCCTGGGCAAGCTCGGGGCGGCCTTTCGCAAGGGCGGCACGGTGACCGCGGGCAACAGCTCGACCTTGAACGATGGGGCGGCCGCGATGGTCGTTGCGTCCGAGGCGGCGTGCGTCCGGCACGGGCTCACACCGGTCCTTCGGATCGTGGCCAGCGGCGAGGCCGGGGTCGATCCGCGGGTGATGGGGATCGGGCCGGTCCCGGCGACCCGCAAGGCGCTTGCCAAGGCGGGGTGGAGCATCGGCGACCTCGATCGGGTCGAGCTCAACGAGGCCTTCGCTGCGCAATCACTGGCCGTGATCCGCGAGCTCGGGCTCGACCCGAGCAAGGTCAATATCGACGGCGGTGCCATCGCGCTCGGGCATCCCCTCGGCATGAGTGGTGCGCGCCTCGTCGCCACCCTGGCCCATGCGCTGCGGCGCACCGGCGGCAAGCGCGGGCTCGCCAGCCTGTGCGTCGGGGTCGGGCAGGGGGTCTCCGTCCTGTTCGAGCGGGTCTGAGGTCGAGACCCAGCATGATGCTTCGGGCTTGACGGGGTCCGAGCGAGTTGATAGCCATCGCGCCCCGCCTCGCCAAGAGGCGTACAGAACGAGTGAGGCTCGCTGATTCGCAGCAGGCCCCCCGAGAAGAAGAACGGAGTCCATCGTGGCGACCCACAAGCAAGCCGAGAAGCGTCACCGCCAGTCCGTCAACCGGGCCGAGCGCAATTCCTACTACGAGGCGACCCTCCGCTCGGTGGTCAAGTCCGCCCGCGTCGCCCTCGCCGCCGGTGACAAGGCCGTCAAGGCCACCACGGCCGAGGCCGTCAAGAAGGCCGTGAGCTGGATCGACCACGTCGCCGTGAAGGGGATCATCCCGAAGCAGCGCGCGTCGCGCCTCAAGAGCCGTCTCGAGTCGCAGCTCGCGAGCCGCTGAGCCCGAGGGTGGTCGCGACCAGGGGGCACGCTCCCTTGGCAGCCCTCCTCCTGGGAGGCCTCCGATGAAGGAAGGTCTCCCGGCTCGACTCTCGAAGCGCTTGGCGATCGAAAGACCTACCGTGCTCGGCGCCCTCGTCATGGGGGTGGTGGGCGCGGTTTTGTGCTTTCTGCCGGGCCTCGACGCGCCCAACTATCACGCGGCCTTCGTGCTCGCGTTGGTCGGATCGTGGGTGGCGGGTCCGATTGGGATCGCAGCGGCACGACGCGCGGTGCTGCGCGATGACCCTGCGCGCCGGCGGCCGTTTCGTGCGGCGCTGCAGATGGCGTTGCCAGCGGCGCTCATCCCGCTCGGGCTGTTGCTCCTCAATGGTGCGCGGGTGCGGCAGTGCGATGTCTGGGGTGGGGTCGCCTTCATGGTGGTCGGCCCCGTGTTCTCGACGCTCTGGTCGGCGCTGTTCGGGGCGGCCATCGGCCTGTGGCAACCGCGGCTCCGTCGGGCCGTGCCGCTCTTCTTTCTGGCGTTCCTCGTATGGGCTGCCATGGATGTCGTCCACATCCTCCGGCACCCCGCGATCTTCGCGTACAACCCGTTCGCGGGCTTCTTCTCGGGTGCGATCTACGACGCCGTCATCGAGATCGACGGGCGCCTCGCGCTCTATCGGCTGAACAACCTCGCGCAGATCGCGCTGGTCATCGCGGTGGCGCGCCTCGCCTGGGATCGGGGCGCGGGACGCCTCTCGCGGGCGGCGGCTTCGCAGGCGTCCGGGCGGCGCTGGGTCGCGGCGGTCGCGTGCGGGGCGGTGGTGCTCGGGTTCTGGGCGGCGCGAGGCGCCATCGGGTACGAGGTCGGGCGCGCCGACGTGCAGGCACGGCTCGGCGGGCGCCTCGAGGACGAGCGCATCGTCCTCTGGTACGACCGAGCGACCATCCCCGAGGCCGAGGCCAGGGCCCTCCTCGAGGACCACCGCTTCCGCCTGGCCCAGCTCGAGGCGAGCCTCGGGACGCGCTTCCCAGACGTCATCACGAGCTATGTGTACGGGAGCCCCGAGCAGAAGCGGCTGCTCATGGGTGCGGGCCAGGTCTATATCGCCAAGCCCTGGCTCGAGGAGATCCACCTGAACCGCGTGCCGTATGCGGCGCCGGTCATTCGCCACGAGCTCGCGCACGTCGTGCTCGGGGTCTTTGCCGACCCGCCGCTCGAGATCCCGACGACCTGCTTCATTCCGCAGATGGCCCTCGTCGAGGGCGCGGCCGAGGCCTTCGAGTGGGACACCGGGCAGCTCTCGCCGCACGAGTGGTCGGCGGCGATGCGGACCGCCAAGCAGGCGGTCGATCTGCGTACGCTGCTCGGCGCGGGCGGCTTCTATGGGCAGTCCTCGGACAAGGCCTACACGCTCGCCGGGAGCTTCATCCGCTGGGTGATCGACCGCTACGGCATGGCCGCCTTCGCGACGCTCTACCGTGACGGCGACTTCGAGGCCGGGACCCACACATCCCTCGACGACCTGGTCGGCGCCTGGGAGCACTTCCTCGACGGACTCCAGGTGCCCGATGACGCGGCCGGCCTGGCGACCGGTCGCTTCAATGTGAATGCGATTCACAAAAGGCCCTGCGGGCTCGATGTGGCGCGGGTCGAGGCCGAGGCCCAGCGTCGCTCGCGGGCCGGCGACAGCGATGGGGCGCGCGCCGCTTACGAGCAGGTCGTCGCCTGGATCCCCGAGGACGCGCAGAAGCGCATGCCGCTCCTGACCCTCGCCGCGCAGCGCGGGGATCTCGCGGCCGTGCGGCGCGCGTGGGCCGACTACAAGGCGGTGCCGGGCAATCGCAACGGGGTCTCCGACGCCGCCGCGACCGAGCTCGTGGCCGACACCCTCGGACGCGTCGCGCTGGCAACCCGCACAAGGCCTGGCGGCGCCGGCTGGGACGCGGCTCTGGTCGACGAGGCGCGCGCGCTCTACGAGTCGCTGGCCACCGTCCCACAGCCCGAGGAGCGGCGTCGCAACGTGCTCGTGAAGGGGCTCGTCACGCGCGAGCCGCGCTACCTCGACACCGTCTGGCCCTACCTCCTCGATGGCAAGACCTCCACCGTCGAGACCGCTTTCCAGGCCATGCCCGACGACCCGCTGGTCACGTACCTGGTCGGGCGTCGCCGCCACTCCGACGGCAAGCACGCGGACGCCGTGCCGCTGCTCGAGAAAGCTGCCGACGGACTCGCCCGGATGCGCGGCGAAGGGACCGAGTGGGCGGCCTGGGTCGCGCGCGAGGCGGTTCGGCTGCTGGCCCACTCGCGTTGGCAGCTCGGCCAGTACGAGGCCGCGCGCGCCGCCTTCCAGCGGGTCGCGGCCATGACCCCGTACGGCGGCGATCGCGACCGCTACCTCGACTGGGCCGCGCGCTGCACGTGGAAGCTCGAGGGCATCATCCGCTGAGGCGCCTGGTACTGGACGGCCGAAGTGGCACGCGGGGCCCAGTTTTTTGACGGGCTCCCTGGGCGGGGCCAAGGTCGCCCCAGCACATCCACGTCGCGCGTCTCGCAGGTCGAGGCCCGCGACCAAAGGTGCTGGGGGAGGACCGAACCATGCCGCCGAGCGTCAGCCACGTCTTCGATCGAATGCAGGAGCGCTTCGGCGCTCGCCTGGGGCGGCCTGCCGTGGGGCACGGGGTCGTGGCGCTGCCGACGGCGCTCGCCGCGACGCCCGAGAACCTGGTGGCGCTCGAGGCCGCGTGGCGCTTCGACAGCGCCCCCGTGGACAGCGAAGCGCGTCGCGAGCGCTGAGGCGCGCCCGCGCGGCAATCGTTCGAGCCACCTGGCGAAGCCTGGCTGCCCAATGGCCTGGTCAGCGTCGAAGGCCTGGCGAAGCCAGGCTGCCCAATGGCCTGATCAGCGCTTGGCGGCCTTGTCCGAGAGCATGCCCCGCTTGTCCTTGACGTTGCGGAAGTCCTCGGCCGAGTCGAGCGGGCTCTGCTGGGCGGTGATGTTGGGCCACTCACCGGCGAGCTTCTCGTTGAGGCCGACGTACTCCTTGTACTGGGCCGGCACGTCGTCCTCTTCGAAGATCGCGTTCACCGGGCACTCGGGCTCGCAGGCGCCACAGTCGATGCACTCATCGGGGTTGATGACGAGCATGTTCTCGCCCTCGTAGAAGCAGTCCACGGGGCAGACCGCGACGCAGTCGGTGAACTTGCACTTGATGCAGGCTTCGGTGACGACGTAGGCCATATTGAAACTCCTCTCCGACCCCAGGGTCCCGACTCGAAGGACCCTTGTTTTCACGACCGTGTGCAGGTCGCCAAAGGTCCGGTAAGGATTGATAAAACGGCGCGCTCATGCCCGCGCGGGCGCGAAAGATGCCACGACGGCCCCACTCAATCAACCGCATTCCAGAAGAGTCGTTGCGAAGCATCCAACCGGACGATCCGCGCGGGTGAGCTGGCCCAGGACGGGGGCTCGGACGTGCCGCCTGGCCCAACCTGCCGCGTCAGCGCTCGACGAAGCCGCGCGCTGCCTCCGACCAGGTGAAGACCCTGAAGCCGTGGAGGCCGTCGTCCCGCGCGTCGAGGACGACGTAGTCCACCCCAGCGTAGAGGGGCCCGTCCTCGAAGGGCGACAGCGCCTGGCGCACGTCCTCGTCGCTGAAGTAGGCGCCGACGCGGCAGTGCGAGTGCACGATTGCGACGAGCGCCTTGCCCTCGCGCTCGGCCGCCGCGATGAGGCGGGGGTCGAGGACGTAGGCGCGCAGCGCGGTGCGCGGAAAGGTCTGGGGGTCGTGGTCGTGATAGCGATCGGCCAGGTTCTCGGCCAGGATGAGCTCGTGCCCCGCCGGGCCGCGCACCAACAGGGCGCAGCACTCGCGCGGAAACCAGGCCGCGGCATGGCGCGCCAGGTCGTCGGCGAAGGCGGCCTCCAGCACCTCCCGGGTCGAGCCGGGGGCCGTGCGGGGGCCGATCGCGACGCTCACCGGGGCCGACATCAGGTCCAGCGCCAAGGTCCGGGGCTCGTCGCTCCACACAGCACGACGAGCGCGTCCAGCGCGGCTCGGGCGCCATCGGCGCGGCTCGTCGCGGACTCGGGGAGGACATCGATCGCGTCCAGGGCGCCGTCGACCACGCGCACGTCCGGGTTCAGCTCGGCCAGCCGCCCCTCGAGCGCCTCGCGCAGCGGCGCCTCGAGCACGAGGCGACCCACGCCAGCGGCCGCGAGGTAGGTCGCGCACTCCTCGGCGGCGCGCCCACATCCGATGACCCGCGCGGCCCCCGCCATGAAGCGATCCTGGCCACGACGACCGACCTCGGCCAGGACCACCTGGCGCGCGTAGCGCGTGTCGGGAGGGGCCAAGGCCACGCTAGTACCAGCCGCCCGCGATGGCCGGGACGATCTGCAGCTCGGCCCCGTCGACGAGGCGCGTCTCGAGGTTGTCGAGGAAGCGGATGTCCTCGGAGTTCGCGTAGATGTTGATGAAGCGCCGCACGTTGCCGGAGTCGTCGCAGAGCTTCGACTTCACGCCCGGGTGCCGTGCTTCGAGCGCGTCCAGGGCGCCGCGGACGTCCTCGCTCTCGACGTCGACCGTGTCCAGGTTGGCGACGAACTTCCGCAGGGACGCGGGGATCTTGATGTGGATGGCGGCCATGGGCTTCCTGGGGCTTGAGACGGGGGCGTGGTCGCAGCCGTCGGGGAGGCGGACCTTGCGCGCGCGACGACGAAGGCCATCGAGGGTGGTGAGGTAGCCGGTGTCGCGGTCGCCGTTCAGCAGCGCCAGGGCGCGCTCGGCCATGAGGTGCCCGACCCAGCCGGCCATCGGTCCGAGCACGCCGCCGGCCGCACAGGTCTCGACCTCGGGCCCTTCTTCCTCGAAGAGGCAGCGGAAGCACGGCCCGTGACCTGCGTGCGCGAACACCATGCCGAGGAAGCGGTGGACACCGCCGATGACCACCGGGCGCCCCTTGGCGAGGCCCCAATCGTTGACGAGGAAGCGCGCGGCCGGGTCATCAGTCGCGTCGATCGCCAGGTCGACCTCGCCGATGAGCGCGTCGCGGTTGGTCGCGTCGAGGCGCCCCGTGACGCACTCGACCTCGGCCCCGAAGCGCTGCACGAGCGCGTCGCGCGCGGCCTCGAGCTTGGGGCGGCCGAGGTCGGCGGTCGTGAACAGGACCTGGCGCGGCAGGTTCGAGAGCTCGACGCGATCATCGTCGACGAGGCGGAGTGCCACGCCGGCTTCGGCGAGGGCCACGGCGACCGGGTTCCCCAGGCCACCCGCACCGATCACTGCGACGCGTCGCGCGCCGCGCAGGCTCTCGACGGATCGGTCTTCACGCTGCATCGCGGCGGTCATAGCCAATGTTGACTAAATGAGTCAACAATCTGTCGCGTGCCTCGACCGCGCGTCACTTGCCGGTCAGCGTCGCCTCGAGCTGCTCGTAGGCCACCTCATAGCCGTCGACGTAGAAGGTCGGCGTGCCGTTGATCTTGGCCTTGTTCGACTCGTCGAGGTCGCGCTCGAGGAGCTTGGTCAGCTCGGGGTCCTTCAGGTCCTTGTCGAAGCGCGTCATGTCGACGCCGGCCTTCTTGACGATCTCGCGGATGACCTCGGTCGAGAGGCGCTCCTGCGCCTCGAAGAAGCCCTCGTGGACCTCGAAGAACTTGCCCTGGCGATGGCACGCCAGCGCTGCGAGAGCCGCCTCGCGCGCGACCGGGTGGAAGCCGAGCGGCAGCATCTTGAAGTACAGCACCGCGCCGACCTTCTTCGCGAGCTCCTTGGTCGGCTTCGAGGCCACCTTGCAGTGCGGGCACTGGTAGTCGAAGAACTCGACGACGACCTTCTTGCCGGGGCCCGGCTCGCCGAGGCGCGGCGACGCGCTGAGGTCGAAGTCCATCTTGGAGGCCTGGCGCGCCTGCTCCTTGAGCAGCTCCTGCACGATCTGCTTCTTCGACAGACCCTGCGCGACCTTGGTCACCGCGAGGCCGCCGAGCTTCTTCGCGAGCTCGCAGGTATCCGCAGCCGAGAGGCTCTCGAAGAAGCTGCGCGGCTTGCCGCAGGGATCGTACTGCTCTTCCAGGACCTCCTGGAGGACGCGCTTCTCGTCGTCGTCCAGGTCCTTCACGTCGAGGTTCGGCGGCAGCTTCGGCGCCGGCTTGGCCACCTCGGGAGTGGGCTCCTTCGCGACGGGCGCGCCGGCCTTGGGCGTCGGGTCTGCGCCGCTCGGCCCAGCGTCCGCCGCGGGAGTCGCCCCGGGCGCCGCGTCGACCGCGACCGGGCGCTTCACCGGGTCGCCTTCGGTGCCGCGGCTGTTGCTCCCACAGGCGCACTGGGTCAGCATGATCGCCGCGGCCAGTGAGGCCATCCGCTTTACATCCACCAAAGACCGACGAAAGGTCATGTCCCTCTCCGCTAAAGAGGCTCGTGCGTATCACGCCACCCCAGGCGAATCCACACGAAGTCAACCGAACCCCGCGAACGGCGCGAGCCGCTCGAGCACTGCGAACCCGCGCCCCGGCCGCGTACGTCCCGCGTGGGTCGCCCTGGGCGCGAACCTCGGCGATCCCCGGACGACGCTCCTCCGCGCCTTGCGCTGGCTGGGTGCTCTGCCTCACACGCGCCTCGAGGCCGCCTCGCGCATTCACCGCACCGCCGCCTTCGACCCGGACCCCGCGGCCGCACCGCAGCCCGACTACCTGAACGCCGTGGCCCGCCTCTCGACCGCGCTCGACCCGACCGAGCTCATGCGCGCCCTCCTCGTCCTCGAGCGCGCCGCTGGGCGCGTTCGCACCCGCCGCAATGGCCCGCGCACCCTCGATCTCGACCTGCTCCTCATGGGGGCTGGCGGCGCACTCTGCCTCGACCGCCCTTCGCCCCAGGACGTCTCGCCCCCGGCGTTCCACGCGCACTCCGCGCCCGACCTCATCCTGCCGCACCCGCGACTTCATCAGCGCCGCTTCGTGCTCGCGCCGCTGGTCGAGCTCGACCCGGATCTCATCCACCCGCGTCTGGGCCAAAGCCTCCAGCACCTGCTCGCCGCGCTCTGACCGCCCGCTCACCGGGGCGCCTCATCGAGCGCTGGTCGACCGGGCGCCGACCTGCTATCGGAAGGTCGTGCCACGTGTCGCCCCCGCCCTCGCCTCGTCCCTCGCCGCTGGTCTCCTGGCCTGCGCCGAGCCGCCGTCCCCCATCGACCCGAAGGTCGACCTCACGCACCCGGCGACCTCGCCTGCGGCCCGCGTCTCCCTCGAGCCCCTCGGGCTGAGGACCCAGGCCGACTTCGACGCCTTCGAGGACCAGCTCCTCGAGCGCCGCGGCGAGGTCGGTCCGAGCACCCTCGTCCAGATCTACGAGGCCCTCGCCGCCGACGCGCGCCCTGCCGAGCGCCCCGAAGACGCGCTGCTCCTCATGCGCCTGGGCGTCGTCTACCGCGACAACGACGACAAGAAGAACGGCTTCCTGCAGAAGGCCCTCGAGCTCGGCAACCGCCTCCGCGCCGCCGCCCCGAAGAGCCCGCACACCCTCTTCTTCCAAGGCTACGTGCCCTTCGCGGCGTTCGGCGGGCGCGTCGATCGCCCGTTGGTCATCACCGCCGAGAGCCTCCAGTTCGCCAGCGCCTGCGCCTCGCAGTGGCGCGACCTCCTCGCGGCCGCGCCGGACTATCGCGGTCCTCACGACTTCGACACCGCCTTCCTGAAGGACACCGTGCAGCGCCTGGATGCGGCCAAGGCCCGGCTCGAGGCCGCGCCGCCGGTCCCCAGCGCGGTCGCCGAGGTCCGCGCCCTCTCGCGCGCCGAGGTCTCCGCGCTCGGCGTCTTGGACCGCTTCGAGACCGCCCCCGCCGGCGATCGCATCGGGCTCTGTCGCGACTGGCGCGCCGCCGCCCCTGGCGCGGCCTCCAACCGCTCCAACCCCGAGCTGCG
>JAEUKJ010000414.1 GCA_016792665.1 Deltaproteobacteria bacterium | reverse complement strand
CGCCTCGGCCGGGACGTCCTCACGAGCGAAGAGGCGCTCGAAGCGCGCCCCGGTCCCGCCGGATGCGAACGCGAAGAGGGTCGCCTCGGCCCCGGGGGCGAGCTGCCCCTCGAGGGCGCGCGCCGCGAGCCGTTGCACCCGACTCTCGCCGCGCGGCAGCTCGAGCTCGGTGAAGGCCTTGGTCAGCGTCGGGTCGCGCTCGACGAGCGGCGCCAGCGCGCCGAGCGTTGCCAGATAGCGGGCCTCGAGGGCGCTGTCGCGAGGGGCTCGCAGGCGGACCCAGTGCGGCGGGGCGAAGGCCTCGTCGCCAGCCGCGTAGCGCAGGAGGTCCTCGCGGCTCATCGGCAAGGGGCGCTCGAGAGGGCCGCGGAGGCTCGTGACCTCGTGCTCGGTCTCGGCGTAGGGAATCGGCGCGTGGGTCTCTTGGGTCGCCATCTGTACTCACTCGCCTGGAGGTGTTGGGACCGCGGTCGGCTCCGTCGGGGGGACGCCGAGCCCGAGCGCGGACGCCACCACCTCGGCGTAGCGGGCCAGGGCTCCGATGTCGTGGATGTCGCGCTGGAAGAGCGGGATGGGCACGATTGGGGCGGTCTCGCCGAGGTTTGCGAACCGAGTTCGCAGTTCGCTCAGGCGCAGGGCGTCGACCTTCGCGAGGACGTGCCAGTCGCGTGCGGCCTCTTCCGCGACCGCGGCGACGCGCTCCAGTGCGTGGCGGTCGCCGATGGGAGGGCTCACCGCGAGGAGGTGGTCGCCGAGCCCGGCGATGTCGGCGTCGCTCAGCCGCGTCTCGCGCACGCGGTTGACCAGCATGGCCGAGAACGGCATGCCGCTTCGGCGGAGCTGCTCGTGGAAGAAGACTGACTCGTCGATGGCCGCGCTGTCGGTCGAGCTCACGACGAGGAAGCCGACGTCGGGGCTCTTCAGGATCTCTTTGACGCGCGCTGCGCGCTGCTTGAAGCCCGCGTACATCTCGTGGAAGGACTGGATGAACTCGAGCACGTTCAGGAACATGTCGGCGCCGACGAACTTGTTCAGCCCGCGCATGATGAACGTGTTGACCTTCAGGAATCCGAGCCCGAAGCGGCCCGCGGCCTTGGCCCCCTGCACGAGGACCTTGGCGGTCTGCGAGCCGAGGAAGTCCTCGAGTCGGTCGGCCGCACGCAGGAAGTCGAGGGCGTTGGAGGTCGGCGGCGTGTCGAGCACGATGAGGTCGTAGTCGCGCTGCTCGCGGATCTCGTAGAGCTTCTCCATGGCCATGTACTCTTGCGAGCCGGCCAGCGCGGAGCTGCCCTGGACGTAGAACGGGTTCGTCAGGATCTTGCGCCGCACCTCGTCGTTGGGGGCGTAGCGCTCGACCAGCCCGTCGAAGGTCGACTTCACGTCGAGCATCATCCCGAAGAGGCGCCCCCGGGTCCCGCGCGGCCCCACCTGGAGCGGCGTGCCGGCCTCCTCGAAGAGGCGCGGGTCGATCTCGACCTCCTGGTTGCCGAGCTCCTTCAGGCCGAGCGAGCTCGCCAGGCGACGCGCCGGGTCGACCGTCAGGACGAGGACCTTCAGCCCCATGCGCGCGGCGTGGACCGCGAGCGCCGCCGAGGTCGTGGTCTTCCCGACGCCGCCGGGGCCGACGACAATCAGCGTCTTCTTGTCGGCGATGAGGCTCGACATCCTGTGGTCAACCGTCCTCGGTGTCCTCGGAGTCTTCGGCTGGGGGCGATGACTCGCGCTCCGCGGGAGCGCTCTTGCCCAGGCGCGGATAGCCCTCGAAGTGCACTTCCGTCAAGGTCAAGCCGCTCGCCGGGGCGGTCGGGCCGCCTCGTGTGCGGTCCTTGCCGTCCAAGACCCCCTTGACCCAGTCGGGGGCGCGCCGGCCGAGGCCGACCTCGACCAGGTTGCCGATGAGGATGCGCACCATGTGGCGCAGGAAGGCGTTGCCCGTGATGTCGATGACGACGAGCTCGTCCGCGTTCGGCTCGGCGATGTCGAAGCGGTGGATGCAGCGGCGGGTGGTCTTGGCGTCGCAGCTCACGCTGCGGAAGGCGGCGAAGTCGTGCTCGCCGGTGAGGTGGGCAGCGGCGAGCCGCATGGCGGCGAGGTCCAGGGTCGGGCTGCGGAGCCACCAGACCTGGTGGTGGGTGAGCGGCCGCCGTGCGCCGAGCTGGATGCGATACGTGTAGGTCTTGGCGACCGAGGCATGACGGGCGCGCCAGCCGAGCGGGACCTCGCGCAGCGACACGAGCGAGAGGTCGTTCGGCAGGTGCGAGTTGATGCCGTGCCAGAGGCCGCGGGTGGGGATCTGGCTGGTCGTTTCGAAGGTGACCGGCATCGCGCGCGCGTGCACGCCCGAGTCGGTGCGCGAGCTCGCGTGGAGCTGGACGGGCTGGTGGATGACGGCCTCGATGGCGGCCGCGAGCGTCCCCTGCACCGTGCGCTGCTCGTGCTGGAGCTGCCAGCCGTTGAACGCTGTGCCGTCCCACTGCGCGAAGGCGAGCAGGTTTCGCGGCGAGCCAGCCTCCGAAGGGCGGGCGGAGCCAGGCTGCCCAGAGGAGCTCAACTCAGAAGGCCTGGCGAGGCCAGGCTGCCCGGAGGAGCTCACCTCAGAAGGCCTGGCGAGGCCAGGCTGCCCGGAGGAGCTCACCTCAGAACTCGAATGCGAGCCCGAAGGAGAGCGCGTTGTCGGACAGGTCGAGGCTCTTCGAGGAACCGAAATCATCCACCTGCGAGTGCTGGAACTCGGCGAAGATATAGCTGTTGTTGACGCCGCTCTCGTTGTCGAAGCCGGCCGCCATGCTGGACGAGAAGATGTCGAGGAGGAACATGAGTCCGCCCGCGACGTGCCAGCCGAGGGTCAGGCCGCGCCCTTCGCGCGCGTCACCGCTGACCTGCGTGTTGGAGATCGAGTCCTTGCCGTCGGTCGCCCACCAGAAGGCGCCGGTCAGGCCGACCTTGGCGTAGGGGACCAGCGGCACCGAGTACTTCTGCGCGGCCCAGTCGAAGCGGTAGACCAGCGAGAGCTGCAGCGGGAGGATGTTGAAGCCGACCGAGTCGCTCGTCGCCTCGCCCGCGGAGTCGCGCGCCTTGCCGTCGATCCAGCCGTAGCCGAAGCCCGCGCCGATGGCGAGGGTGCCGACCTCCTGCCAGAGCTCGTAGTCGAGGTGCATGCGCAGCATGGTCATCGACTTCGCGCCGAAGGTGTCTTTCCAGGGCGTGGCCCCGTCGAGCGCGGCGTCGACGGCCGGCGAGTAGCTGCCACCGTGGAGCTCGAGCATCATCGTGCGCGGGCTCTCGGCGCGCGCGGACCCGGTGACCAGGACGAGGGCTGGGGCGAGGGCGATGAGCGCCTTCGGGATGCGGGCCATCAGCGGAGCTCCTGCACGAGCATGGGGTGGGACAGCGCGCGGCGGCGCAGGCGGCGGTACGCGTAGAGCGCCAGGAGCCCGAGACCAAACGTCGCGAGCGGGCCGGCGACCAGCACGACCTGGGCGAGCCACACGAGCGGTACCAGCATGACCCGCACCAACGCACGCAACACCGGCTTGTCGGCGATGTAGGCCGCGAGGAAGCGTCCCTTCTCGTAGTACTCGGAGACCATCCAGCGGCCGGCGTCGCTCTGCATGAGGACCTGGTCGCGGAAGGCGCGGAGCGTCCCGAGCTCGACCTCCATCGGGGTGCCGTAGGCCGCCGTCGCGATGAAGCAGAAGCCGCCGGGGTCCTTGCCGCCGCCAGCGACGTAGGCTTCCCAGAAGTCGGTCGTCTCGGCCGGGGCCACCTCGAGCTGGTTCGACAGCGCCGATTCGTTGTCGGACTCGTCCCTCGCGGCCACGGACACGTAGTAGGTCGCATCGTTGGAGAGGCCGCTCTCGACCGCGTAGCTCGTGGTCGTGATGCCGCTCTTCGAGTCGATGTCCTCGAGGTCGTCCTCACCGAAGGGGGCGTCGCCGTAGTAGACGACGTACTCCGTCGTGGTGCTGTCGTTCTCGTCGTCGCTCCACTTGGCGGTGAAGCGGGCGTCACCAGGGACGACCTCATCCAGGACCGGGGCGGCCGGAGCGCGCAGGTCGACGTCGATCGAGATCTGCTGCGACTGCACCCGCGAGAGCGAGGTGTTCTGGATGATGATGTAGAGCTTGGCCGAGCCCTCGACGTTGCTGTCGCACGCGTTCCCGATGAGCTGGTCGAGCTTCACGGTGAACTTGATCGTCGTCCCGGTGAGCTCGCGCTGCGAGAGCGGCACGTAGCACTCGCCGTCGGTCGCCTTCGGGTTGGCGTCGGTCACCGGGCAGGTCTTGCCCGGCGGGGCGTAGGCCGCGGCGTACTGGTAGCCAGTCGGGCGCGGGTCGATCTTGACGCTGACCTCGATCTCACCGCCCGCGTACAGCTCGCAGTCATCGATGTTGATGCGGTGCTCGGTCGAGTTCGAGGCCGTCCCGAGCCGCGTGCTGAGCTTGCCCTTCAAGGTCCCGACCCCTTCGATCGAGCCGAAGGAGAAGTTGTCGATGTTGGCGCGCGCGGTGCCCGAGGCGCCGAACGCGATGACACCGAGGGCGAGGCAGGACAGGGCGAGTGCTTTGGCTCGCGGTCCGATCGAGAGTTGCGGTACCGGGTTCACCGTCATGGGCGGATTGTCCAAGCAATGCACGTGCCATAGGCTGGGGTCATGCGCGACCCCGACGGAACTGGCCTTGCTGGCCGTTCCGAGCCCGAGTGAGGGGGACTGGGCGCCTGTCATTTTGTCAGCCACGTCAGCCGAGGCGCCAGGACGCTGACAATTTGGCACGGGCGCCGTCATTGTTCGAGGATCGCCATCCACTGGACCAGCAGCGAGGTCGCTGCCGCGGCCGTCCGGTGGAGCGGGTCGGCCATCAGCACGAGGCGGACGTCGTGGCCGTTGAAGATCGGCGGGGCGATGCGCACCTTGTCGCTGTCGAGGGTGTCGCGGAGCGAGAGGGCCTCGGTCGCCTCGGTGGCTTCGTCCGGGACCTCGATGTCGAGCTCGAGCTCGTCGTCGTCGGGCTCCGGGGCCTCGACGGCCGGCTCGTCGCCACTGCCGAGCTCGAGGTCCGGGTGGGAGTCGAGGACCTTCTCGAGGGAGAGGGGGTCGACGCGGCCCTCGAACTCGAGGTGGAGCACCATGGCGACGCCGGAAAATGCCGCGATCCAGAGGGGTTGCAGCTCGATGCCGACCTTGTCGAGGCCCGCGACGAGGCGGCGCAGCTCGGAGGTCGCCTTGGCCTCGAAGAGGACGGCCGACCCGGGCGGGGGCACGACCACGTTGAAGGCGAGGAGGGAGGGGAAGGGGCTCGGGTCGAGGGCGGGCTGGTAGTTGAGCATGCCCACCGCCTGTCGCGACAGGGCGTCGATGCCGCCCTTGCCCGCATGGGAGGCCGGCAGGAGCACCGTCCCGCGCACGGCTTTCAGGGCCGGGAGGCCGAGCACCGAGTACCCTGCGACGAGCGCGTCGAGCACGGGGGCGAGGGTCGAGGCGGCACCGCCGGGCAGGGCGATGGCGGTCTCGGTCTCGAGGTCGAGGTTCTTGGTGCTCGCGAGGCGCGGCCAGGCGAGCGTGGCCGGGGCGGTCAGGCCGCGCGGTAGCGGCGGGGAGGCGAGTACGCCCGATGCGTCGATGACGCGCGCGCCGGCCTCGAGGAGGCGGGGGGCCTCGCGCGTGACCGCGTCGGGCGGGGTCGCGAAGAGGGCGAAGTCGACGTCGACCGGGGCGACCTCGCCGGCGCCACGGACCGAGAGGGCCCCACCGCGCCAGCGGACGATCTGTCCCGCGGAGGCGGCGCCGGCCACCGCGATGAGCTCGGAGATCCCTTCGTGCTCGACCTCGAGGGCGGCGTGCAGCTCGCGTCCGATGGCGCCCGTGATGCCGTAGATGGCGACGTTGTGCGTCTCGGTGTCGGTTTCGGTCGTCATCGTGGCGTTCTCTCGTGCCGGGGTCTGGCGGTCTCGGCGTCCCGCCGGCTCGCGACTTCATGCACGATGCCGACGATGGCTTCAAGCCGCCGTTAGGGTAGGCCCGCGAGGTGGCGTCGTCGATGTCCATCCTGTGTGCGCCTGTGTGCGACCCGCGCGCCGGCGCCAGCGGCGTCGGTGTTCTGGCGGGTGCGCTGGCTGACGCGAGGTCGGGTCGCGTGGCCCGAGTCGCTGTCATGACGCCGGAAACTGCGCGTCGTAGGGGACGTCGGGGGCGTCGAGCGGCTCGCGGGTATCGAACTCGTGGGGACCGTGTTACCGTCGCTTCGACGCGCGGAGCTCCGACGCCGCGCGCACCCGAGGCCACTCGAACTTGAAGGGACTCCTCGCCAGGCTGAAGCTCGTCGTGCTCCGTGCGAGGCTCGCGTGGTCGCCGTCCGATGCCGGCGCGCGAGCGCGTCTCGGCGAGGTGCTGCACGACCTCGGGCGCCCGCATGCGTCCTGGGTCGAGCTGGCGCGCGCGGTCGAGCTCGCCCCAGAGGATGCGCGGACGCACTTCGCGCTCGGCACGGCGCTCGCCACGCTGGGTTGTCTTCCCGAGGCGCGGGTTGCGTTCGCGCGGGCGCGCCGCCTGGACCCGGGCCAGCCCGACTACGCCTTTGCGTTGGGCAACATCTACTTCGAGTGCCAGGACATCGACCTCGCGGTGCGGGCCTACGAGTCGGCGATTCGACTGCGTCCCGACCACGCCCGCGCCTACTTCAACCTCGGGCACGCGCTGAAGGAAAAGGGCCTCCTGCAGCAGGCCGCGAGCGCGTTCCGGCGGGCCCTGGCGGTGGAGCCGCGCTTCTTCAAGGCGCGCTTCATGCTGGCCTACGTCTACGCGCTGATGGACTTGAACGTCGAGGCGATCGAGCAGTACCGCCTCACGATCCAGGCGTCGCCGACCTACGTGAAGGCGCACTACAACCTCGGCAACTGCTACCTCAAGCGTGGCCAGACGCAGCAGGCCCTCGAGGCCTACCTCGCCATCTTGGCGATCGAGCCGCACCACCCGCGCGCGCATTTCGCGATCGGGCAGGCCTATGCACGCCGCGGCCAGCTCGCCGACGCACTGCAGAGCTTCCAGCAGGCGCTGGCGCTCAAGAGCGACTTCCCCGAGTGCCACCTCGCGTATGCGCGCGCGCTCGAGGCTGTCGGGCGGGTGCGCGCGGCGCTCCACCACTACCGGGTCTATGTGAACGACCCGGCCGCGGAGGAACATCGCGACGAGGTGAAGGCCCACATCGTGCACTTGTCGCAGGCGCTGCCGCGGCCCACCACGTCCGAGCTCCGGGCCGTCCCGTCGGGCGAGCCGCGGTCGATGGGAGAGGGCGTGCTGCGACACTGAGCAGGTGCGATGTGACCAAGGTGGCGACGAGCACGCTTGACGGCGCGCCACGTCTGCCGCTAGGTCCCACTCCCGTATGGAGTCCGGCCTCGCCCCGCATCGTTGTCTGGTCGTCGGAATCGCGGGTGGTACCGGCTCCGGCAAGAGCACGTTGGCCCGGCGGATGGCCCGGCGCGTCGGCGAAGACCGCTGCGCGATCGTCACGCAGGACAACTACTACAAGGACCTGAGCCACCTCTCGGTCGCGGCCCGGGCGCGCGTCAACTTCGACCACCCCGACTCGATCGACTCGCCGCTGCTGGTCGAGCACGTGCGCCAGCTGAAGGCCGGCCAGTCGATCGTGTCGCCGCGCTACGACTTCTCGCGGCACGGTCGGGCACCGGGTGGGATCGAGATCCCGGCTCGCGAGGTCATCCTGGTCGAGGGGATCCTGGTGCTCGTGTGGCCCGAGCTCGTCTCGCTCATGGACATCAAGATCTTCGTCGAGACCCCCGATGACCTGCGCCTCCTGCGCCGCATGCGCCGCGACATCGCGGACCGCGGGCGCGACGTCGACGGCGTGCTCGGGCAGTACCAGGAGACGGTCCGTCCGATGCACGACGCCTTCGTCAAGCCGTCGTCGCGACACGCCGACCTGATCGTCCCGGGTGAGGGCGACAACCAGGTCGTCGTGCGCTTCTTGTCGACGGCGTTGAAGTCCTTCCTCGCCGAAGAGCCCTGACGGGCGAGGCGTCACGTCCTGACGTCCGGGTTCAGTCGTCGATCGAGAGCCGCTGGATCAGTCCGTGCGTGCCGCACTGGAAGCCGTTGGCCTCGGCCTCGACCGGGTCGCTGGCGGTCACGCGCTGGGTCCAGTCGACCCAGGCGCCTGGGGCGCAGGCGCTCTGGAGGGTGTCGCGGTTCTGGAGCTGAGTCATCAGGGCGAGCTCGGTCTGGCCGGTGACGTCGAGGGCGGAGAGCCCTGCGTCGGCGAGGCGTCCCGAGCCGTCGCCCGCGGGGAAGGCGAGCGTGTCGTCGTTGCCCTGGTACCAGCGTCCCCAGAAGTGGTGACCGTTGTTGGCGCCCGGGGTCTGCTGGTGGAGGGCCCAGAGGCCGGCCGGGGTCGAGGCGAGGGCCACGACGTGGTCGTGGGTCATGGTCTCGGCGCCCTTGCCGCCGTAGTGGAAGGCGCTCCAGCGGTAGGCGCCGGTCTTCGGCTCGAGGCCGAGGAGGAAGCCGTCGCCGCCCTGGGTGTCGAAGGGGGTGATGCCGACGCGCCCGCCGAAGACCGCGGTGCTGCCGTGGCGCGTGACGACCATTGAGTTGTGGTTCTGGCCGGCGTTGCCCGGGTCCCAGGTCTTGCTCCAGGCGATCGAGCCGTCCGAGGTCGCGATGCGGGCCGCGAGGAACTGGGTCTGGAGGCCGCGGTTCTCGAACACCGTCAGCAGGCCCTGACCGTCCAGGTGCACGCCGTGCACCGAGGTCTGCCCGAGGCGGTAGCTCTTGGCCCACGCGAGGCTCGGCATGATCCCATCCTTGCCGTCGACCCCGTCGATGCGCGCCATGAACGGGACCGCGCCCTGGATACCGCCGACGTAGGCGGCGCCGGTCGTGAGATCGACCGCCAGGGCGCCGACGCGCGACTCGCCGGCTCCGAAGGTGAGGTCGCGGGCCCACAGCGTCGCCCCGTCGGCCTTCGACAGGGCCGTCAGCAGGAACCCGCCGGACTCGGTGACGCGCCCCGCGACGAGCACGCGGTCGACGAGCGAGGCGTCGATGACGTAGCCGCGGAGGTACTGGCGCGGCCCGTCGAGGTCGTCGCTGGTGCCGCCGTTGGAGAGCGAGCGTGCCCAGCGCAGGTGGCCGTCGGGCTCGATGCCGAGGACGAAGGCGGTCTCGGGCGCGCCGCCGGTGCGGTCGCAGGCGACGCGGTAGGCGGTCGTGAAGACGTTGCCGAGGGCGTCGACGTCGATGGCGTCGGCGGGGCCGCCGGTCTGGCCGTTGTTGCCGACGTCGGCCTGGGCTTGCTCATAGGGCTCGTTCCACTCGTAGACCCAGGCGAGCGCGCCGTTGGCGGCGACCTTGCCGACCACCAGGTTCTTGTTGAACGCGTCTCCCCATTCGTTGGCGTTACCGCTGAAGTAGAGGCTGCCATCGACGCCTGCCGCGAGGCCGCCGAGGTAGAGGCCGTTCGAGTGGCCGGTGTTGTCGCGGGCAAGGAGGCGCTCGAGGTCGGTCGTCACGACGGGGCTCAGGGTGGCGTTGTCGCGGCCGCGGGCGTGCACCGTCACGACCAGGTCGGCCCCCGCGGAGTGCGCGAAGCGAACCTTGACGTCGCGCGGGCCGGAGGCCAGCGGCATGAAGTGGAGGCCAAAGGCGAGGCCCTGACCGGGTGGGACGAGAAGGTCTCTGGTCTGGACCGGGAGGCGCTCGGTGCGGCCGGCGAGGGTCAAGGCGAACTCGAGGTCCTCGGTGGGGGCGAGCGGCTCGAGGGTCACCGAGCGCAGCGTGAGCGGGGCCGAGGTCTCGTTGGTGAAGGTGAGATCGACGGTGCCGTGGCTGTAGGGCGGGATGCCGTCCAGGACGAGCGGCGTGGTCTCGCCGCCATCGGGGAGCTCGTTGCCGCTCGGGTCGCGGAGGGTCGCGAGGCGGGCCGGCGGGGACGTGTCTGGGCCGAGGTCGGAAGGGTTGGTGAGGGTGTCGTCGGTGGTGTCGGGGTCGAGGGCGGAGTCGCCTTCGAGCGGGGTGTCACAAGCGGCGGCAAAGAGCGTGAACGAGGCGATGCTCGCGAGGGCGAACCTGATCATGGGCTGAGGCTCCTTCGTGAACCGCGGGGAGTCGCGGCGAGGGCAGCCGGAAGAGCAAGGCAGGTGCCACGCTGGCGAGCTCGGACGCACGCGTCGGGGCGAGCAACGATGCGGGTGCGCCGCGGGACGCTGGGGTCCCGGGGCCCTGGGAGGTGGGGCTCGGCTGGTGACAGTCGTCGCGGCAACGGGGCGCGCGGCGAGTCAGACGACCTGGCCGATCAGTCGTTGGAGCTCCACGCGACGAGGCCGGTCGGGCGCTGCGCGGGGTCGCGCTTCACGGCGCCGGCCTCGAGCATGAACGCGATCTCGGTGCGGCGGCGCGGCGCGATCTGGACGACGAGGCGATCGACCAATCCATAGATGCGTGCGAGCCCGAGGCCGGCGCCACCGGGCTTGTCCGACACGTCGCCGCGGAGGCCCTGGGCGAGGTAGCGGCGCACGGTCAGCACGTCGAGGCTTCCGTGGGGGTCGCTCATGAGGGCCACGACGCGCGTTCCGACCACGGCCACCTCGAGGCGCGGGCGGGCCGTCTCGGCGAGGACGATCGACTCGCGACGATCGGTCGTGGCGTAGATGCGGTCGCCGCTGGCGTCGGTCGGGGCGTCGTAGATCGCGTTGGTGACGAGCTCCTCGACCGCGTCGCAGGCGAGGCGCGCCATGCGCGGGCGGATACCGTTCTGGGTGAGCTGGGCCTCGAGCTCTTCGATGACGGGGTCGCGATCGTGGCTCGCGGCGAGCTCGCGCGAGAGCAGGGCAGGGGCGGAGCCGATGAGGTTGGCGAGGCCAAAGCGCGGGCCGCCGCGCAAGATCCCGAGAGCGACTGCGAGCTCGTGGGCGCGTTCTGCGGTGTCGCGCGCGATGATGGCCGCGACGGTGGGGACCTCGACGAGCCCGGCCAGGGTCGTCCGCTCGCGCGAGCCCGAGAGCAGGAGGATCGGCGTCTGCGGATAGTGCTCGGCCGCGAGTTGGAGGCGGCCTGCGAGGTCTCCGCCCAGGACCTCGGGGTCGATGATACCCAGAGCTGGGGCGGCCTCCCGGGCCGGCTGCAGCGTGCCGGAGAGGCCGACTGCGGCGAGCTGGGCCTCGATGGCCGCGCGATCCTCGTCGCGCACGCGGAGGAGGACCTCGGGTGCTGCGACGGGTTCGCTCATGGCTCGCCGGGCTCGGTGAGGGTGGGGCGCGCGAGCGGTGTGCCGCCGAGCTGGGCGGGGCCGACCTTGCCGCGTGTCGTGAGGCGGATGGGAGGTGCCACGGGCTTCATCTCGGCGCCCCCCGTGACGAAGGCCGGGGCGGTCAGGACGCGTGGCTGCCCGCGCGCGCCGCGAGCCCGGGCGTAGGCGTCGCCAGCCCCCTCGACGAAGCTCCCGAGCGGGCCGGCCGGGGTTCCGACGAGCGCTTGCAGGAACGCCGCGCGGACGGGATCGAGGCGCGCCTTCTGCACGACGACCACGATGGCGACGGGGTACTCGCCGCCCTGCGCGACGAGCTCGAGGCCAGCGGCCGCGGGATGTCCGACGGGGGCGAAGGCGGCTGCGACCTGGCGCGACTTGACGGCCGCGAGGGCCGCGGAGGAGTCCTTCAAGGACTTGATCTCCGAGAAGAATCCGGCCGGCGCGAGCTCGCCTCCGAGGACCGTGTTGCCGTAGAAGAGGGCCTCGCTCGGGCCGCACTCGGCACACGCGACGACCTTGCCGGCGAGCTCACCGACGCGCTTGGCGTCTGCGGCATAGAGTCCGACCTGCGGCCCGACCGTCGCGTGGGCGATCGCCTCGCCGCCGCGCTCCAGCGCGAAGAGGCCGTCGGTCACGAGCAGGTCGACGCGCCCCGCGAAAGCGACAGCGTCTTCTCGGCGCGCGAAGACCTGGGCCCGAATGGTGAAGGCCCCTTTGGCGGCGGCGGCGAGATCGGCGGCGAAGCGCTCGGCCCATGCGCTGCGCTCGGCGTTGGTCGCGAACGAGGCCTGGGGCAGGAACACGCCGACGGTCAGCTCCTCGGCGCGGGCAGCACTTGGCCCTGCGAGGGTCGCGATGAACGCTGCGCCAAGGGTCCAGGCGGCGAGCAGGCGACGCACTTTCTGGATCATGGCGTGCCTCCCTGACCAAACCCGAAGAGCCGCGCCTTCACATCGGCGCGCTCGCGGATGCGCTCCGCCTGGGGCGCGGTCGTCTGGCCATAGCGCTTGAAGAGCTCCCAGGCGCCCTTGTGGTCGCCCTTGCGCCCGAGCGCGTTGCCGAGGTTGTAGAGCGCCTCGGCCGGTGCCCCGCTGTCGACGAGCACCTTCCAGACCGGCTCGGCTTCGGCGGCGCGCCCCAACATGAAGCGGGCGGCGGCGAGGTTGTTGTCCAGGGCCGGGTCCTTCGCGCCACGCTGCGCGACCGCGGACCAGATCCGCTCGGCGCCGGCGAAGTCGCCACCGGCGAAGGCGCGCCTGGCCTCCACGTCGTCGGCGCTGGTCACGAGCGCGTCCCAGGCGGCCCCGAGCGCGGTCCGGTCGCGCACCTTGTCGAGGGCCTTCCGGGCCTCCGCGGTGTTGCCGGCGCGCAGCCACCCGTAGGCGACGTAGCCGTGTCCGATGTCGCGCACGCGCGCCCAGCTCGCCGCCTGATAGCGCGCCCCGCCGAGGGTCGCGGCGAGGGCCTTGGCCGCGCCCTCCGGAGGGTCCGCGGTGAGGATGCCCATCGCGGCGAGCGCGAACTCGAGGGTCTGGCGATCGTCCGGGTCGAGGCGGGCCGCCGCGCGATTGGCCTTGCCGAGGGCGTCACGCGCGCCGCCGCCGTCGCCGCGACCCAGGCGCTCGAGCCCGAGCTCGAGGTAGCTCTGCGCGCGGGCCTGCTCGAGCGCGGCCGACGGCGCGAGCTGGAGGGCCTCGTCGAAGGCCTTGGCGGCGAGGTCCCAGTCGCCCTTCTTCGCGGCGACCTGTCCCTCGACCTGGGCGACCACGCCGACGAGCTGGGTGTTGCCGGCGCGCGCCGCGGTCGCGAGGGTGCGCGCCTCGTCGAAACGGCCGTCGAGCAATGCCACGAGCGCGGATGCGGCGCCGATATCCGGGTGCTTCTTCGCTTCGGCCGGGGCCTGATCGAGGGCCGCACGCGCCTCGTCGACCTTGCCGCTGGCGGCCTTGACGACCGCGAAGTTGGCGCGCGCGACGGCCGTGTTCGGATCGGCGCGCATCGCCTCGGACAAGAGGCTCGCGGCCTTGTCGGACTCGCCGGCTTTCCACGCGGCGTTGCCCAGCGCGGTCTTGGCAGCGGCGATACCCTGGCTCGCGCCGATGGCCGCGGCGTCCAGCTCCAGCGCCTTGGTGAAGGCGCCGAGCGCCTCGTCGGCGCGCTCGAGGGCCCAGAGGTCGTAGCCCTTCTCGACCTGATAGGCGGCGGCACCGGGGTCGAGGCCGATGGCGCGATCGTGCCAGCCGACGGCTTCTGCAGGGCGGCCTGCCTTCCGATAGACGGTGCCGAGCCAGGCCGCCAGCTCGGCTTCGCCGCTGGCGAGGTCCACGGCCTTCTTGGCGTTCGTCACCGCGAGGTCGCGCTGGCCGCGCTTCAGGGCGACCCGGGAGAGGCCGTACCAGACCCACGGGTTCTTGCTCTCGCCGTCGGTGCCGGCGCGCTCGAAGGCGGCTTGCGCGTCGTCGAAGCGGCCCAGCTTGAGGAGGCAATCGGCGCGGAAGTAGAGGGCCGGGCCGTTCTTCGGCTCGCTGACGAGGAAGCGGTCGAGGAGCCCCAGGGCCTCGTCGCAGCGGCTCTGCTTCATGCGCACCGACGCGAGGTTGTAGAGGAAGCGCGAGCGATCCGGCTGCTCGCGCAGGAGGCGCTCGTATTCTTCGCCGGCGCGATCGATCTGCCCCTTGCGGAATAGCGCGTTGGCGCGATTCACGCGCGCCGGGACGTTGTCGGGGTAGGCCGCGAGGTAGCGGTCGAGGGTCGCGACCGCGCGGTCATACTGTTCGGCCTTGAGGTAGTAGGTGCCGATGAGCGCCAGCGCCTCGGTGTCGTCGGGGCGCGCGGTGAGGTAGCGCTCGGCGTGGACGAGGCCGGCCTCCCAGTCGGCGACGCGGTAGTAGTGCTGGACGAGGAGCCAGCTCGCGTCGAAGCGCTGCGGGTCTTTGGCGGCGACCTCCAGCAGCGGGACGGCGTTCTGTTGTTCGCCGCTGCGATAGAGATGGAGCCCGAGCTGGTGGGTCACGTCGACGTCGTCGGGGAGTCGATCGTGGAACGGGCGTAACAGCGCCACGCCGTCGTCGAAGCGCTTCTCGAGGAAGAGGACGCCCGACAGCCCGAGCGCCGCCTCGCGCTGCTCCGGACTCTGGCGCAGCACGTCTCGATAGATCTTGCCGGCCTCGTCGAGGCGCTTCTTGGCGGTCGTCGTCTCACCCCGCGCGATGAGCGCGCGCGCCGAGTCCATCGCGTCGTCGGCGTCCTTCAGGCGGCGCGTCGGATCGGTCGGTGCGGCTGCGAGCAGCGAAAGCGCGACGAGCGCCACGGCGAAGACCCGCGCGCGTTGGGCGAAGGCGTGGCGCCGGCCGCTCATGCGACCTTCCCGACGACGAGGGTCACGTCGTCCTGGAGTGGCGTGCCCTTCCGGAAGCGGCGCACGTCCTCGGAGACGCGCGTGATGATCTGCTCGGGGGAGCTCTGCGGGTCGAGCTGCCCGAGGATGTGCAGGAGCGCGCGCGTCGAGTAGGGCCGCCCCTCGTCGTTGACCGCGTCGACGAGCCCGTCGGTGTACCACACGAGGAGGTCGTCCTTGGCGACGCGCACGCGCTTGGCCTCGAAGCCGGCGGCGTCGCCGTCGCCCAGGCGGTTGCCACGCGCGGTGAGGCGCGAGACCTTCACGCCGCTCTCGGTCCAGCGGATGAGGAGCCCGGGCGGGTGAGCCGCGGCCGAGAAGTAGAGCGCGTTCTCGGTCGCGTCGAGGACGATCGCGGTGGCCGTCATGAAGAAGGCACCGTGCCCCGCGTCGTGGATGACCCGGTCGAGAACGCGCATGGTCTCGGCGACTTGCATGTCGCCGCCGTGCACGTGGCGGAGCGTGTCGAGACAG
>JAEUKJ010000410.1 GCA_016792665.1 Deltaproteobacteria bacterium | reverse complement strand
GGCCTCGGCCTTGGCCTTGGCGTCGGCCTCGCGCTTGGCCTTGGCGTCTGCCTCGGCCTTGGCGCTGGCCTTCTCGGCGTCGGCCTTGGCCTTGGCGTCAGCCTCACGCTTCGCCTTGGCGTCTGCCTCGGCCTTGGCGCTGGCCTTCTCGGCATCTGCCTTGGCCTTGGCCTCTGCAGCTTCGCGCTTGGCCTTGGCGTCTGCCTCGGCCTTGGCGCTCGCCTTCTCGGCCTCTGCCTTGGCCTCGGCATCGCGCTTGGCCTTGGCCTCGGTCTCGGCTCGGGCGCTCGCGCTCTCCGCCTCGCGCTTGGTTGCGGCCTCGGCCTCGGCCTTGGCCTTGGCCTCTGCGTCGGCCTTCGCCGCCTCGACGGCTCGTGCCGCGCGCTCTTGTTCGACCCGCGCCGCCTCGGCCCGCTCTTGTTCGGCCCGCTTCACGACCGCCGTCGGGCCTGGCTCGACCGCGACCTTCGCCTGCGTGGACGGGTCGTTCAGGCTCGGTCGGCTCGCGGGAACGCGTCCGAGGGTCTCGGCCGAAGCGATGCCCGCGGCCTCGTTCTCGCCGCGCGCCTCACGCGGTCCGCGCTGGCTCCAGAGGAACGCCACCGCCGCCAACACCGCGACCACCGCCGCGATCCAGCCCCACGGAGGCTTCGCTCTGACGTGGCGCACGATCGGCCGCGCGATCGGCGAAAGGTCACCGATATGCGCCCCAGCAGCGAGGTTCGCGACCGACAGCGTCTCGCTGGTCGGCCGCGCGACGGGCCGGACCGAGTCCCGCGTCGCCTCGGCCGCGGGCGTCGCCCCGAGGATCGCCGCGGCCATCGCGATGGTCGGCTCGCTCGGCGTCTGCGGTCGGCCCGTTCTGGGTCGCGAGGCCTCGAGCGTCCTCGGCAGCGGAGGCGGCCCGAAGGCCGTCGTCGTGCCGACGATCTCCGCCTGTGCCACCCGTCGCGTCGGCTCGCTGCGCGCCGCCTCCAGCGCCACCCGCGCCGCTCCCGCGCTGTCGGGTCGATTCCATGGCTTCTTTTCGAGGCACTTCAGGATGAGGTCGACCAGCGGCCCCTCGACCGCCGCCCCGCCGACATTCGGCATGGCCGGCGACTTCACGAGGTGGGCCACCAGGTAGTCGGCCGCCGTCTTCTCTTCGAAGACCGCGCGCCCCGTCAGTGCCTCGTAGAGGATCGCACCGACCGCATAGATGTCCGCATGCCGCGTGACCGCCTTGTCGCGCGCCTGCTCGGGCGCCCGATAGCGAATCCCGCGCGTGACCGTGGGGCTGTCGTGATCGTTGGAGACCGGGATCCGCAAGATGTCGGCGAGCCCGATGTCGGTCACGACCACGCGCGAACCCGTCATGCGGATCCGCTCCGGGGTGAGGTCGTGATGCGAGACCCCGACCGCGTGTGCCGCTTCCAGGGCCGCGAACAGAGCGAGCCCCAGCTCGACCGTGCGCTCCGGCCCAAGAGGTCCACCGCGCAGCACCTCGGCCAGCGACGGTCCCTCGACATGCTCGGCCACGATCGCCAGGTCGCCGCGGTCGGTCGTGCCCGTCGCCAGGACCGCCGAGATCCCAGGATGCGAGAGCCCTTCCAGCGCCTTGGCCGCGCGCTGCATGCGCCCGATCTCGGCCAGAGTCGCGCCCGTCGGCGGTGAAGCGACCGCGATCCGCACGGCCCGGCCGGTCCGCGACTCGACGCCGCCATACAGGGCCAGCGGCCCGTCATCTTCCAGGAAGGCCCCAGCCTTGAAGCGCCCCAGGATCGCCGAGCCCACCGAGAGCCGCGTCTCGGCCACGAGCGCAGCCGGCACCGTCGCCCACCCGTCGAGTGGACACGTGAGGGCCGAGGTCGTGTTGCCGCATTGCGGGCAGACGCGTAAGGCGGATGACATGAGTTTTTGGCTTGGAGAAAATGGGGAGAGATTCGCTCGAACGAGCGGCCATCGACGCTCCGCGCCACGCCGCGTTCCAGCGAGCTAAACCCCCAGGCCCCCTCGAAGTCAACTAACGGGTTCAAAGGTCCCGCAAGCTCTCGCCTTATACCCGAAGGTCAAGGGTCGGCTTCGACCGCCGTGATCCGCTTCACACCGACGCACGCCGCGGGCCCGATCCCGACCTCGACCGCGCACCGGCTCTTGCCCAGCTTGTCGATCGACGAGGCCAGCGCGACCGCGTCACGCGCCTTCAAATACTGTCTCACGACCCGGTCCGGCACCTCGGCCGGATCACGCCCGAGCCACTCCCACCGCACCTCCAGGGTGGTCGCCTCGTCCTGGCTCTCGCTCTCGCGCGGATCGAGCGTCACCGTCGCCTCGCACAGGCCCTCCTGGCGCTCGAAGGTGCAGCGCGACGTGTCGACCTCGGGCCCCCCGCCGCACGCCGTCATGCCTGCCAGGACCACCCCGCCCATCCCGCTCGCGAGCCACCTCATACGCTGATCGCCTGCGACCGGAAGGCACTCTGCGACAGCTTCACGTTCACCACGGCGACCTTGCCCGCATCGGCCGCCGCGAAGGCGCGCTCGAGCGCGGGCACGAGGTCCGCGGTCTTGTCGACCCACTCGCCGTGCCCGCCGTAGCACTCGCTGATGCGCTCGTAGCGCGTGTAGTCGAGGCGCGTCGCGACGATGCGCTTCTCGCCGTAGAAGTCCTTCTGCCCGCGCAGGATCTGGGTCCAGCCCGCGTCGTTGCCGATGATGGCGACCACCGGCAGCCCCTGCCGCTGCATGGCCTCGAGCTCCATCGCGTGCAGCCCGAACGACCCGTCGCCGAACATGATCACGATGCGCGACCCGGGCTTCACGACCTTGGCCGCGAGCGCGTAGCCCGGCCCCACGCCCAGCGTCCCGAGCGGCCCCGGATCCATCCAGGTCGACACCCCGAAGGGCTTCATCACATATGCTGCCGTTCCGACGAAGTCGCCGCCGTCACCGATGACCACGTCGCCTGGGCGCACGAACCGATCGACCTCCGCGCACACGCGCAGCGGATTCGGAGCGTCCTCGGCGCCCGCGCCCTCGTCGATCTCGCTGTTCATCTTCGACCACTTGGCGGCCTCGTCCGCGCCGACCGCCGCTCGCCACGCTTGCCGCGTGTCCGCACCGCCCACGGTGCTGAGAGCCTCCAGCACCAGCCCGGAGTCCGCGACCAGCCCGACCTCGACCCCGCGCGTCCGGTTGCGCCCGATCTCGTCGCCGTCCAGGTCGACCTGGATGATCTTCGCGTCTTTGTGGATGACCGGTGCCGCGAGGTTCAGCATCAGCGCGCCGGCCGTTCCCGACTGCGAGCCGGCCACGATCTTCTCCGACTGGCCGTAGCTCAGTCGGAAGTCGAAGGGCGTCCCGAAGATCAGCACCAGGTCCGCGTTCTTCAGCGCGTACTTACGAGAACGATTGAGGAACTGCGGACCTTCGGGGTCGATCAGGCCGCGCGCCATGCCGTTGACGAAGGTCGGGATACCGGTCGCGCTCATGAAGGCGGCCAGCGTCTCGATCGGGTCTCGCGACCAACGGAGCTGCGAGCCGACCACCGCGACCGGTCGCTGCGCCGCGCGCACGAGCTCGATGGCCCGCGCCATCTCGACGGGATCGGGCGCCGAGCGTGCACTCGTGCGGTAGGCGCTCGGCATGGCGACCTTCTCGAGGTCGACCATCTCCATCAAGACGTCCAGCGGCAGCTCGAGGAAGACCGGCCCAGGCACGCCGCTCTGCGCTTTACGCAAGGCCACGGTGATGTACTCTCCGAGCCGCCGCGTCTCGGTCACGGTCGTCGCCCACTTGCAGATCGGGCGCATGAGCTCGACATGGTCCATGTCCTGGAGGGACCCCATGTCGCGGAAGACGCGCGGGCCGGCCCCACCCAGGACCACCATCGGCACCCCCGAGCGCCGCGCCGTCGCGACCGCCGTGACCGCGTCCGTGAGTCCGGGCCCGGCCGTCACCGCGACCACCCCGGGCTTGCCCGTGAGCCGCGCCCAGCCATCGGCCGCGTGCCCTGCGGTCTGCTCGTGGCGCGTGTCGACCACGCGGATCCCCTCGTCGAGGCAGCCGTCGTAGATGGCGGCGATGTGCCCGCCACACAACGTGAAGATCGTATCGATGCCCTCGCGCGCCAGCGTCTTCGCGATGAGTCTTCCGCCATGAACCATCTGCGGCATGCGCCACCTCCGGTCGCGCATCCTCAACGCAGGGCCGCGCGAGCGCAAGCGCTCATGTCGCGTGAGCCGTCCGCAGAAAAAGGTGAGGACGCGTGCAGGCCGTCACTCCCCACGCGTCCTCGGGTTCTCGCCTCATCGGTGCGGGCCGTGGGCGCAACCACGCCCCGTCGCGAGGACGAGGCTGGGCCAGACTTCAGCAAGTCCCGTGCCCGAAGCCCCGTGCCTGCCCGCGTCGCGTGAAACCCGAAGCGCTACAGGGTCTTTCAATCCGCAGTGGGATCGCGTCTGGCCTGGCGCGCTGGGGTCCACGGTCCCCAGGCCGCGACATTCGTGCCCTTGATCGACCATCGCGGAGGGCGCGCGTGGGGCGTTCAGACCTCACCCGAGGCGCGGCCTCCACGGGCCGCTCCCGCGTCTCTCCAGAGGCCGGGGCTCGTCGACTTTTCGCTTGAAGGTTCGCAAGTTGACCTGCGCCATCCGGTTTCGCTACACAGCGCTCGTCCGTTTCTACCTGACCCTAGGTCGACCCTTGGTGCCACCCCGCTCGCCAACTCCACCGGGACAGACGGCCCCCGTCACGTCGGTCGTCGTTCCCCCGACCCCTTCCGAGCTCCGCTACGAGTGTCTCCTCGTCGATGGCGAGGAGATCCACCTCGTCAGCCATGCGCTCGACCACGCCGCAGCCGTCGACCCGCTCGCCACGCTGCCGCGCGCCCTGGCCGACGTCGCCCGCCTGGCGCTCACCGGTCACGAGACCCAGAGCATCGCGCGCGCCCGCGGCACCTCGCCGCGCACCGTCGAGAAGCAGCTCGAGACCCTCTATAGGCGCCTCGGCGTCAGCTCTCGCACCGAGCTCATCACCCGCTTCGCAGCCGCCTGGCTCCCGCGATGACTCCTTCCATACCCCCGGTGTCGCGGCTCTCCAAGCGGCCGCGCGACCCCGACCTCCTGCCGGCACTGGACGCTGCCTACGTCCTCGACGGCGACGACGCGACCTGGCTCACGCGCATCGCCGAGGGCTTGCGCGTCGGGCTCGATGTGGGCTTCGGCATCCACGCCTTCTTCGTCGACGTGCGCGACCCCGACACCCTGCGCATCGCCGAGCCGGTCGCGGTCGGCCTGACGAGCGAGTGGCAGGCCGCGTGGCGGACCGACTGGTGGGAGCCCTTCATGCTCGGCGCCTCGCCGCGCGTGCTCCATGCGATGCTCACGCACAGCCCGCTCAACCACTCCGTCGAGCTCTGGCGCTCGCTCGCGACCTTCCCCGAGTTCGGCCCCCTCTTCGACCGCCACGCCGCCGCGGGCGATGGGTCACGCCGCGCGGGGGCCATGCGCTACCCGGACTCACTGAACCTCCTGGCCCTCGACTCCACCGGCCTCGGCTGCGCCTTCGCCGCCAACCGCGACCGCCCCTCGACGACCCAGGTCCCCGCCGCGCTTGCCCGCCGCCTCGGCCAGCTCGCGACCCACATCGCCGCCGCCTATCGCCTGCGCCGCCGCCTGAATGCCTCGCCCGACAAGGACCCCCTCGTCGGCTCGGACGTCGTCATCGACGCGCGCCATCGGGTCGTCCACGCCGCCGCCGAAGCCCAGGGCGCGCCGGCGCTTGCCGCCATCCGCGAGACCGCACTCGCCGTCGCCCAGGCGCGTCGCGGTGCCTCCGATCGCGGCGTCGACCCGCAGGCCGCGCTCGATGCGTGGCACGCCCTGACCGCTGGCCGCTGGTCGGTGCTGGACCACTTCGACCGCGATGGTCGCCGCTACTACATCGCGCGCTCGAACGCCGCCTCGCCCGACCTCCAGGACGCTTCCGCCCTCGAGGCCCTCACCCAGCGCGAGCGCCAGGTCCTCGGCGCCTTGGCGCTCGGCCACGGCAACAAGCTCATCGCCTACGAGCTCGGCCTCCACCCCGCGACCGTCTCGAACCACCTCCGCGCCGCCGCGAAGAAGCTCGGCGCTTCGAGCCGACTCGACCTCGCCCGCCGCGCCAAGATCCTGGTCGACGCGCAGCGGTCCAGCTAGCGCGCCACACCCGCTCGTTCTGCGTGGTTGCGCGCTTTGACGCGCTGCGTTATAAGCGATCGTGGTCGACTCGCGCCCATCGTCTCGCAGCCCTGCGGTCTGCGGGAGTCAGGCGTGTGGCCCCGGCCGCCGGAGGTGAGAGCATGGTGGATCGGCACGGCGACGGCGTCGCCGCCTGGGCCGCGAGAGCGGCAGTCGAAGACGGAGCGGGCCGCGTGCCCGAGGCCTGGGGACTCTACCGACCCGAGACCGAGCACGACGCCTGTGGCATCGGCTTTGTCGCCCACATCAAAGGTGAGAAGTCGCGCGCCATCGTCGAGCAGGGGCTCGAGGTCCTCCTTCGTATGGCGCACCGCGGCGCGTCCGGCGCCGATCCCGAGACCGGCGACGGCGCCGGTATCCTGCTCCAGCTTCCCCACCGCTTCTTCAAGCGCGAGGGGATCCGACACGGCTGGGAGATCCCGCGGCGTCGTCGCTACGGCGTCGGCATGGTCTTTCTGCCCCAGGACCCGCGCCAGCGTCAGGCCTGCGAGGAGATCTTCGCCGAGGTCGTCGCCGAGGAAGGTCAGAAGGTCATCGGCTGGCGCGACGTGCCGGTCGACGACTCGGTCGTGGGGCGGGTCGCGCGCGAGACGCTGCCCTACATCCGCCAGGTCTATGTCGGGTGTCGCCGCGTCGTCCCGTCCGCCCTCGAGCGCAAGCTCTACACCATCCGCAAGCTCACCGAGAACCGCATCCGCGAGCGCGGCGTCGACCCCGACCGCCGCTTCTCGGTCGCTTCGCTCTCGTCCGAGACCATCGTCTACAAGGGGCTCCTCCTCCCGCACCAGCTCCCGCGCTTCTACGCCGACCTCCGCGACCCCGAGCTCGTCTCGGCCCTGGCGGTGGTGCACTCGCGCTTTTCGACCAACACCTTCCCCACCTGGGACCGCGCCCAGCCCTGCCGCTACATCGCGCACAACGGCGAGATCAACACCCTGCGCGGCAATTACAACTGGATGCGCGCGCGCGAGAAGGGCGTGGCAGTACGGCATCAGTCCGCGCTACCGCTGGCTCACGGTGCACGCGGGTTACC
>JAEUKJ010000406.1 GCA_016792665.1 Deltaproteobacteria bacterium | reverse complement strand
AAGGCCCCGTCGGTGATGCGGCTCACGATCTGGCCGGCCTTCTCGAGGGCCTCGCCCGAGCTGAACTGCGGGTCGGCCGACCGGAAGAGGATGCGCATCAAGACCACGAAGTGCAGCGTCAGGAACACGCGCCAGATGAGGCCCCACGCGTCGAGCTCGGCCTTCCGCGGGCCGCCGGCCTTCTCGCGGCGCTTGCGCCACCAGCGGTTGGTGATCATCGCCAGCGCGTGCCCGACGCCATACAGCAAGAAGTTGATGTTGGCGCCGTGCCAGAAACCGATGAGCACGAAGGTCACGAACAGGTTGAAGTAGACGCGCGCGTCCGAGCCCTTGGCCCCACCGAGCGGATAGTACAGGTAGTCGCGCAGCCACGACCCGAGCGTCTTGTGCCAGCGCCGCCAGAAGTCCTGGATCGACACGGCCGCGTAGGGGCGGTCGAAGTTGTCCGGCAGGTGGTAGCCAAAGAGCAGGGCCGAGCCGATGGCGATGTCGCTGTAGGCCGAGAAGTCCATGTAGATCTGCATCGTGTACGCGTAGAGCGCGATGATGACGTCCCAGCTCGAGACCAGCGTCGGGTCGACCCAGGCCTTCTCGACGATGTTCACGCCCAGGATGTCGGCGATGCACACCTTCTTGATGATGCCGACGCCGATGAGCCAGAGCGCGCGCGAGACCTGCTGGCGCGAGAGGTAGCTCGGCTTGTGGAGCTGCGGCAGGAAGTCGGCCGCGCGCACGATGGGCCCCGCCACGAGTTGCGGAAAGTACGCCACGAAAAAGGCGAAGCGCAGGAAGTCGCGCTCGACCGGGAGCTGCCGTCGATAGACGTCGATCGTGTAGCTCAGGGTCTGGAACGTGTAGAAGCTGATGCCCGCAGGCAAGAGGATATCGAGGCGCGTGAAGGTGAGGTCGGCCCCGAACAGGTTCGCCGTCGCGACCCCGGCTTCCAGGAAGAAGTTCGTGTACTTGAAGAACGCGAGCAGCCCGAGGTTCGACGTCAGCGACACGATCAACAAGAGCTTCCGCTTGCGCGCGTCCTCCTGCTTGTCGAGCCAGATCGCGATGAAATAGTCGATGACCGTCGAGGCCACCAACAACGTCAGGAACCACGGGTTCGAGGCGGCGTAGAAGAGCCAGCTCGCGACCGTCAGCATCACGAGACGCGCGGCCCCGAAACGCGACATGGCCCAAAAGGCGAGGAACACCACGACGAGAAAGATCGCGTATTCCAGAGAGTTAAACGCCATGCTTGCCGTTCCAGGCATGAGAGAGGGCTGCGCTCACGCCTCGAAGCGACAGCCGGCACGTCCTATTTCAAGCGCGTCGGTCGCGCTCGAAGGCGAGCCTCCTAGCGGCCCCCGATCCGATCGTCAAGAACGACCCGCGTCGGGCAGGAGCGGCGGTCAACGGAGCCCCAGGAAAACTCTCGAACGAAGTCCGACACTTCCGGGAGGCTGCGCGGAGGGGCCGGGACGCGCGCCCCACGGCGAACGTCCCGAGCACCCGCGTCGACCTCAGGCCAGGCCCGACCTCCGTGCAGCGCGAGCGCGACGCATCCGCCACGCGAGCAGCACGACCACCCCGAACATCGCCCCCAGGCCACCGCCCGCCACACCCGCGCACCCCAGGCTGCCCGAGCCGCCCGCGACGATCTCGTCGTCGACCGGGTCGCACTCGTTGCCGAGGCCGTCGTGGTCGAAGTCCAGCTGCGCGGTGTTGGCGTCCACGGGGCAGTTGTCGACGAGGTCGAGGATGGTGTCCTCGTCGGTGTCCTGGCACGCGTCACCGATGCCGTTGGCGTCGGAGTCGACCTGATCCGCGTCGCTCACCGTCGGGCACACGTCGCAGACATCGCCGAGGCCATCGTCGTCGGTATCGGCCTGGTCGGTGTTGGCCGTGCTCGGGCAGTTGTCGAGCTCGTCGATGAGGCCGTCTCGGTCCAGGTCCGCCACCAACGACACGACGCACTCGCGGGTCGTCCGATTGCCCGCGGGGTCGCTCGCCTCGACGCCGTAGCCCACCTCGAGCTCGCCCGACTCGAGGCGCGCGTCGATCGAGAGGACCGCGCCCTCGAAGCTCACCGCGCAGTCCTCATCGGCCAGCTCGGTGCGGACCCCGTCGGCCGCGATGCGCGTGCACGTGAAGCCGGTCACGGCGGCGATGGCGGTGCACGCGTCGGTCGCAGTGACGGTCACAGTCGCCGGCACCGGGCCAGTGAGCGTGCCGCAGTCGACGACGGGCGCCGTCTCGTCGACGACGGTCAGGGTCGTCTCGCACGCGGCCGTGTTGCCCGAGTCGTCCCTGGCGGTGAACTCGACCGCCTGGACCCCGACGTTGTAGGTGTTGCTGCGCTCGACCACGGTCACGTCCACCGCGCAGTTGTCGGTCGCGGTCGCCGTCAACGTGCCGGTCCACGCGCAGGCCGAGGCCGGGGCCACGCGCGTGACCTCGCTGTCGCAGGTCAGCGCGACCGGCGTCTTGTCCAACACGACCACCTTGGTGGTGCACGTCGACGCGTTGCCGGAGGCGTCCAGCGCCGTGTACGTCACCGTGGTCTCCCCCACGCCGAAGACGGCCGGCGCGTTGGAGTACGAGGACACGTTGGTCCCGAAGCACGCGTCCACGGCGACCGCCGCGCCGAGGTCATAAACCGCGCCGCACGCATCGGCAGGGGCCGTGAGCTCGACCGCGGCCGGGCAGGTGATCTGCGGCGGCTGGGTGTCGACCACCGACACCAGCGTCACGCAGCTCGAGGCGTTGCCGTTGCCGTCGACCGCGCTGAAGACCACCGGGCTAACACCCAGCGGCGCGGTGCCCTCGTGGCTGGTCGTCACCGCAAGCGGTGCACAGTCGTCGCTCGCCGCCGGGCTCAGCGCACCGACCTCGAAGGTCGCGCCGCCCGCGACGCACTCGAGCACGGGGCCCTCGATGCAGCCCAGGATCGGCGCCTCGCGGTCCAACGGGCACGGGCTCGCCGTGACCTGCCAACCGTAGACCGCCGGGGTCGGATCGCACTGCACGACCGCGTCGCTCAGCCGCTCGCAGGTCTTGACCGACAACGTGTGCTGTCCAATCGCCAGGACTCCCGCCTGGAGGCTGCCACCGTTGCACGGCGTCCACGCGGCGCCGTCCAGCGAGCACTCGAACGTCGTGTTGGCCGGCGCGGTCGGGTCCTCGTAGGTGAAGCTGTTGGGGTCGTCGAAGCCGTTCAAGACCGGCGGGGTCGTCAGGTAGGCCGTGTCCGGGAAGCGCGTGTCGACGAGCCACGTGTACGTCGCCGGGCTCTCGTCGCTCTTGCAGCCGAGATCGCTCGCGTAGACCGAGAACGTGTGGCTTCCATCCGCGAGCCCGTTGAACGAGACCGGCGACTGGCACGGGCCCGCGGGGCCCGCGTCGAGGCGGCAGGTGAACGTCGCCCCGGCCTCATCGGCGCTGAACGCAAAGGTCGCGACCGAGTTCTGCGCAGGGTCCTGCGGCTTGAGATCGATGCTGGTGTTGGGCGCGATCGTGTCGACGCGCCACGAGAACTGCGCCGGCGTGGGATCGACGTTGCCGTTGGCGTCGACTGCCGCGACCGAGAAGAGGTGCCTGCCGTCGCTGAGCCCCGCGAAGGTGATGGTGCCGAGCCCGCACGGGACCCACTCGGCGGCGTCGAGGCGGCAGCGGAAGCTGGCCACTTCGCCGTCGTCGGGCGACTCGAACGTGAAGGTCGCGCCGACCTCGCAGCTCACCGCGGACGGGCCACTGATGATCGAGGTCCCCGGGGCGGTCGTGTCGATGAGCCACGTGTACGACGCCGGCGTCGTGTCCGCGATGCCGAGATCGTTGACGACGTAGACCCACACGGTGTGCTCGCCCTCGGTGAGCGACGCCCACGTCCAGGTGGCCGCGCAAGGACTCCATTCACTCTCCGAGGGCGCCCCGCCGACGGGGTCGACCGCGCAGTACCACGCCGACGGATTGGCCACGTTGGTGCCGAAGACAAAGGCCGCCTCCGGGCTCTGCGACGGGTTCTGCGGACCGGCCAGGACGAACGTGTCGGGCACGGTGGTGTCGACCTCCCAGCTCCAGTAGGCCGGGGTGTCATCGACCACGCCGGTCGGGCCCACCGCGCGCACCAGCACGGTGTGGGCGCCATCGCCGACTTCGTTGAGGACCAGCACGCCACCGTCGCAGGTGAACCACGCGCCGCCGTCGAACTGGCACTCGAAGTGGGTGTTGGTCGGGTTGACGCTATCCACGAACGTGAAGGCGGCCGTGCTGACCGAGACCACCTCGTCCGGGCCGCTGCTGATGACCGTGTCGAGTCGGCACACGCCGTCGTCGGTGCGGCCGTTGCAGTCGTTGTCGACGCCGTCGCAGATCTCGACGCTGCCGACACCTGCCGTCACGCTACATCCCGCCGCCCCGTTGATGATGCACACCCGGACGCCCGTCCGGGCGCAGGCTCCCACCCCGACCGTGCATGAGGCGCCGAGGTCGAAGTCCTCGTCCGTGGCACCATCGCAGTCGTTGTCGCGCGCATCGCAGGACTCGGTCGTGCCGTTGATGACCTGCGCGTCGCACACCACGCCCTGGCCGTTGCCCGAGCAGACGAAGTGGCCTTGGCTGGTGCACGCGAACTGTCCCACCGAGCACGCCGCGCCCACCTGGAAGGTCTCGTCGGTCGAGCCGTCGCAGTCGTCGTCCTGGCCGTTGCAGAGCTCGGCCACCGCGTTCGCGGTCGGGTTGCAGGTGTCGGCCACCTGTCCGTTGGTGCACTGCATGCGCCCCGTCGTGCCCGCGCAGCGTCCGACACCACACGCAGTGAGCGGCGCGACATAGTCGTCGTCGGTGCCCCCCGTGCAGTCGTTGTCGACCCCGTTGCAGGTCGTGTCCACGCTCGAATAGAGCTGCGAGTGTGCGCTGTAGGTCGTCGAGTTGCAGGCTTGCCAGGCGCCATTGACGCACAGCGTCGCGGCCTTCTGGGCGCCGGCGCAGACCCCGCCCTGCTGCTCGCAGTTGACCTTGACGAGGCTCGGGTCGGCAGCGTCGACGAAGCCGTCGCAGTCGTTGTCCAGTCCGTCGCAGACCTCGTTCGTGGCTGCGCCCGCGTTGGGCGCGCACTGATCCAGGACGGCCTGGCCGATGCGCACCTTGATCGCACCGGCGACGCACACCTGGTTCCCCGTGACGGCGCAGACGCCGTTGCCGCACGACACCGGCGTACCCACGAAGCCCTCATCGGCCTGACCCGAGCAGTCGTTGTCGCGACCGTCGCAGCTCGTGTCGTCGGCCGCGTAGTACGGCGCCGCGCTGGCGGCGTAGTCGGCATCGCTGCACTGCTGCCAACCGGAGGCGCCGTTGCAGACCGTCTTCTTCGACCCGGCGCAGACGCCGGCCTGATTGGCGCAGTTCTCGCGGACGATGTCGGGATCGGCCAGGTCGGTCTTGCCGTCGCAGTCGTCATCGATCCCGTTGCACAGCTCGAGCGCGCCAGGCGCACCGGCCTGGCACGAGTCGACCGCGGACCCGTTCACGCAGCTCCGC
>JAEUKJ010000385.1 GCA_016792665.1 Deltaproteobacteria bacterium | reverse complement strand
GGCGTACAGGTCTACACCTGGTGCTGGAACGAGTACGGCCAGCTCGGCAACATCATTAAGGGGAGGAGCGTGCACTCCCCGACACGCATCATGTTCGACAACGACTGGACGGTCGTGACCGCGGGCCACGGCTTCGTCGCGGGCATAAAGAGCGGGGCGCTCTGGACCTGGGGCCACAACTTCCGCAACGAGCTCGGCCAGGGTCAAGCGACCGACGACGCGCTCAGGCCGACGAAGGTCGGGACCGACACCGACTGGGTCGCGGTCAATGCCGGCTTCTTCCACACGCTCGCGCTGAAGGCCAATGGCACGCTGTGGGGCTGGGGCTTCGACGAAGCCGGCGACTCGAGCGGGACCGGCGGGGCCGATAAGCGCATCGTCGTGCCGACGCAGATCGGGGCCGACACCGACTGGGTGCAGGTCGGCGCGGGAGGCCATCACAACCTCGTCTTGAAAGCCGACGGCTCGATCTGGGGCTTCGGTTGGGGCGCCAATGGGCGCGCGGGGGACGGCGTCAGCGAGGGTCACGTGAGGGCGCTCGGCCCGATCGGGACCGACAAGGACTGGGTCTGGGTCGACAGCGGCTACGAGGTCTCGTACGCGCTCAAGGCGGACGGGTCGCTCTGGGCCTTTGGTCGCGACAACCGGGGCCAGGGCGGCGACGGCGGCTCCTGCGGCAACGAGACCGACGAGGTCCTGCTACCGACCAAGGTCCTCGAAGGCGTGCGCCTTCCCTGAGCGATCGTGCGGGGCCGGGGACCCGCCGCGGCTAGCGCGCGACCACCGGGTTCCCGATCGCGTGGATGAGCTTCCGGAAGTTCGGGTTGGTCGCGACGAGGTCGGCCCGACCATCGCCGTCGAGGTCCCCCGCCTCCCAGTAGTAGGGGCTCGGGTCCAGGGCGACCTCGTAGGTGCACCAGAAGGTGCCGTCGCCGCGCCCCGCGATGAGGCGCAGGCCCGGTCCTCCCGAGGCGACCACGTCGAGGTGGCCATCCTGGTTGAAGTCTCCCGCCGCCGCGCCGACGAGCCCACCGCCCGTGAGCTGCACGGGCGCCCCGAGGGTGCCGTCGCCCTGGCTCGGGTAGAGGCGTGTGCTCACCGTGGGCGCGTTGCTCGTCACGAGCAGATCCCCTTTGTCGTCGCCATCGAAGTCGCCGACGTCGATCGTCTGGACCGTGTCGATCGCGGTGGCGACCGCGTTCGCGAAGCCGGTGCCCGTGCTCAGGCTGATCCGCAGGAGCGACTTCTCGTAGTGGCTCGTCAGGAGGTCGTCGCGCCCGTCGCCGTTGACGTCACCCGCCGCGAGGACGGTGATCGCGTCGGTCATGTCGACCAACGGCCCCGCGCTGAAGGCGCCCGTGCCGTCGTTGAGATACACGGCGATCTTCTTGGCCCCCGGGCTCGCGATGGCGAGGTCGAGGCTCGGGCCGTCGTCGAAGCGCCCCATCGCCAGGAAGCGTACGTTCAGCGTCGCCGTGGTCTTCTTGCCGAGCACCGGCGCGGCCCCCGACGTGCCCTTGAAGACGACGATACCCGTGCCCGACAGGGTGACGATGTCCGCCAGCCCGTCGCCGTCGACGTCACCCACGACCACACCGCCGCCGTAGGCTTCGGCCGAGAAGGTATCGAGCTGCGCGAAGCTCCCGTCGTGAGCCCCCACCCGCTCCACGAAGAGCTTGCCGCCGGCGAGGAACGCCACGTCATCGCGCAGATCCCCATCGACGTCGCCGACCGCGAAGGTGTCGACCGCGACCTCGGTCGCGCGTGACGAGAACACGAGGCCAAAGCCCGCGAAGAGGTCCACCGCCGCCTCGCGCACAGCCGCCGCGCCATGCGCGTTCTGGGCCGAGAGGGACACCGGCCCCGTGACCCCGGGCAGGGCAGGCACCGCGACCGTGTAGTTCACGCCCTGTCCCCGGGTCGCGACCGTCGCCACGTCGGCGACCTTCACGACCCCGGTTGCGGCAAGGAATCCCTCGATGGGTACGGTCAGGACACCGGTGCCATCGTTTGGCGCGCAGCGCTCGGCGACGGCGCCGAGGGTCGGCGAGCGCACGCAGATCGACTGGAGGCAGGTCCCGTCGGAGCACGCCTCGCCGTCAGCGACCGCGGACCAGCCGTTGGGCTTCGTCGTCGGGTCGCACACGCCGCAGCTCGTGCCGGTGCGAATCGCGCCGGGCGCCTGCACGACCCCGTCGATGAAGCAGCCGCTCTCGCATTGGCCGTCCGCGCAGAACATCCCCTGGCCACAGGACACCCCGTCGACGCGGGCGACGAATCCGCCGGGGTCGGCGACCGGATCGCAGACCGCGCATGCGTTGTCGGGAGCTGCCGCGCCGCTCGGGTAGCTCACGCCCCCGACGGAGCAGGTGGTCGGCGTGACCTCGACCTCAGGGGTGGTGTCGACCGTATCGACCGTATCCACCGTATCGGGCGCATCGACCGTATCGACCGTGTCGACCGTGTCGACCGCATCCGTGGTGTCGCGCTCGGCGACCTCGTCCGACCCGCACGCGGCGATCGGCATGATGAATGTGAACACGGCGGACAATCCCCAGCGACGACGCATCTCGTTTCTCCCCCGGCAGTGGCGACGAACCTTGCAGGCCTTGGCCCCAGGTCGTCAAGCCGGTGCACGTCATCCGCCCTGGGCTGAGATCAACGCGTTCAGCAGCGCCGACAGACGCGCCGCCAGGGGCTCGAAGTCCCGGTCCACATCCCAGGTTCCGTCGCCCCGAGGGCCTTCCAGCGCACCCGCAACCACGCCGAGCACCGCCCGCGGATCCTCGAACACCCTGCATGCCGCCGAGGTCGCCTCCAGCGCGCGTTGCTCGCGCCGCAGGCGCAGGGACTCGGCCGTCTCGCCCTCGTGGCACGCCCTCAGCTCAGCCCCCAACGCCGCCACCCGCGCGTCGGCCTCCGCGCCGAGCGGCGCCAGCGCGGCCACCGCCCCCTCGAGGACCGCATCCCCCACCGCTGCGATGAGCGCCCGGTCCGCAGCCCCCGAAGGCGCTGCGAGGACCCCGAGCCGGTCGAGCAGGCACCCCGCGACGAAGCGCGCCGCGACCCGGGTGGCGTCGACCCCGACCGGGATCTGCCCGAGGAAGTCCATCTTCAGCGCGATCTCCTCTGCCACGGCGTCGTCGCAGTCCGGGTACCCCTCGAAGAGGTGCCAGCCCAGCACCAACAGATCCTCGGGGAGCCCCAACGCCTCCGCCGCCAGGTCGAGGCGCGCCGGCACGGCAGTCCATCCGTAGATGGCGATCGCCCGCCCGCCGACCTCGAGCGCCTCGAAGCGCGGGACGGCTGCCTCGCGATGGCGCGCCATCTGCGCGAGGGTCGCGCGCTTGAGCTCAGCGACGCCGTGCCAGGTCGCTCGCGCGTCCCGTCGCGATGTGTCGTCCGCCGCAGGTGGCGCTGAGCTCGCTCTCACGGTCGGCTTGCCTCGGGGTTGATCGACAACACCTCCGAGAAGGAGGATGCTCGACGCACCCCGGACAACGCCACCCTTCAACTGTGACGCCCCCGTCCGTCTCGTTCGCGTGTGCCTCGACCCGCTTCGAGCGCCGCCCGCGTTCGCTCAATCCACCCCCAAGGGGCCTCCCGTGAACCACCACTCGCTGCTCTCCCGCGCCGCCCTCGCGCTGGCCTTCGCCTCACCCGCTCTGACGCTCGGCGCCTGCCCGTCCCCCGCCGTCCCGGTCGTCGCCGAGCCCGCCCCCACCGCGCCCGAGCCGCCTCGTCCCACGCTACCCGGCGCCGAGCTCGACCTCCTCCCCGCCGCCTCCGCCGACCTCCCGCCGGGCGCGGTCCTGCGCCTCGGCTCGGCCGCGCTCTCGCAATCGGACGAGATCCACCACGTCGCCCTCTCGGCCGACGGCACGCGCGTCTACGCGTCCGCCATCTACGACAACCGAGCCTCGGTCTGGGACGTCGCCACCGGCAAGAAGCTCATGGAGCTCCCGGCCCACGACCTCGGCAACGTCGAGGGGCTGGCGACCTCCCCCGATGGCAAGCGCCTCGCGACTGCCTACGGCACCGCCGTCCTCGTGACCGATCGCGACGGCGCCAGCGCGACGCCCCCCGTCCGCGTCAACGGCAAGGACATCGTCGCGGCGGCCTGGTCCCCGGACGGCACGCGCCTCGCGATCGGCCACCGCGAGGGCAAGGTCGACCTCGCCGACGCCGCCACCGGCAAGATCACCAAGACCCTCCGCGGCAAGGACGAGATGTTCGACCAGGTCGCCTTCTCGCCCGATGGCACCCGCGTGGCGGGCACTGGATCGCCGTCTGGCAAGACGATGATCTGGGACGCGAAGACGGGCAAGACGCTCCTCGCCTGGGCCACCCCCGAGACGGGCTACGGCCGCGGACTGGCCTGGCTCGCCGACGGGACGCTGGTCGTCGCCTGCAGCGAGAAGGGCCAGGTCGTCCTGTTCGCACCCGCCGCGCAGACCCCCAAGGCCACCCCGACCGCCACCTGGACGCGCGGCCCGGGCATCGCGTCGATGGTCGGGACGGGCACCGGGCACCTCGTCGTCGGCCACTTCGGCGGCGGGCTCGCGGTGGTCGATCCCGCGACCGGCAAGACGGTCGTCGACCTCGTCCCGCAGAACCCAGACCAGGCCGAGGGCGGCAGCTACGTCAACGCGCTCGCGGTCGGCGGCGGCCGCATCGCCAGCGGCTGGATCAACGGTCGCGTGCGCGTCTTCGAGGCCGACGGCCGCCCGGCCACGGCCGACGTCGACGCCTATCACGGCGCGGCCACCGCGGTCGCCTGGTCCTCCGACGGCCGCTGGCTCGCGACCGGCGCGGCGGACGGCTCGCTCCTCCTCTGGCGTGGGAAGAACGGCCAGCCCTGGCGCACGCTGCGCCCCGAGCTCACCGACCCGAAGTGGGCCCTCGGAGCCGCGGTCGCCGACGTCGCCATCCGCCCCAATAGCACCCTGGTCGCGGTCGCCCAGGCCGACCAGGTCATCCGCATCTGGGATGCCGCCACGGGTGACCTCCTCAAAGCGCTGAGCGGCCCCAGCGTCCCGACCACCCTCGCCTTCTCACCCGATGGCAAGTCCCTCGCGGTCGGCCACCTCGGTGGCGAGGTCATCCTCGTCGACGTCGCGACCTGGAAGGGCACGACCTCGCTCAAGCACCCCTCGGCCGTCATGGGTCTCGCCTTCATCGGCGGCTCCGACAAGCTCGCGGTCGGCCTCGCCTCGGTCGTCGCGCTCTGGGATCTCTCGACCCAGAAGGTGCTGGGCAAGCGCGAGAGGAACGGCTTCCGCCCGATGACCCAGGCCCTGGCGGTCACGGCCGACGGCAAGACGCTCTTCACGGGTGGCTTCGGCGGCGACGTCGACCGCTGGGATCTGACCCTCGGCGAACAAGCCCAAACGACCGCGAGCTACCCGCACGACGACCCGGACAACATGGCCAGCAACCCCGTCTCGTGCCTCGCGGTCGCCCCCGACGGCGCCTTCGCGAGCGGCGGCCTGCAGAACGACGTGTCGGTCTTCGCGGCCGATGGCAAGCGCCTCACGCACACGAAGGCCCACGGCGGCGAGCTCACCGATCTGGCGTTCTCGCCCGACGGCAAGCACCTCGCCTCGGCGTCGAAGGACGGCACGGTCCTCATCTGGCGCCGCGACTGACCCTCACGACGCGGGACCTCGTCTACTGCACGTCCAGCAGATCGACCACGAAGACGAGGGTCTCGTTCCCCTTGATGGGCCCGACGCCGCGCGCGCCGTAGCCGAGGTCGGGCGGGATGACCAACTGCCGGCGCCCGCCGACCTTCATGCCGAGGACGCCCTGGTCCCAGCCCTTGATGACGTTGCCCGCGCCGAGTCGGAACGAGAACGTCTTCCTGCGCTCCCACGAGGCGTCGAACTCCTTGCCGGTCGACCAGCTCACCCCGACGTAGTGGACGACCACGTTCTTGCCGCTGACGGCCTCGGCGCCCTCTCCGACCACGCGGTCTTCGATCTGCAGGGCCGCTGGCGGCGGGGTCTGCGGAATGGTGATGGTCGGCTTGGTCGGCTTGTCGGTCATGTCAGGCTCCCGTGTCTCGGAGGTGGCTCTCCGGCGCCATCGACTACGCCGGGCCCCCGCGCGGGTCAATCGCGTCTGCCCGCCGCGAAGGCGTCGCACACACGTCGCGCACGCGCCACGGCGACGGCTCATGCCAGGCGTAGGCCTTGTGCGCGTCCCGCGTCGCCCGAGCGGCGGCGCGCCCCTCCTGGAGCCAACACCATGTCGCCCATCGCCCGCTCGCTCACCCTCGGAGTCGTCGTCTTTGTCGGCGCGAGCGCTTGCGACGCCTTCGAGTCCGCCCTCGACCCGCGCGACGGCACCGCCCCCGAGCGCGACACGGGCCGCTTCGACACCACCCCGCAAGACGCCCGGACCTCCGACGACACCACCGACCCGTTCGTCCCGTGGCACGAGTCGCGCTGCGACGACCTCGAGGACGACGACTTCGACGGGCGCATCGACTGCGACGACAGCGACTGCACCGCATCTCTCGCATGCACCACCGGACTCGCCCCCCTGCACGCGGCCTGCACGACGACGGCGGACTGCGCTGGCCCGCATCCGGTCTGCCTCACCGCGGTCGCAACCGACACCCCGGACGGAGAGTGCCGTCGTTGGTGTGACCCTGGCGCCGCGACCCTCGACCCCGACGGCTGCGGCCCCGACGCCTACTGCCTCTGGGAGGGCGGCGAGCGCGGCCAGTGCGTCCTCACCTGCACGCCCGCGCGCAGCAACGCCAACGACGCAGCCACAGACCTCGCCCGCTGCCGCGACGCCTATGCCTGCACGCCCGCCCTCCTCGCCGTGGACGGGCACCTCCTCGAGGCCGGCCTCTGCCTCCCCGCCGAGCCGCCGAGCCCCTGATGGCTCGGCCGCCGACCGCTGGCAAAGCGCTGTACTTCGGCTAGAGTACGAGCGTGGACTCGGCGCAGCGCCGCGCCGAGATTGCGGGACGACAACGGAGGGATCATGCCGCTCGAACGCCCCCAGGTCGCGATGCTCGCGGACGCGGTCCAGACCCGCTACGACGGTCCCCCTCCCGAAGGCGAGGCCGAGCGCGTAGCCCCCCAGGCAGAGCCAGGCAAGGGCGCCCACGCGCGCGCCGTCATGCGCCTCTTGCACGCCGCGGCGATGGGCGACTACGAGGCGGCCGGCGAGGTCCTGGCCGACGACGTCCGCTTCGAGATCCTGGCCTGCAACGTGACCTTCCCGGTGCGGCGGGCGGTCGGTCGGGCCGCGATGATCGAGGCCTTGAAGCAGAACTTCCCGGTCGTGACCGACCAACAGATGGAGCTCCTCGCGTTCGTCGAGGACGACACCCACTGCGTCATGATCCACCACGAGTCAGGGCGCGTCGTCGCCACCGGCGAGCGCTACGAAGGCTACGGCACCTTCCTCTTCACCTTCGCGGGCGGTCGCATCGTCCACCTCCGCAACATGGCCGCCGCCCGCGATTAGGCCCTCCGGCCTAGCGATCGCGCCCGTGTTGCGCTTTCTCCCTCGCCGTTCGGCCAGCTCGCGGTCTACCCGCGGCCATGCCATACCCAGGCCCCAAGGAGCTCGCCCTGAGCATGTCCCCAAAGCCCGGCCCAACCGCCTCCCGACGCCCCGCCCCTCACCGGCGTCCGGGCCCCGCTCCGATGCGACGCATGGTCGGCTTGCTCGTGCCGCACGCGGTCCTGGTCGGCCTCGGCCTGCTGAGCCTGCTCGTCGTCGCCGGCGCCCAACTCGTGAGCCCCCAGCTCATCCGCTTCGTCATCGACGAAGGTCTCGTCGCCGGCAACGGGGCGCAGCTCGCGACGCCGCTCTTGCTGTTGGTCCTGGCCGCCGCGCTGGCCGGCGTCTTCGGCTACATCCAGGGCTACCTCGCCGAGCGCGTGTCCCAGGACGTCGCCTTCGATCTGCGCAACCGCCTCTTCGCGCGCATCGAGTCCTTGTCCTTCAGCTACCACGACCGCGCCCAGACCGGGCAGCTCATGACGCGCCTCACCAGCGACGTCGAGCAGGTCCGCGCCTTCCTCGGCCAGGGCGTCCTCCAGCTCTTGTCCGCCGCGGTCTTGCTGGTCGGCTCGCTCGTCATCCTGTTCTTGGAAAACTGGCGCCTGGCCCTCGTGACCGTCCTGACCGTGCCCTCGATGGCGGTCGTGTTGGGCCGCTTCGTGCGCCGCGTGCGTCCGCTCTTTGGCGAGGTCCAGGCGCGGCTCGGCACCTTGAACACGGTCCTCCAGGAGAACCTCGTCGGCGTGCGCGTGGTCCAGGCCTTCGCGCGCGAGCCCTACGAGGCCCAGCGCTACGAGCGCACCAACGCCCTCTTGCTCAGCGCCAACGTCAAGACCGTGCGCGGCCTCGCGGCCAGCTTCCCGCTCATCTGGTTCATCTCGAACCTCGGCATCGCGGCGGTCGTCTGGATCGGCGGGCTCGAGATCATCGGCGGCGACCTCAGCTACGGGCAGCTGGCAGCGTTCATGCGCTACCTGTCGCTGTTGATGATGCCGCTCATGATGCTCGGCATGATCACCGGGCAGCTCGCGCGCGCCGTCGTCTCCGCCGACCGCATCTTCGAGATCCTGGATGCCACGAGCGACATCCGCGACGCCGCGGACGCCATCGTCCTGCCCCCGGTCGTCGGCCGTGTCGCCTTCGAAGGCGTCAGCTTCCGCTACGCGGGCGCCGAGCGCGACACGCTGTCCGACGTGTCGTTCGTCGCCGAGCCGGGCCAGACGGTCGCCATCATGGGCCAGACCGGCAGCGGCAAGAGCTCGATCATCAACCTCATCCCGCGCTTCTACGACCCGGTCGCGGGCCGGGTCACCATCGACGGGCACGACGTGCGCCAGGTCACGCTCGAGAGCCTGCGCAGACAGATCGGCATCGTCTTGCAGGACACGACCCTCATGTCCGGGACGCTGCGCGACAACATCGCCTACGGGCGCCCCGACGCGAGCGACGCGGACATCGAAGCCGCGGCGCGCGCGGCCCAGGCCCACGACTTCATCGCGGCGTTCCCGCAGGGATACCAGACGCTCGTCGGCGAGCGCGGCGTCGGCCTCTCGGGTGGTCAGCGCCAGCGCATCGCCATCGCGCGCGCCCTCTTGCTCGACCCGCGCATCCTCATCCTCGACGACAGCACCTCCGCGGTCGACGCCGAGACGGAATACCAACTCCAGCAGGCCCTCGACGCGCTCATGCGCGGCCGCACCGCGTTCGTCATCGCGCAGCGCATCAGCACGGTGCGCGACGCCGACCTCATCCTGCTCATCGATGAGGGGCGCATCGTGGCGCGCGGCACGCATGACGAGCTCTTGCGCGACAGCGCCCTCTACGGAGAGATCTTGGACAGCCAGTTCGGACGCGCAGAGGTGACGCCATGATGCAGGGCGAGCTCCAGCGGGTCGCGAGCCTCGACACCCAGCGGGCCAAGCAGGGCGGCGCCGTCGCGCGGCGGCTCCTGGGCTACCTGCGTCCGCACGCCACGACGTTGTGGGGGGTGTTGGCGCTCGTGCTGGTCGCGTCGGTCGGCCAGGCGCTCGGACCGATGCTCATCGGTCGCGCCCTCGATACAGCGGTCGGCGCCAAAGACAGCGGGGCCCTGCACGTCACGATGGTCGAGCTGCTGCTGGTCTACGTCGGCAGCTTCTTCGCCTCGCGCACGCAGTTCGTGCTGATGGGCACGGTCGGGCAGGCCACGCTCGCGACCTTGCGCAGCGACATCTTCAAGACGCTCCAGCGCATGTCGCTGCGCTTTTTCGATCGGCACCCGGCGGGCGACCTCATGTCGCGGCTGGTCAACGACACCGACGTCCTGAACCAGCTCTTCTCGCAGGGCCTCGTGCAGGTCCTCGGCAGCTTCTTCGGCCTCGTAGCGATGTCGGTCCTGATGATGGTCCTCGACTGGCGCATGGGGCTCGTCGCGTTCTCGGTGATCCCCGTCATGCTGGTCGTGACCTGGGGCTTCGCGCATGCCTCGCGCAAGGCGTTCAGGAAGACGCGCGCGGCGATCGGCGACGTGTCGTCCGAAATCCAGGAGGAGCTCGCCTCGGTCAAGGTGGCCCAGGCCTTCAACCGCGGCGCCACCAACCAAGCGAACTTCCAGGCGCGCAACGCCAAGAACCGCGACGCCAACATCGCGGCAGTGCGCGTGACCGCCGGCTTCGGCCCGGCCATCGACGTCATCGCGACGCTGGCGACCGCACTCGTCATCGGCTACGGCGCGTGGCTCGCCATCCGCGGCGAGACGACGGTCGGCACGGTGGTCGCGATGATGACCTACGTGCAGCAGTTCTTCCGCCCGGCCCAGGTGCTGACCAGCTTCTACACGACGGCGCAGGCCGCGCTCGCCGCGTCCGAGCGCATCTTCGAGCTGGTCGACACGCCGTCCGACATCGTGGATCTGCCCGAGGCGATCGTCCTTCCGCCCATCGTCGGCCGGGTCGAGCTGGACCACGTGTCGTTCTCGTATGCGAGCGCCGACCGCG
>JAEUKJ010000360.1 GCA_016792665.1 Deltaproteobacteria bacterium | reverse complement strand
CCCGACGAGCTGTCGGTCGACCCCAACGGCGGCTACTTCGACTACGTCATCCGCACGGTCACCTGGTCGGCCGGCCAGGACCGCTGCAACATCTACGACCTCTCGGCCTATGACTGCGCCCAGACCGAGGTCAAGGTCCGCCACGCGTTCCGCCGCTTCGACCCGCGCCGCGACTACGAGCCGATCTACTACCACAACGACGAGCAGCAGAACCGCTTCGGCTTCTTCGACACCCAGCGCGCCGCGTACGACTACGACTGGGGTCCGACCTACAAGGGGCAGGTCTCCTTCGCCAACCGCTGGAACCTCTGGCTCAACACCTACGACTTCGTGAAGCCCAAGGACACCGCGGGCAACGACGTCACGCAGGAGTGCGTGCGCGACAGCGACTGCGACCGTGACGCCGGTCAGCGCTGCCAGAAAGAGACGACCTGGTTCGGCAACGGCTACTGCGCGACCCCGGTGGCGCGCCCCTACCACGAGCGTGGCCTCCGCCCGATCATCTACCACCTCAACGCCGACTGGCACCCCGACTACACCGACGCCGCCTACGGCACGGCCGACGCGTGGAGCGACGTCTTCAAAGAGGCCGTCGCGTGGGCCTATCTCTATGAGGAGAAGGGCCTCGCCCGTCCGATCGCGTGCCAGTCGAACGCCGACTGCACCAACGCGGACCTCCTCGCCGACAAGACCCTCACCGTCGCCGACAGCGGCATCCTCTGCCATGTCGCCAGTGACTGCGCGAGCAACAACTGCGGCACCGACGGCTACTGCGCCCAGCCCCGCACCTGCAGCGCCTCGTCGCCCTGCGCGCTCGGCCAGACCTGCAGCGGCGGCGTCTGCCAGGACAATGGGCAGCCGGTCCTCTCTCGCGTCACCTCGAACGCCCCGCACTCGTCGAGCCTCGTCTTCGGCGGCAGCGGCGTCGTCGCCGTCACCCACGACAACTTCCCGCAGCGCATTCGCCAGACCCTCCCGGCCGGCAACGTGTTCGTGCGCTTCCTGAACCTCGCGCCGAACGACGGCTCCCTGTCGCTCACCGTCAACGGTGTCTCGATCGCGGGCGGCAGCTACGACGCCGCGCGCGACCTCGACCCCATCGACCCGGCCACCGCCTCGTTCATGGCGCCCGTGCCGGTCGGCACCGGTGTCACCGCGACCGTGTCGGCGGGCGGCGCCAGCAAGGGTGAGACCACCTTCGACCTCGTCGCCAACGCCCACTACCTCGTCATCTGGAACGGCCACGACGTCATCACCGTCGGCATCGGCTTCCAGCAGACCACGCCGGGTATCCGCGGCGTGCACGCGGCCTACGGCGAGGGCCCGATCGACTTCGGCGTCGAGGGCATCCGCTTCGGCAAGGGCATCGCCTACCGCAACGCCTCGGGCTACCAGTCGACCGCCGGCGCCAGCCAGCGCGCGACCATCTCCCGCGCTGGTGGCCGTGGCGACTTCACCTGCTACCAGGTCGACACCATCGGCTACTGCTCGGGCTGGGCCACGGAGCTGACCGACGCCGACCGCTCGAAGGTCCAGGAGATCAAGGACAGCCTCCCGGACATGTTCGTGCTCTGCCAGAACAAGTTCGACCCGCTCGAGGCGACCCAGACCGTCACCGACCGCAAGACCTACTACAACGACGCGCGCTACACGCGCGGCAACTACAACCCCTGCGGCGACGCGACGCGCGTGGCGCACCCCGAAGACGCCAAGAAGATGGGCGACGGGCGCTACTCCTTCTTCTACTGGATCAACGAGCCGCAGCGCTCGGGCCCGCTCGGCTACGGCCCGGCGCAGGCCGACCCCGAGACCGGTGAGATCATCGTCGCCAACGCCAACATCTACGGCGCGTCGATGCACACCTACGGCCAGTTCGCCCAGGACATCATCGACCTCGTCAACGGCGACCTGAACGCCAACGACGTCATCACCGGCGACTTCGTCCGCGACTATCTGAAGAACGTGGTCGAGTCGGACGCCGAGACGCAGGCCATCGTCGGCAGCCTCGAGGGCATCCCCACCGACCACGACGCGCACCGCCACCAGCTCCCGACCGAGACCCCGAAGGCGCCGTCGCAGGGTGACGACTTCGCGTTCCAGCGCGCCATGCAGCTGAAGCTCACGGCTCCGCGCCGCTGGACCCACGACTACGACATCCCCGAGCTGCTCGAGCTGCAGAGCAACCCGAAGCGCTTTGCCCAGGGTCTCCGTGACTCGATGCCCAAGGTCGACCCGAAGTTCTTCCAGGACCGTCTGAACCGCGTGTCCGGGACCTGGATCGAAGACCTCCTCATCAACGACGAGATCAGGGTCGCGATGGGCGCCATCGACCCGACCAACACCATGAGCGCGACCGACCTCCGGAAGGCCCTCTCGCCGACCACCTGGAGCTCGAAGTACGCCCTCAAGAAAGAAGACGAGCGCATGAAGGCGCTCGGCCAGCACTGCCTCTACCTCGGGGAGTTCGCCGACGACGCGATCTACGGCCTCGCCAAGGAGATGAAGAACTCGGGCAAGACGCGGGCCGAGATCAAGAAGATCGTGTCGTCGCGCATCCTCGCTGGCGTCCTCGAGCACGAGGTCGGTCACACGATGGGCCTCCGCCACAACTTCTCGGGCTCGACCGACGTCTTCAACTTCTTCCCCGAGTACTACAACATCCGCGAGAAGGAGCTCGTCCTCTGCCAGGAGGACTCGTGGTGCGACGACATCGGTGGCGAGGCCTGCGCCATCAAGTCCTGCACCGCCGATGGCGAGTGCCCGGCCGGCACCCTCTGCTCGGCCAACCGCTGCTCGGCCCCCTCGGCGGCCGGCCTCTCGTCGCTGGTCCCGACCGGCGTCTGCTCCTTCCCGAAGGCTGACACCGCGGCCTGCACCCGCGACGCCAACTGCGGCGAGGGTGGCATCTGCTTCCAGAGCCGCTGCTACGAGCCGCACTCGCAGCTCGCCCCGCGCCCGTGGATGACCGACTCCGAGAAGGCCGCCAAGCGCACCGAGTACCAGTACTCGACCGTCATGGACTACGGTGGCCGCATCAACAGCGACATCCACAGCCTCGGCAAGTACGACTACGCGGCCATCCGCTTCGGCTACACGCAGCTCGTCGACACCTACACCGACATCTCGAACGTCGAGACGCGCATCGCCAAGACGGCGCAGCTCACCGGCGCGACCCCGGCCACCTACTCGTTCTACAAGAACAGCGACAACTGGCCGACCCGGGGCACCGGCGTCTACCACGCGTTCAACTACCTCACGAACTACATCGGCGTGGAGCAGAACCAGAAGCGCACGCCGGTCCCGTACCACATCGTCAAGAACCAGATGAACATGTCGATCAACGACGTGCGCGAGTACCTCGATCTGGCTTACGTGCAGGTGCCCTACGCCTACTGCTCGGACGAGTTCCGCGGCAACATGGGCTGCTACTACTTCGACCAGGGCATCGACATGGGAGAGATGGCCCAGGGCGCGATGGACCAGCTGTCGAACTACTACATCTTCGACGCCTTCAAGCGTGAGCGCCTGTTCTACGGCAGCTACGGCAACCCGATGGGCTACTACGCGCGCATCATGGACCGCTACATGCGCGTGCTCGGCGACGTCGGCATGTACTACGCCCTCTACGACAACTACTTCTTCCGCTACTCCTGGTACGACGACTGGAAGCGCTCGCCGCTCGGTGGCCGCACGATGGAGCAGGCCGCGAAGACTGCGTACGCGAAGCTGAAGGACATCATCGCCTCGCCGTCGCCGGGATCCTACAAGCTCGACCCGGACCTCGGCGCCTACGTCAACGTCAGCTTCAAGCAGGACGCCGCGGGCTCCGACTTCTCGGTTCCGTTCGGTGTCGGCCGCTTCCCGTACACGCAGTTCGGCTCCGACCTCGGGTACTACTTCTACCAGCACCCGCTCTGGTTCGGCTCCTTCTGGGAGAAGCTCGGGGCGCTCGTGACGCTGACCGACTCGACCGCCTACTTCGTCGACACCTACGTCGGCGAGCAGATCAACATCGGCGTCGGCACCTCGCTCGGCTACAACACGGTCTTCTCGAACGACCTCAACAACTTCCTCGGCGGCATCGTCACCGGCGACCTCGACTACTACGCGGGCCGCAATGTGCAGGGTCGCTACGTGCCCCCGTCCATCGCCAACTCGCAGGTCGCGTCGACCCCGGTCGTGCCGGCGATCAACACCTTCACCCTGAAGCTGTACGCGTCGCTCTACGGCCTGGCCTTCCTGCCCGCGGGCTTCGACCCGCAGTACATCGACCGGATGGCGGTCTTCCTCGAGGGCGAGGCGACGCAGTTCACCCCGTCGAGCGGCAGTGTCGACCAGGTCCGCTTCGAGGACCCGATCGGCGGCAAGGTCTACGTGGCGTACACGACCAACTACGGCAACGTGTCCGAGGCCAAGCTCGACATCGCGGCGACCCTCATCACCAAGGCCCAGGACCTGGCCGATGACTGGTCCGCCGAGACCGACGCGACGCGCAAGACGAAGATCCAGCGCGAGCTCGGCGAGGTGCGCGAGGTCCTGGACCTCCTGCGGATGCTCAACCACGTCTATGGCACCAGCACCCTCGGGTTCTGAGCAGGAAGGAACGAAGATGCGCTACCAAGACACCAAGTCCAACGTCCAGCATCGTGCGAATGGCGGCTCCGCCTTCGCTCGCATCTCGCTCGTCCTCGCCACCGCCGCCATCGCCAGCGCCCCGCTCGCGATGGGACTGACGGGGATGTCGGGATGCGCCGAGCCCGAGGAGATCAACCGCGTCCAGCCCGACCTCATCAAGAAGTCGGACCTCGCGGGTGAGTGGTACTCGCTCGGCACCGTCGTGCGCGCGCCCTTCGCGTCGCACTTCGTCTTCCCCGGCCTCCAGGGCACGCTCGAGCGCGGCATCTGGGAGGTCCAGCGCGCCGACCTCGTCTTCTACCGCACCTACGAGGCAGTCGAAGGCTCGGACGCGCAGGGCATCCGCAGCGACATCGACACGCCGCTGCTCGACGCAGACGGCAAGCCGGTCACCTATGACAAGACCCTGCCCGACGGCACGGTCGTCAAGGCGACGCGCTATGTCTACCGCGCGGCCCCGATCAAGAAGTTCGCCATCGCGGGTCACTACGACGTGCGTCGTCAGTACAACCCGCTCACCGGCGAAGAGAGCAACGTCATCGTCGAGGATGCCGGCGAGAAGTTCTGGTACCAGCGCGACTACATGCGCGTGGACTTCGGCTCGAACGGCGCGACCAACTTCGCCGACATGGCCTTTGGCGACGCGCTGCCCGCCAACCTCTCGGTGTACGAAGGCGAGGAAGCCCCGGACGACCTCAAGCTCCGCGTCGACGCCGGCAAGTACATGGACTTCGTCGTGCGCGGCCTCGTGCTCGCCCCGACGGAGTACTTCGAGGGCTACGGCTACGTCCCGACCTGCCTCTTCACGCCCTGGTACACCGGCGCCTACTACGAGTGCGACGAGGAGGAGATCCACATCCGCACCTCGTTCATGCGCGTGCAGGACAACAACACGTACAAGCCGCTCGACTGGAACGACCATATGCTGAACAAGTTCGGCTACTATCGTTCCGCCCGCTCGGACTACGACCAGAACTACGGCGAGACCTTCACGGGCGCGGACCGCTTCATCCGCCGCTTCCGCATCTGGAAGGACTACGCGACGACGTCGGAAGGCGCCCTCGACTACGCCAAGATGGAGCCCAACACGATCGTCTACTACCTCTCGAAGGACTTCCCGCGCGAGCTCGTCCGTGGCGCCAAGGCGCTGGCCGACCAGTGGAACAAGCCCTTCAGCGAGGTCGTGAAGGAGCGCAAGGACAAGAACTTCGCCGGGCGCATGTTCGTCCTCTGCGAGAACTCGCAGGCCGAGGCCGACGCCGCCAAGGCGGCCGACGCCAACGCGCTCGTGGCCGAGACCGACCCGAATATCTGCAAGGACATGGGCGCGCCCAAGTACCTGGGTGACCTGCGCTACAACATCCTGTCCTCCGTGAACGAGCCGGTCCAGTACGGCCTCTACGGATACGGCCCGATGCACTCGGACCCGATCACGGGCGAGACCATCCACGCCAACGCGTTCCAGTACACCGGCAATCTCCGCCTCGGCGCCCGCAACGCCGTCGACATGATCGAGTACACCGCCGGGGTGCAGAACTTCCGCGACATCACCCAGGCTCGCAACATCGAGACCTCGCTGCGCGCGCGTCGCCTGGCCGGTACGCAGGGCGCGCCGAAGCTCACCTCGGGTGAGGCGGCGCTGTCGGGCTACGTCGCCGAGGCGGCCAACGTCGTCGGTGCGGACATCGCGGCGGCGATGGACACGACGGGCTTCCAGAAGACCGACCTCGACATCGCGGCCGCGCGCATGAATCGCCTCACCGGCTCGGACGAGTACAGCTACCTCTGGCTGAACGAGGACATGGCCGCGATGGTCGGCATGCCGCTCACCCAGCTCGGCAAGGTCACCGGCCCCAACGCCCGCGTGCTCTCCGACATGGTCAGCCCGGCGGCGCTCGGCACCGAGAAGATGCTCGGCTGGAAGATGAACCAGGACATCAAGAACGGTGTCCAGGCCATCTGCATGCGCGAGTTCTTCGACGACTCGTTCCGCGGTCTCGCCCTCGAGTACAAGTCCAAGTACGACGCCTACATCTGCGACGGCCTGAAGGCCCAGATCGATGCCGGCCAGAACCTGGTCTTCAACTTCGAGGCCTTCCGCCAGCCCGGTGCGAGCTGCGACGCCAACCCGAACGCGTGCGGCGCCAACCAGGAGTGCCAGTTCGTCGACCAGGGTGAGGTCAAGGGCAACTTCTGCATCACGCCGTGCAGCGCCGGGGCGCTGTTCGACCAGCTCCGCAAGGAGATCCGCCGCGTCAACCAGATCAGCCAGTTCAGCTACTGGGATCCGAATGCGCTCTACACCGACGCGAAGGACGCGCGTGTCACGGCCAGCCAGATCGCCGCGCGCAAGGTCCTCGACGAGGTCCGCGAGCAGACCTTCCTCGATGTCTTCGACCGCATGTGGTCGACGGTCGCGATGCACGAGGTCGGGCACAACATCGGCCTCCGCCACAACTTCGCCTCGTCGACCGACGCGCTGAACTTCTTCGAGGGCTACTGGGGTCTCAAGGGCAGCGGCACCGGCGCGGACTGGAAGCCGACCGTCCTCTTCGACACCGACACGGAGAGCCAGACCGTCAACAAGATGCGCGAGTACCAGCAGACCTCCATCATGGAGTACTCGAGCTCGTTCAACGCGCGCTTCCAGGGCCTCGGCGCCTATGACCGCGCCGCGATCCTCTACGGCTACGGCGAGCTGGTCGAGGTCTTCGACAACCCGCCCGCGTTCTCGACCTGGGAGAAGTATCTCGCCGACCCCGTCGACGAGGACCCCACCCAGTTCCCGATCGACAGCCGCCGCGTGGCCCCGCTGGCCAAGGCCTTCGAGAAGGTCCACCACACCAACTACCCGGCGATGTTCGGCGGCGTCGACAAGCTGCTCGCGCGCAAGGTCGTCGACGCGTACGCGACGGCGGACCTCACCAAGGCCTGCTCGCAGCACGACAGCCCGTATGACACCAGCGTCTGCGGTGGCAACGGCTCCTTCTGCCAGCCGTACCCGAAGGGCTTCTTCTGCACCAAGCCGAACCAGATCGAGGTCCCCTTCCGCTTCTGCTCGGACGAGTACAACCGCTCCACGCCGAGCTGCCAGACCTGGGACGAGGGCGTCGATCCCTTCGAGATCGTCCACAACTCGATCGCCGACTACGACGCCTACTGGCCGTTCTGGGCCTACAAGCGCGACAACGACCTCTTCAACCCGGGCACCTCGTACTGGGGCCGCGTGAGCTACGAGCTCTACAGCCTCCGCAAGCAGTTCGAGCACTGGGCGCTGAGCTACGCGCGCTACAACAAGGGCGACTGGTGGGAGAAGCGCTACGGCACGCCGTGGCACCTCGACCCGAACGGCGGCCTCGGCGGCACGCTTGCGGCCAAGGAGATCTTCGAGCACTTCGCCAACATCTTCGGTCGCCCGAGCGACGGCTACTACGGCTTCAATCGCCAGCGTGGCACCTACGAGCCCATCGTCGAGAACGGCTTCAACACCTACACGAACATCTTCCAGATTCGTGAGGACCTCGGCGCCCGCCCGATCTACCCGAGCTACGACTTCTCCGGGTACATCTACACCCCGTACCGCGCGGGCACGTTCTACGATCGCCTCGCGGCGCTGATGTTCATGTCGTACCCGACCACCATGTTCACGGTCGGCGTCGACAAGGTCTACGACACCAAGCGCTTCCGCCTGAACTTCGCGTCGGTGTGGCCGCAGCGCGTCCACAACCTCTTCGCGGGCATCATCGCGGGTCGCCCTGAGATGTACGGCTGGTGCATCGAGCACAACGGCGAGCCCCCGACGAGCGGTGGCTCGGGCAGCCCGGTCGGCGTGAAGCGCCGCCTGTGGTTCGGCACCGAGGCCGAGCTCGACGCGTGGTATGCCAACTGCACCCCGCTCGATCCCGAGCCGCTCTACGACTTCCCGACGACCCAGTACCGCCTGCCCGCGATCGCCGCGGTCTACGGCTTTGGCTGGATGGCGGGCACCTACGATCGCTCGTTCATCGACCGCAACCGCATCTGGCTCGAGGGTGACGGCAGCGACGTCTCGATCCCGCCGGGCTTCACGACCGTGAAGTACACCGACGCCCTCTCGGGCAAGACTTACGTGGCGGCCTACGACCCTGCCGAGGAAGACCCCACGAAGGCCCTCGAGGTCCGCGACCTGGTCCCGGCCGACGACCTCGAGAGCCAGGACATCACCTTCTGGCCCGCGGCTCGCATCGTGGTCGAGGCCAAGAACCGGCTCGACCGCTACCTCGCGTCGAACACCCCGTCGGCCGAGCGCTCCTACAAGGAGATCGTCGGTCGGCTGGAGATCCTTCGCGGCCTGTACCGCTACTTCGACTTCGGCTTCTGAAGCGGTCGCTGAAGACGACCCGGCTCCGTCGTCGGACCTTCGCTTGCTCGTGCGGCGGGCCACCAGCCCGCCTCCGCGCGCGCTCAGGTGCCTCCTAGGATCCGGGCCGTTTTGAGCGACCTTGTCGTTCTCGGTCCTTGGTGACGATGACGAAAAAGGGCGGCCCCTCTGGGTCGCCCTTTTCGTTCTGGGTCGAGCGCCTCAGCCCCGCTTGTCGAGCCGCACCAACGCGATGATCGTGCCCGTGCCCCCGAGGTAGCGCGGCGCCGGGATGGCCTCGATCACGTCGCCGCGATGATCGTCGGCGAGCCACGCGCTGACCGCGGGCCCGAGCACCGGCTCGCCGCGCTCGCTGTGGGCTCCGCGTCCGACCACGATCGACACGATCTCCCAGCGCTCGGCGACCGCCTCCCTCAGGAAGGCCTCCAACTTCGGTCGCGCCTCCTCCCGCGTGCGACCGTGCAGATCAAGGACTGCCTCGGGCTCACGTCCGCGCTTGACGAGGCTCGCCAGCGGCTCACGCGGCTTGGCCTTCTTGCGATCCGCGTCCTGTGACTCGCGCGGCGCGATGGCACCCGGATCGATCGCACTCATCGAGCTCATGGCCGCGGCGAACTGCGCGGCCTCCTCCTCGCTCGCGGTATAGCGCTTGACCTCGATCGCGGCACTGCGCGCCTCGGTCCCACGCGGGTCACCTGCGACCACGACCTCGACGGCCGCGTCGCCCTTCGCCTTGCCGGCTCCTCGGTCCATCTTCGCCGGACCGCGCGCCCCCTGCATGAACTGATCGAAGTCGAAGTCCCGATCGGGGTCGACCTTCGCTGGATCCAACGGCTTGGCGCTGCGCGCCCCGGTCTTGACGCCCAGGTTCGCCATCGCGTGAAGGAACAGCTCGGCGTCCTTGTCGCCGCTCTGGTCCACCGAACCCTTACTGCCTGCCTTCCTGTCGTCGTACTTGCCCATGCCGATGAGTCTACCTTGACCGTGTCCCGATCGGCGAGCGAAGGTCCGCGCCCCGGCCCCACGAGAGGGCGCCGCGGCGACAGGAGCCCGCATGACCCGCCTCTTCGGCAAGCACGCGATCGAGGACCTCCTCGACCAAGCCCCCGACGCGCTCGCCGCGGTCGTCTACGCGCCGCGCCCCGATCCCGCCACGACGCGCCTCCTCGAGCGCGCGCAGAAGGCCGGCATCCCGATCCGCGAAGTCGCCCCCGAGCTGCTCCGCGAGTCCTCCGGATCGCGCGGCGGCTCGGCGATCGCAGCGGACGTCCGCCTCGCTCCCGCGCCCGATCTGCGGACCCTCCGCCCCGATCACGCGCCGCTGCTCATCGCCCTCGATCAGGTCACCGACCCCCACAACCTCGGCGCGATCCTGCGCTCCGCGGCCGCCTTCTCGGCCAGCGCCGTGATCGTCCCCCGCGACGGATCCGCACCCCTCAACGACGCCGCGATTCGCGCCTCGGCCGGGGGCGCCGCCCACGTGCCGGTCCTACGCGTCACCAACCTCGCCCGCGCCCTGGGCGAGCTCCACGACCAGGGCTACTGGCCCTGCGCCGTCACGGGCGACGCCCCGGCCAACGCCTGGCGCACCGATCTCGCGAGCCTCCCGCTCGTCCTCGTCCTCGGCGCCGAGGGCACGGGGCTACGGCCGCTCGTGCGCAAGGCCTGCATGCTAGCCGTGAAGCTCCCGATCGCGGGCCGGATCCAGTCGCTCAACGTGTCGGTCGCAGCGGGGATCATCCTCGCCGAGGTCGCTCGCCAACGCGCGTCGTCCAACCTCGGCGAACCCTCTCAGCGTGGCCTCTGAAGCGCCTCAGCGACCATTGCTCGACCCTCGAAATCCGCCATTGACAGGGCCCGAGGTCTCCCCTATAAGGCGCTTCCCGTTGCGCGGCGCCACTCCTATGGGCAAGGCGCTGACGTAGCTCAGTTGGTAGAGCAGCTGCCTTGTAAGCAGCAGGTCGCGGGTTCGAGTCCCGCCGTCAGCTCTCCAAGAATTGTTCTTTCCAAAGCAATAGCATCGTTGGGCCAACTTCAATTTGTGGAGGGGTTCCCGAGTGGTCAAAGGGAGCAGACTGTAAATCTGCCGCCTGCCGGCTTCGAAGGTTCGAATCCTTCCCCCTCCACTCCCTCGCCCGGTCGTACGGTGTCGTCCTCTCGGGGACGACACCGGCGTCCACGACTCAGACAGCGCGGGAATAGCTCAGTGGTAGAGCATCAGCCTTCCAAGCTGAGGGCCGCGGGTTCGATCCCCGTTTCCCGCTCCAGACATGGTCCATGCCTGCGTAGCTCAGTGGTAGAGCACTTCCTTGGTAAGGAAGAGGTCGTCGGTTCAAGCCCGATCGCAGGCTCCAGGTGTCGTCCTCGCAGTCCCCTCACCGGGGCTGCGATCGACGACGCGCCCCTTGCCCGACGATGAACTCACCCGCGGGCCGCGCGACAGCGCGGAACCGGGGGGGAGCGCCCCCAGCACTGCATCAGGTGCCTGCCGCCGAAGCGGCAAGGTCTCGCCACTCCAAGAGGCAAACGACATGGCAAAAGAGAAATTCGTCCGTAACAAGCCCCACCTCAACGTGGGAACCATCGGCCACGTCGACCACGGCAAGACGACCTTGACCGCGGCGATCACCAAGGTCCTCGGCATGAAGGGCAAGGCCAAGTTCACGGCCTATGACCAGATTGACAAGGCCCCGGAAGAGAAGGCCCGTGGCATCACGATCTCGACCGCCCACGTCGAGTACGAGTCCGACAAGCGCCACTACGCGCACGTCGACTGCCCGGGTCACGCTGACTACGTCAAGAACATGATCACCGGCGCGGCGCAGATGGACGGGGCGATCCTCGTCGTGTCGGCGGCCGACGGTGCCATGCCCCAGACCCGTGAGCACATCCTGCTCGCGCGCCAGGTCGGTGTTCCGTACATCATCGTGTACATGAACAAGGTCGACATGGTCGACGACAGCGAGCTCCTCGACCTGGTCGACATGGAGGTCCGCGAGCTCCTCGACAAGTACCAGTTCCCGGGCGACAAGACCCCGATCATCCGCGGCTCGGCCCTCAAGGCCCTCAACGCCCCGACCCCGGACCACCCGGACGCGGCGTCGATCATCGAGCTCATGACGGCGCTCGACACCTACATCCCCGAGCCCCAGCGCGACGTGGATCGCGACTTCATCATGCCGATCGAGGACGTGTTCTCGATCTCGGGCCGTGGCACCGTCGTGACGGGCCGTATCGAGCGCGGGCGCGTGAAGGTCGGCGACGAAGTCGAGATCGTCGGCATCCGCGACACGGCGAAGACGATCGTGACCGGCGTCGAGATGTTCCGCAAGCTGCTCGACGCGGGCCAGGCCGGTGACAACGTCGGCTGTCTGCTCCGCGGGACGAAGAAGGAAGACGTGGAGCGCGGTCAGGTCCTGGCGAAGCCGGGTTCGATCAAGCCCCACAAGAAGTTCAAGGCCGGTACCTACATCCTCTCGAAGGAGGAGGGCGGGCGTCACACCCCGTTCTTCAACGGCTACCGTCCCCAGTTCTACTTCCGCACGACCGACGTGACTGGCACCTGCCAGCTCGCCGAGGGCGTCGAGATGGTCATGCCTGGCGACAACGTCCAGATGGTGATCAATCTCCTCCAGCCGATCGCCATGGACAAGGGCCTCCGCTTCGCGATCCGCGAGGGTGGACGTACCGTCGGCGCCGGCGTCGTCGACGAAATCATCGAGTGAGTTCGCTCGGATCCGGCGCCGTCTCCGTCGTCGGTCCCCCCGGTCGCTTGTGCGGCGTGCGTGAGCACGCCTCCGCGCTCTCGGGGGGCGCCTCCTAGGATACGGCACCGGCTCCTTCGCGAACTCCGCTCCGGCGAGTTCCGGCGAACACGAAAGAGGCAGCCCCAAACAGGGCTGCCTTTTTGGTTTTGGACGAGTGGGTCGGGGCGCTCGCTTCGAACGCGTGCTCAGCTCGCGGTGACGCAGCCCTCGAGACCGTCCCAATCAATCATCGAGCAGGCCTCCTGGGCCTCCTCGGTTCATGATCGACCAACCGAACTTTCGATCGTGAGGATCTCGCTTGACGCCCTGTTCGGAGCAGCGTTATACGCGCCCGCCCGAACGGGGACTCCTTCCGAGCCCTCTGGATCGCTGAATCGCAGGCCTCGCGCCGCGAACCTGGAGACTGATTATGGCCAAGGCTGGCAATCGCGTGATCGTGACCCTCGAGTGCACCGAGGCGCGCGCCCTCGGCAAGTTCCCGAGCCGCTACAGCACGACCAAGAACAAGAAGACGTCGCCGAAGCGTCTCGAGCTCAAGAAGTACAACCCGGCCCTCGGTCGTCACACGGTTCACCGCGAGACGAAGTAGAGTTCGCCAATGGGGGTGGAGGCGCGCTGATCAGGCTTGACAGCGGAGTTGGCCCACCCCTATTGTCCGCCGGCTTCGCCGCCCAGGGGCCAGGTTCCCTATGTCGAAGCCAGCGTTGTACGCCAGTAGCTCAGCTCGGTAGAGCAGCGGACTCCAAATCCGCAGGTCGGGGGTTCGAGCCCCTCCTGGCGTGCCACCTTCAAACGGGATCTCTCGCGACAAGCGAAGGTCCCGCCCTCTCAACACGGCGAGTTCAACGCCATGAGCGTCGCGCGTTACGTCAATCTCTCCTTCGTCGTGATCGGGCTCCTCCTCTACGTGATTCTCGGAGAGGTCTTCGCTTCGGTCTTCGGCATCTTCGGCTCGAGCGTGAACTTCGCGGTCCTCGGCTCGAAGTTCCGTTTGGCTCACCTGCTCGCGCTCGTGGCTTCGGCCGGCGTCGCGATCTGGCTGCGCCGCCACGACAAGATCCATAGCTACGCCATGGAGGTCGGCAGCGAGCTGTCGAAGGTGACGTGGCCGACCTGGAAGGACACCAAGCGTGCGACCCTGGTCGTGATCATCACGACGTTGGTGCTCTCGTGCATCCTCGGCTTGATGGACGTGATCTGGGGCGCGCTCTCGCGCTGGTTCTACTCCTGACCTCACTGGCGGCCCAAACGCACCCGGAGTGCAATAGGAGTAGCGGCGTGGAGACCGACAAGATCGAGAAGAAGATGCAGTGGTACGCGGTGGGCACTCTCTCCGGGATGGAGAAGAAGGCCCGCGAGCTGCTCTTGAAGGACATTCGTGAGGGCGGCCTCCAGGACCGCTTCGGCGAAGTCGTGGTTCCGACCGAAAAGGTTGTCGAGCTCGCGGGCGGCAAGAAGCGCCAGCGCGATCGCTTGATCATGCCGGGCTACATGTTCATCCAGTGCATCCTCGATGACGAGGCCTGGCACCTGGTCAAGAACGCGCAGAAGATCATCGGCTTCATCGGGGACGACAAGAACCCCAAGCCGATGAACGACAAGGAAGTCGCGCGGATCAAGCAGGAGAACGAAGAGGGCGTTGCTCGCCCCAAGGCCAAGCAGACCTTCGAAGAGGGTTCGACGGTCCGCGTGATCGACGGCCCCTTCCTCAACTTCAGCGGCGTGGTCGAAGAGGTCATGCCGCAAAAGCAGAAGGTCCGCGTGCTGGTCAGCATCTTCGGGCGTGCGACTCCGGTCGAGCTCGACTTCATGCAGATCGAGCGGATGTGAGTTCACGCCGACCTGGGGTTCGCCCCGGGCGGCCTTCGGCGAGCCGTCGCGATGCGAGCGGGTGAGTCGGAGTCAATTGCAATGGCGGGCGGATCGCGGGATGCGGTCGACCGCGCGGGGAGACGAAGATCATGGCGAAGAAGATCACCGGCTACATCAAGCTCCAGGTTCCGGCAGGCAAGGCGAACCCCTCGCCGCCCGTGGGCCCCGCGCTCGGCCAGCACGGCGTCAACATCATGGGCTTCTGCAAGGAGTTCAACGCTCGCACGCAGAAGGACATGGGGATGATCATCCCGGTCGTGATCACGGTCTACGCCGACCGCTCGTTCACGTTCATCACCAAGACCCCGCCGGCTTCGGACCTCATCAAGAAGGCCCTGAAGATCGAGTCGGGCTCCGGTGTCCCCAACCGTAACAAGGTCGGCAAGCTCAGCAAGGCGCAGCTCAAGGAGATCGCCGAGAAGAAGCTGCCGGACCTCTACGACTACGACGTCGAGACCGCGATGCGCACCATCGCCGGCACCGCGCGCTCGATGGGCGTCGACGTCGAAGCCTGAGACCCCCTCTCGCGTAGTCGGACCTGAGTGTCCGCCGCCTTCTGGCGGCGGTGACGCACTTTTCCGACTGCGCGCTTTTCTTTTGATGCGAGCTCTGCTATCGAGCCCGCCCCCGGGTGACCCCCGGTGCCCCATCGCCCGATTCGAGGTCGAACCGGACGATGTCAAAGCGAGACCTTCTCGCACCATGCGGCAGGAGACGCTCAAACGTCGCTCGCACTGCCAGGAGCCATTTCCCCATGCCCAAGTCCGGCAAGAAGTACCGCGCCGCGCGCGATCGGGTGAAGCCCGAGACCAAGTACGAGCTCATCGACGCCATCAAGCTCGTCAAAGAGCTGAGCTACTCGAAGTTCGACGGGACCTTCGAGCTCGCCGTGAAGCTCAACGTCAACCCGCGCCACGCCGACCAGATGGTCCGCGGCGCCGTCGTGCTGCCGCACGGCACGGGCAAGACCGTCCGCGTGCTCGTCTTCGCCAAGGGCGACAAGGCGCGTGAGGCCGAGCAGGCCGGTGCCGACTACGTCGGTGGCGACGACCTGGTCGAGAAGATCAAAGAAGGGTGGATGGACTTCGACAAGTGCATCGCCACCCCGGACATGATGGGCACCGTCGGTAAGATCGGTCGCCTCCTCGGACCCCGCGGCCTCATGCCGAACCCGAAGTCGGGCTCGGTCACCTTCGACATCGCCCAGGCGGTGCAGGAGTCGAAGGGCGGCAAGGTCGACTTCCGCGTCGAGAAGGCCGGTATCGTCCACGCTGGGATCGGCAAGGTGAGCTTCTCGGCCGAGAAGCTCAACGACAACGCCCGCGCGCTGTTCGATCGTCTCCTCAAGCTCAAGCCGTCGTCCGTCAAGGGATCGTACGTCAAGGGCCTGAGCGTCAGCGCGACCATGTCGCCGGGTGTCCGCGTCAACTACAACCCGCTCATGGGCGAGGTCGTTTGACGTAAGAGATGTTGATCGCTCGGGCGCGTGAGCGTTCGCGCGGTCAATGCTCGGATCGGGAACCCCTGATCTCGAGCGCGAGGAGCGGGGCGCAACACGCGCACCGCATCACACAGAGAGTGCCGGGTCCGTCCGGTCGTTACTCGTCCAAGAAGTCGGTGGCGTGCCTTGATGAGATCGCAGTGATGCGGGCTCGCCGACGGAGATGAAGAGCGGTCCGAACGGAACATCGAGGAGCGAGCCAAGGGAACGAGGCTCGAGACCGAGATGGCAGAAACGTCTCGGAGGGCAGGGGCGACGCAAGTCGCGAATGACCTCCAGCAAACGGTTGGCGGCGCGGTGGGCCAGGACTCTCGAGGAGTAAGAGGATGAACCGACAGGAGAAGTCCGAGGAAATCGGAGCGCTGAAGAAGCTCCTGGACGGCGCACAATTCGCGGTCGTGGCGGACTACGCCGGGCTCACCGTCAAATCGATGGTCGAGCTCCGGACGGAGCTTCGCAAGTCGCAGGGGCACTATCGCGTCGTGAAGAACACGCTCGCGAAGCTCGCCACCAGCGAGACCGACCTGAAGGGGCTGCACTCCAGCCTCAAGGGCCCGATCGGCATCGCCTATACCAAGGGCGACGCTGCGGGAGCCGCGAAGACGGTCACGGCCTTTGCGAAGGCGCACCCGGAGTTCAAGATCCGGGGTGGCGTTCTCGCCGGGGGCACCGTGCTCGACGAGAAGGGTGTCGAAGCCCTCTCGAACCTTCCTGGTAAGGACCAGCTGCGGGCCATGCTGCTCGGGACCCTCATGGGCGTCCCGCAGAAGTTGGTCGGCATCTTCGCGGCCGTGCCGGGTGGTTTCGTGCGTGTCCTGGATGCGCGCAGGCGCCAGCTCGCGGGCGAGGCCTGAGGCCCGTTCCCGCCCCTACGTCCCCCATTCCCAACCCACCGTTTGTACTCAGATAAGGATTCTGCAATGTCCATCACCATCGATCAGGTCAAGGATTTCCTCGGCAAGCTTTCCGTCCTCGAGCTCGCGCAGCTCACGAAGGACCTCGAGTCGGCGTGGGGCGTGTCGGCGGCGGCCCCCGTGGCGGCTGCGGCGGCCCCGGCTGCGGCTGCGGCTGCGGCTCCGGTCGAGGAGAAGACCGAGTTCAACGTCATCCTCAAGGAGGCCGGCGCCAACAAGATCCAGGTCATCAAGGTCGTGCGCGAGCTGACCGGCCTCGGTCTCAAGGAAGCCAAGGACGCCGTCGACGGCGCCCCGACCACCCTGAAGGAGGCCGTTTCGAAGGCCGACTCCGAGAGCATGAAGAAGAAGCTCGAGGAAGCCGGCGCGAAGGTCGAGATCAAGTGATCTGGCGTGGGTCTCGGGCGGGCGACCGCCCGGGACCTGCCCATCTGGTCTCCGGCTCTGGCCGTGTGACCGGCTCGCAAGAGCTCCGACGGTCGCTAAGTTCGCTCGTTTACATAGCGGACGCGAGTTCCGATTGCAGGCCCGAACGGCCTCTCGGAAGACGCGGACGAACTTGGGGCGGTGATTCGCCCGAACAAATCGAAGAGGGCCGCGGATTCGTCCGCCGGCCAGACGAAAAAAGACGGGAGGAGTGATGGTTGCGCGCACCCTGAAGGATCTCCGCATCCGGAAGAACTTCGCCAAGGTCCCGAGGATCGTCGGCATCCCCGACCTGATCAGCATCCAGAAGAGCTCCTACGAGAAGTTCCTGCAGAAGGACGTCTCGCCCGAGAAGCGCGAGAAGGTCGGCCTCCAGGCCATCTTCGAGAGTGTCTTCCCGATCCGCGACTTCAACAAGACGGCGGAGCTCCTCTTCGTGAGCTACCACCTCGAGTCGCCGAAGTACGACACCGACGAGTGCCGTAGCCGCGGGATGACGTACGCGGCACCGATCAAGGTGCTCATCCGCCTCGCCACGTTCGACACCGACGAGGCCGGCAACCAGACGCTGCGCGATGCGAAGATGCAGGAGGTCTACTTCGGCGAAATCCCGCTGATGACCGACAACGGCACCTTCATCATCAACGGCACCGAGCGCGTCATCGTGTCGCAGCTCCACCGCTCGCCGGGTGTGTTCTTCAGCCACGACAAGGGCAAGACGCACAGCTCGGGCAAGCTCCTGTACTCGGCCCGCGTCATCCCGTACCGCGGCTCGTGGCTCGACTTCGAGTTCGACCACAAGGATCTGCTCTACGTCCGCATCGACCGCCGCCGGAAGATGCACGCGACCGTGCTGCTGAAGGCGCTCGGCTACACCACCGAGCAGCTGCTCCAGATCTTCTACAAGACCGAGAAGATCCGCATCGCGCCCGACGGCCGCTTCTTCCGCCAGGTCGACTTCGAGCTCCTGTCGAACCAGAAGGTCTCGCAGGACATCTTCGATCCGTCGACCGGCGCCATCATCGTCAAGAAGGGCAAGAAGCTCGGCCGCGCCCTCATCCGCAAGATGAAGGACGCCGGCGTCACCGAGCTCGAGATGGTCGAGGAAGATCTCTACGGGAAGGTCTTCGCCACCGACATCATCAACATGGAGACCGGTGAGGTCCTCTTCGACTGCAACGCCGAGATCAACTCGGAGACGATCCAGCAGCTCAAAGAGGCGGGTATCGAGGACTTCGACATCCTGTTCATCGACCCGATCACCGCGGGTCCGTACCTCCGCGACACGCTGAAGGCCGACAAGATCACGACCGCCGAAGAGGCGATCCTCGAGATCTACCGCCGCCTCCGCCCGGGCGATCCGTCGACCGTCCAGCAGGCGCGCCAGTACTTCAACAACCTCTTCTTCAACGCGAGCCGCTACGACCTCTCCGAGGTCGGCCGCGTCAAGATGAACCACAAGCTCCACGACGGACAGTCGGAGGAGACCGGCTTCATCCTCACGAACGAGGACATCGTCCGCACGGTCGAGTACCTGATCGAGCTGAAGAACGGCAAGCAGGGCTACACGATCGACGACATCGATCACCTCGGCAATCGCCGTGTGCGCGCCGTCGGCGAGCTGATGGAGAATCAGTACCGCATCGGCCTCGTGCGCATGGAGCGCGCCATCAAAGAGAAGATGTCGGTCTCGCCCGAGCTCGAGACGGCGATGCCGCACGATCTCATCAACGCGAAGCCCGTCTCCGCGGTGGTCAAAGAGTACTTCGGCAGCTCGCAGCTCTCGCAGTTCATGGACCAGACCAACCCGCTGTCGGAAGTCACGCACAAGCGTCGTCTCTCGGCGCTCGGGCCTGGCGGTCTGACCCGCGATCGCGCCGGCTTCGAAGTGCGCGACGTGCACACCACCCATTACGGCCGCATCTGCCCCATCGAGACGCCTGAAGGCCCGAACATCGGCCTCATCGCCTCGCTGGCGACCTATGCCCGCGTGAACCGTCTCGGCTTCATCGAGACCCCGTACATCCGCATCGAGGATGGCGTGGTCACCGACGACGTCCGCTACTACTCGGCCCTGGAGGAGGAGAACCACACGATCGCCCCGGCGATCACGGATCTCACCGAAGAGCGCCGCTTCAAGACCGAGTCGGTCGCCGCCCGCGTGCACGGCGAACTCACGATCGTGCCGGCCTCGCAGCCGACCATGATGGACGTGTCGCCGAACCAGCTCGTGTCGGTCGCGGCCTCGCTCGTGCCGTTCCTCCAGAACGACGACGCGAACCGCGCACTCATGGGCGCGAACATGATGCGGCAGGCCGTGCCGTTGCTCCGCACCTCGGCCCCGCTCGTCGGTACTTCGCTCGAGCCGATCGTCGCGGCCGACTCCGGCGTGACCGTGGTCGCCAAGAACGACGGCATCGTCGAGCAGGTCGAAGCCGAGCGCATCGTGATCCGTCCCGACGCGCTCGACACGCACCTCGACGCGACCCCGGACATCTACCGCCTCGTCAAGTACCAGCGGTCGAACCAGAACACCTGCATCAACCAGAAGCCGATCGTCCGTAAGGGCGACCGCGTGAAGGCGGGTGACGTCATCGCCGACGGACCGGCGACCGAGCTCGGCGATCTCGCCCTGGGCCGGAACGTGGTCGTGGCCTTCATGCCGTGGGGCGGCTACAACTTCGAGGACTCGATCCTCATCTCCGAGAAGGTCGTGAAGGAGGACCTCTTCACCTCGATCCACATCGAGGAGTTCGAGTGCACCGCACGCGACACGAAGCTCGGCAAGGAAGAGATCACGCGCGACATCCCGAACGTCAGCGAGGAGGCCATGGCCCACCTCGACGAGTCCGGCATCGTGCGCATCGGCGCCGAGGTGAAGACGGGCGACATCCTCGTCGGCAAGATCACGCCGAAGGGCGAGTCGCAGCTCTCCCCGGAAGAGAAGCTGCTCCGCGCGATCTTCGGTGAGAAGGCGGGCGACGTCCGCGACACGTCGCTGCGCATGCCGCCGGGCGTGAAGGGCACGGTCATCGACGCGCAGGTCTTCTCGCGTAAGGGCGTCGAGAAGGACGCGCGCTCGGATCAGATCGAGCGTGCGGCTGAAGCCCGCATGCGCAAGGACATGGACGACGAGCTCCGCATCCTCCGCCGCGCGGCGCTGGGCCGGATCTCGAAGATCCTCGATGGCGCCGTGACCTCGTCGAAGCTCATCGGCGACGACAAGGAGCTCGTCATCGCCAAGGGTGTTCGTCTCACGCCGGAGCTGCTCGAGAAGGTCGCGCACAAGTACTGGCGCGACATCCAGGTCGAGGACGGCGACAAGGTCAGCCAGTCGGTCGCCCGCATCGTGCCGGGCCTCGAGGACGCGTCGAGGAAGGTCAGCGACCACTTCGAGGGCAAGATCGAGCGCCTCAAGAAGGGCGACGAGCTGCCGCCGGGCGTCATCAAGATGGTCAAGGTCTACGTGGCCATCAAGAGGAAGCTCCAGGTCGGCGACAAAATGGCCGGCCGCCACGGCAACAAGGGCGTCGTCTCGCGCATCCTGCCCGAGGAAGACCTCCCGTTCCTGCCGGACGGCACGCCCGTCGACGTGGTGCTGAACCCGCTCGGCGTGCCTTCGCGCATGAACGTGGGTCAGATCCTGGAAGTGCACCTCGGCTGGGCGGCGCTCGGTCTCGGTCGCGCCATCGGCCGCATGGTCGAGGAAAACACCGCCCCGAAGAAGGTGCGCGAGTTCCTCCAGAAGGTCGTCTTCACGGACGCCGAGTCGCACAAGGTGGTCAAGGGTCTGTCGGATGCGGACGTGCTCCGCCTCGGCTGGATGCTGCGTCACGGTGTGCACGTCGCGACGCCGGTGTTCGACGGCGCCAACGAGCCCGAGATCCGCGACCTCCTCGAGAAGGCCGGCCATCAGCGCTCGGGTCAGACCGTGCTCTTCGACGGCCGCACCGGTGAGGCCTTCGACGAGGACGTGACGGTCGGCGTCATGTACGTCCTGAAGCTCCACCATCTCGTCGACGACAAGATCCACGCCCGGAGCATCGGGCCCTACTCGCTGGTCACGCAGCAGCCGCTGGGTGGCAAGGCGCAGTTCGGTGGTCAGCGTCTCGGCGAAATGGAGGTCTGGGCCATGGAAGCGTACGGCTCCGCCTACGCCCTCCAGGAGTTCCTGACCGTGAAGTCGGACGACGTCGTCGGCCGTACCCGCGTGTACGAGGCGATCGTCAAGGGTGAGCACACGCTCGAGCCCGGGCTGCCGGAGTCCTTCAAGGTCCTCCTCAAGGAGCTGAAGGCCCTGGCGCTGGATGTCGAGCTGATCGAGGACGAGCCCGCGCCCGGCAAGGGTATGGGCGGCGGGGCTCGGGCGTAGTCGTAGCAAGCTGGAATCAGGGGAGAATCGTCAATGAAAGACTTTTTCAACTTCTACGAGAAGCCCAAAGATCCGCTCAGCTACACCGCCGTGCGCATCGGGCTCGCTTCGCCGAAAAAGATCCTCGAGTGGTCGTTCGGCGAGGTGAAGAAGCCGGAGACCATCAACTACCGGACGTTCAAGCCGGAGCGTGATGGCCTCTTCTGCGCCAAGATCTTTGGCCCGGTGAAGGACTACGAGTGCATCTGCGGCAAGTACAAGCGCATGAAGCACCGCGGCATCGTGTGCGAGAAGTGCGGCGTCGAGGTCATCCAGGCCAAGGTGCGCCGTGATCGTCTCGGCCACATCAACCTGGCCACGCCGGTCGCGCACATCTGGTTCCTGAAGTCGCTGCCGTCGCGCATCGGCAACCTCCTCGACATCAGCCTGAAGGATCTCGAGAAGGTCCTCTACTGCGTGGCCTACGTCGTCCTCGACCCGGGTGAGACCGAGTACGAGGTCGGGCAGGTCGTCGCCGAGGAAGAGTACGAGAAGATCGTCCAGGAGCGCGGCGAGAACGCGCTCGAGGTCGGCATGGGTGCCGAGGCGATCCGCGAGCTGCTCGAGTCGATCGACATCGAGGGGCTCGGGGCCGAGCTGCGCGCCGCGATGCGCGAGGCCCGCTCGGAGGCCAAGCGCAAGAAGATCGCCAAGCGCCTGAAGGTCGTCGAGTCCTTCAAGGACTCGGGCAACGAGCCGTCGTGGATGGTGCTCACCACCCTGCCGGTGCTCCCGCCCGATCTGCGTCCGCTCGTGCCGCTGGACGGCGGCCGCTTCGCGACGTCGGATCTCAACGACCTCTACCGCCGCGTCATCAACCGGAACAACCGGTTGAAGCGCCTCCTCGAGCTCGTCGCCCCCGACATCATCATCCGCAACGAGAAGCGGATGCTGCAGGAGGCGGTGGATGCGCTGTTCGACAACGGTCGCCGTGGCAAGACCATCACGGGCCCGAACAAGCGCCCGCTGAAGTCGCTGTCGGACCTCTTGAAGGGCAAGCAGGGCCGGTTCCGTCAGAACCTGCTCGGCAAGCGCGTCGACTACTCGGGCCGTTCGGTCATCGTGGTCGGGCCTGAGCTGAAGCTCCACCAGTGCGGTCTTCCCAAGAAGATGGCGCTCGAGCTCTTCAAGCCCTTCGTCTACAACAAGCTCGAAGAGAAGGGCTTCGTCACGACGATCAAGAGCGCAAAGAAGCTGGTCGAGAAAGAGAAGCCCGAGGTGTGGGACATCCTCGCCGAGGTCATCCGCGAGCATCCGGTGCTCTTGAACCGCGCACCGACGTTGCATCGTCTCGGCATCCAGGCCTTCGAGCCGGTGCTGGTCGAGGGCAAGGCCATCAAGATCCACCCGCTCGTCTGCACCGCGTTCAACGCGGACTTCGACGGTGACCAGATGGCCGTCCACGTGCCGCTCTCGGTCGAGGCTCAGATGGAGGCGCGCGTGCTCATGATGAGCACGAACAACCTGCTCTCGCCCGCCTACGGCAAGCCGATCATCAACCCGTCTCAGGACATCGTGCTGGGCCTCTACTACATGACCCGTCCGCGCGAGTTCGCGCGTGGCGAGGGCAAGCTCTTCGCCTCCATGGAAGAGGTGCGGGCCGCCTACGACGCGGGGCATGTGGCGCTGCAGGCCAAGATCCGGGTCCGTCTCGACGGCAAGGTGTGGGACACGACCGTCGGCCGCATCCTGCTGAAGGAAGTCGTCCCCGAGGAGATCCCCTTCGAGGCGATCAACAAGACGCTCGGCAAGAAGGAGCTCGGCAACCTCATCGACCGCGTCTTCCGCGAGGCCGGATCGAAGGCCACCGTGCTGCTGGCCGACGCGCTCCGTACCTACGGGTACGAGCAGTCGACCCACTCGGGCGCCTCCATCTCGATCGAAGACCTCCTCATCCCGGATGAGAAGAAGAAGGTGCTGACCAAGTCGCTGAAGGAGGTCGAGGAGATCGACAACTCCTATCGCGAGGGTCTCATCACCGACGGCGAGCGCTACAACAAGGTCATCGACATCTGGGCGGCGGCCTCGGAGCTCATCGCCGACGCCATGATGAAGGGCATCAAGACCGAGAAGGTCACGAGCCCCGATGGCAAGGAGAGCCGCGAGCAGGCGTCCTTCAACTCGATCTTCATGATGGCCGACTCGGGCGCGCGTGGTTCGGCCCAGCAGATCCGCCAGCTCGCCGGTATGCGCGGCCTCATGGCCAAGCCCTCGGGTGAGATCATCGAGACGCCGATCACCGCGAACTTCCGCGAGGGTCTGACGGTCCTCCAGTACTTCATCTCGACCCACGGTGCGCGTAAGGGCCTGGCCGACACGGCGTTGAAGACCGCCAACTCGGGTTACCTCACGCGTCGCCTGGTCGACGTCGCCAACGACGCGGTCGTGATGGCGGTGGACTGCCAGACGCTCGACGGCGTCGAGATCGAGTCGATCCTCGAAGGTGGTGAGGTCGTCGAGGCGCTGACCGAGCGCATCCTCGGCCGCGTCGCCCTCGAAGACATCGTCGACCCGATCAACGGCACCGTGCTGGTGGCGGCGAACGAGGAGATCAACGAGGAGCTCGTCGATCGCATCGAGGCGGCGGGTCTCGACAAGGTCAAGATCCGCTCGACCCTGACCTGCCAGACGCGCGGTGGCGTGTGCGTGCTCTGCTACGGCCGCGACCTGGCGCGCGGCCGCATGGTCAACATCGGCGAGGCCGTCGGTGTCATCGCGGCGCAGTCCATCGGTGAGCCGGGTACCCAGCTCACGATGCGTACCTTCCACGTCGGTGGTGCGGCCCGCGCAGGTGCTCGTCAGTCGACCCTCGAGGTCCGCAACGAGGGCTCGATCGTCTTCCGCAACCTGCAGACGGTCGAGCGCGCTGACGGCGCCCTCATCGTGATGAACCGGACCGGTGAGGTCGCGGTCATCGACGACAACGGCCGCGAGAAAGAGCGCTACCCGGCGACCTACGGCGCGAAGTTCTCGATCAAGCAGGGCGATCGCGTGGTCAAGGGCCAGACGATCGCCGAGTGGGATCCGTTCGCCAACCCGATCCTCACCGAGCACTCGGGTATCATTCGGTACGTCGACATCGAGGACAACATCTCCGTGAAGGAGGAGGTCGACGAGGTCACGGGCCTGTCGCGCAAGGTGATCATCGAGTCGAAGGGCGATCTTCGCCCGGGTATCGAGATCCGCAACGAGGACGGCAAGCCGATCAAGGACCCGAAGAAGGGCGCGACCGGTGTCGTGTACATGCTGCCCGTCGGCGCCAACATCAACGTGCTGAACGGCGCGGTGGTCTCGGCCGGTGACATCCTCGCCAAGATCCCGCGTGAGACGACCAAGACCAAGGACATCACCGGCGGTCTGCCGCGCGTCGCGGAGCTCTTCGAGGCCCGCAAGCCGAAGGAAGTGGCGCAGATCGCCGAGATCGACGGCTACATCTCGTTCGGCAAGGACACCAAGGGCAAGCGCAAGGTCATCATCACCCCCGAGGTGGGCGATCCGACCGAGTACTTGATCCCCAAGGGCAAGCACATCTCGGTGCACGAGGGTGACTACGTCCACGCCGGCGATCTGCTGATGGACGGCTCGGCCAACCCGCACGACATCCTGCGGGTCAAGGGCGAGAAGGAGCTCGCGAAGTTCCTCGTCAACGAGATCCAGCAGGTCTATCGACTGCAGGGCGTCAAGATCAACGACAAGCACATCGAGATCATCGTCCGGCAGATGCTGCGCTGGGTGCGGATCCTCGAGGTCGGCGACACGAACTTCCTCGTCAACGAGCAGGTCGAGCGCTGGCGCTTCGAGGCCGAGAACAACGCGGTGCTGGCGCGCGGTGGCGAGCCGGCGACGGCCGAGCCGATCATGCTCGGTATCACCAAGGCCTCGCTCTCGACCGATTCGTTCCTCTCGGCGTCTTCCTTCCAGGAGACGACGAAGGTGCTGACCGAGGCGGCGATCAGCGGCAAGCTCGATCCGTTGCTCGGCCTGAAGGAGAACGTCGTGATGGGTCGCCTCATCCCGGCGGGTACCGGCGTGCCGGTCTACACCAAGATGGGCGTCTCCTTGCGCCCGGATGCCGAGGAGCCTGACTTTGTGCCCCGCCGCATGGTCGGCGCCTAGTCCTTTACCCTTGACAGTGCGCGGGCGACCTCCTAAAAGGCGCCCTCCCTGCGGCAGCGCGACTCGTGCGCCGTGGTCACCGAAGTGAGACAGCTATGCCGACTGTGAATCAGCTCGTCCGTCAGGGGCGGGACAAGCAGAACAAGAAGACCTCCGCGCCGGCGCTCGAGAGCTGCCCGCAGAAGCGTGGGGTGTGCGTTCGCGTGTACACGACGACCCCGAAGAAGCCGAACTCGGCCCTTCGCAAGATCGCGCGCGTTCGTCTCACGAACCAGATGGAAGTGACCTCGTACATCCCGGGCGAGGGCCACAACCTTCAGGAGCATTCGCTCGTCCTCATCCGCGGTGGCCGCGTGAAGGACCTGCCGGGTGTCCGCTATCACATCATCCGCGGAACGCTCGACGCCAGCGGCGTGAACAACCGCAAGCAGGGCCGCAGCAAGTACGGCACCAAGAAGAACGTCAAGGCTACGGCCGGTAAGAAGTAAGAGGAAACGGTCATGCCTCGTAAAGGTGAAGTTCCCAAGCGCTCGATCAACCCCGATCCGAAGTTCAAGGACGTGGTCCTCGCCAAGTTCATCAACATGATGATGTACGGTGGGGCCAAGGCCGTGGCCGAGAGCATCGTGTACCAGGCGCTCGACAAGGTCGGCGAGAAGGCTGGCGACGAGCCGCTTCGCGTCTTCAAGAAGGCGATCGACAACGCCAAGCCGCAGCTCGAGGTCAAGTCGCGCCGCGTCGGTGGCTCGAACTACCAGGTCCCGGTCGAGGTTCGCCCGCAGCGCAAGCAGACGCTGGCGATGCGCTGGATCATCGGCTTCTCCCGCGGTCGCGGTGAGAAGGGTATGGTCGACAAGCTCGCCAACGAGATCCTCGACGCCGCCAACAACCGCGGCAACGCGGTCAAGAAGAAGGACGACACGCACCGCATGGCCGAGGCCAACAAGGCCTTCGCGCACTATCGCTGGTGATCGTCGGGGCGGCCTCGCCCCTTCGCGCTCGAAGAAAGCGGTGTCAGCCTCGTGCGGACACCGCTTTCTGCATTTTGGGGCTACGGAGCTAGAGGAGCGGGCGGATGTGGGGCACGGGGGCTCGCAGAAATATCGGGATCCTCGCGCACATCGATGCCGGCAAGACCACCGTCACCGAGCACCTCCTCCACATCGGTGGGGCGGTGCGTCGGCCCGGCTCGGTCGATCAGGGCACCACGGTGAGCGACTGGCTCGTGGAGGAGCAGGAGCGCGGGATCACGATCTCGAGCGCGGCCTCTACGTTTGCGTGGCGGGAGGTCGCGGTCACGGTGGTCGACACCCCGGGACACGTCGACTTCACGATCGAGGTCGAGCGGTCGCTGCGCGTCCTGGACGGGGTGGTGCTGGTGATCTCGGGCCCGGATGGCGTCCAGGCCCAGACCGAGACGGTGTGGGTCCAGGCCTCGCGTCACGGGCTGCCGGCTATCGGCTACGTCAACAAGCTCGATCGTGAGGGCCAGGATCTCGAGCTCCTCGAGCGCCAGCTCCGCGAGCGCCTCGGTGTCGTGCCGGTATGGCTCGAGCTGCCGATCGTCGATCGGGGACCAGGAACCGTCGCGGTGATCGATGTCCTGGCCGGGGTGATCCGCAGCTGGGACCTCGATGGGGCGAGTCCCACGGACCCGCCCGACCCGATCGAGGAATCGCTGGACGACGTCTCGGCCGTGCGTCGCAGAGAGGCCCTGGACGCGATCATCAATGCCGTCGCGAGCTTCGATGACGCCTACGCAGAGCGCGTGCTCAACGGACATGAGCCCACGCCGGCCGAGCACCTCGCGGCACTGCGGGCAGCGGTGCGCGCGCGTGCGGTGCTGCCGTTGTGTGCGGGGGCGGCGCGTTTCGGGATCGGGATCGAGGCGCTCGGCGACGCGGTGGTGGCGCTGCTGCCGAGCCCGGCGGAGCGGATCGTGACGGCGCTCGATCCGCGTGGT
>JAEUKJ010000339.1 GCA_016792665.1 Deltaproteobacteria bacterium | reverse complement strand
ACGCAGCCACCGTCTCACGGCGTGGTGCAGGTGCCGACGTTCGACATCTGCACGCGGTCGACGTGGCCGGTGCTGGTGCCGTCTGCGTTCCCACCGAGCACGTAGATGTGGCCCGGCGACGCAAAGCTACGGTGACCATAGGACGGGATCGAGAAGCGGCTCGTCGCGGAGTGGAAGGCCCCGAGGCTCGCGCCCTGGTCCTGGAAGGGCGCGAAGAAGACGTCGTTGGTGCCGACCCCATCGGTGCCGTAACCGCCCAGCACGTAGAGGTAGCCGCTCGCGACCGTGCTCGCGTGGAAGCCTCGAGGCGCGGGCAGGCTCCGGGCCGGGTTCCACGCCCCGAGACCGTTGGCGCCGCCCATCGTCGCCATGAGGATGTTGCTGTGCGGTCCGCCGTCGCCGCCGATCACGTAGAGGTAGCCGTTGAAGACGGCCATCGTGTGGACCCACCTCTGGCCATCCGACAACGGCGTCGTGAAGGTCCACGGGCTGAGGAAGCCGCCCGGGTAGATGGTCGCCATCTGTGCGGTCGCGAAGGGGTAGCCACCGATGGCGTACATCTGGCCGTCGTAGGCGACGCTGGTGTGGAAGAAGCGACCTGCCGCGAGACTCGTCGCAGCCGTCCACGGTCCGACCGTGCTGCCGTCGATGTGGGCGACGAGCACCTCGTCAAAGTCGTGGGTCTGCGTGCTGTTGCCGCCGATGATGTAGAGGTAGTCCCCGTAGGTCACCATCGTGTGCCCGTGGCGCGCGGCCCCGAACGTGCCCGCCGGGACCCAGGGACCGAGCGTCCCATCGCCCTGGACCTGCGCCGCATGCACGTCGCCCAGCACCCCGGCCCCGCTGTCGCCGCCGCTGATGTAGACCCAGCCATTGTACTGCGCGAGGCCGAACGACGAGCGCGCGGTGGGCAGCGGGGTCAGGTCCGTCCACGCGCCGAGGTCGCCCGCGCAGGGCACCTCGGGGACGGCCGGCACACACTGGTGGGTCGCGGGATCGCAGGCCTCGGTGTCCGCGCACTGCGCGTTGTCGCGACAAGCGACGCAGGTCGTGTTCTCGCAGACCTGCGCCTCGGAGCAGTCCGCGTCGACCCGGCACCCGACGCAGTGGTGGAGTCCCGGGCCGTCATAGACGCAGGTCGGAGTCGCGCCGGCGCATCCGCCATTGCCGGTCTGGCAGCGATCATCCATCAGCAGATCGACCTCGGCCAGGCACTCACCGTACTGATCCTCTGTAATGGGCTGGAGGGCGTAGGCCGCCTCGATCTCGTCGCCCTGCTCGCGCCCCGCGACGCAGAAGAAGCCGCCCGGACCCGACTCGGTGGCGATGCTGGACGCCGCGTAGCCCGCGACGAGGACCGCGGCGTGCACGCCGTTGATGACCTGATAGGCGTGGTAGTTGAAGGCCGGCGGGTCCTCGATGAGGCCGCGCACCGAGAAGTCGCCGCTCATGAGCGACTCCATGTAGGTCACCATTTCGAACCCCGGCGTCCCCTCGGCCCAGCACGGGCATCCTTCGATGGGCGTCGAACCAGGGCACGCCGCACCCGCGACCGGGCCGGCGCTCTGCCCATCGTAGTGGCTGCACATCGTGACTGGCGCGCTCTGCCCGCCGAGGGTCCCGTGATAGACGGTATTGACCGCGCCGCCGTCGTTCAGCTGGTGGCGCTGACACGAGGCCGGGGTCAGCGTGGCATCGACCTCGATGTAGGGGTAGGACACCCCGGTCTTTGTCGGCAGGCCGTTCGCGAAGCCGCGGTCGCCGTCGTTGGCGGTTGCCGAGAAGGCCAGGTGGCAGCGATCGCCGGTGTCGCTGTTGCCGCTCGACGCGTTGTCGATCGCGTTCAGATCGTCCAGCGACACGGCGAGGTTCCAGTAGAGCTTGTTGCAGCTCTCGACCCCCTCGGTCGCGGGGTCGTCGCAGCTCAGTTGCTCGCGGCCGCGATAGACGCCGTAGTGCAGCGTGTCGCCGCCGCTGGTCGCCGTCTGGGTGCCCTCCTCGGCGGTCGGATCGATCGCGAAGGTCTTCTGGCCGCAGACGACGGCGACGTTTCCGTAGAGCAGGTTCGTCTCGACGTCGCCCGTGCCAGCCGTGCACGCGAAGCCGAACACCGCGGTCCAGTCGCGGTCGGCGGTCGCCCCGTGCAGGAGCTCGATCGGCAGGTCGGACGCATCACAGGTGTCGAGCTTGGCCGAGCAGAAGACGTTCTCGAAGTTCACCGCGATGTCGAAGAAGCCCTGCGTGGCGGCGCGCATGATCGTGAGGTTGAAGGAGACCTTCGTGTCGGCGTTCTCGTCGCAGTTGACGATGAGCGAGCAGCCGTCCGGGCACGGGTCGACCCAGGCCCCGATCTCGGCCGTCCGGGTGATATTGTAGAGGCCATCGACCCACAGCGTGACGACGTTCTGGACGCCCTCGGCCTCGCTCACGTCTGCCGCGGGCGAGGCGTCGCAGGTCCCGATGTAGGTCACGCCGCGCGTGAGCGCATTGCCGAAGCGGTCCGAGCAGACGGTGTCGGCATCGGCCGGCGTGGCGGCGGGCAGCGTCGCATCGGGCGCGTCGCCCTGCGCGTGACCGAGCCGCGTGAGGGCCGGGTCTCCCTTGACCCACACGACCCCGGCGGCCGTGGTCACCGCGAGGTCGTAGCAGGCCACACCGACGCCCGGCAGGGCCAGCGGCGCCACGGCGATCTCCAGCCCATGCGACGACGGCGCGGGGGTCGGAGCCTCCTTCGAGAGGCAGGCACTGAACGCGAAGGCACAAAGGCTCGACAAGACGCCGGCACGCATCCTCATGGTCTTGCTCCTGACGGGATTGACTCCCCGGACAAGAACATCGCCGCGCCACCGCGCTCAAGCTCGGTGCGGCCTGGGACGGATGGGCGACGGAGGCTTGACCAACGCCGAAGGCCTGGCGGAGCCAGGCTACCCTCGACTGATCAGGGCACGACCACCCGACCCGGTGCGTCGTTGGTCCCGACCGGACCGTGGCACGAGTTGCAGGCACCGTCGGTCTGCACCGTGCGCATCTCGCGCGTGCGCCCGCCGTAGCTCAGCCGCACGGTGTAGCCGTCCGCGGGCACCGCGACCTTGGACATGAAGTTGCCGGCGCGGTTGGTCGTGGCCGAGGTCACGAGCCCGCCGTTGGTGTCGAAGATCTCG
>JAEUKJ010000322.1 GCA_016792665.1 Deltaproteobacteria bacterium | reverse complement strand
CGGCGGGACCGGGGCGCGCTTCGAGCGCCTCTTCGCCCGTGAGGACGTCCCGGCCGAGGCGCACCTGCTCCGCCTCTCGACGCTGCGCGAGCGCGGCGGCATGCCGTGGTCCGAGGCCTTCGCGCGCGCCATGTCACGCGCCCTGCCGACGCTCGGCGCGCAGCCCGCGGGTTGGGCCCTGCGCCTCATCGCGGAGCTCGGGCACGCCGAGGCGCGGCGCTTCCTCGCGTCGGTCGCGGGGCTCCCCGACCCCACGGGGCGGCTGCACGCGCTCGCGGCGCAGTTCCTCGCGAACCCACCGGCTCCCGACCCGCTGCCCGAAGAGGAGGTCCTGCCGACGCGCATCGACGACCTCGAGCTCGGGGCCCTGGACGAGCGCAAGCCGGCCCGTCGCATCGCGTGCCTCCGCGAGATGGCGCGCCGCGATTGGGGCCAGGCGCGACGTCTCGCCTCGTCGATCCAGACCGAGGACTGGCGCCTCGACGAGCTGGTCGGCGCGCTCCTGAACCACGCGAGCCGCGCGGTGATGACCGAGGACTTCGTGCGGCGCGGGCTCATCCCGAAGGACGCGACCCCGGCCGATGCACCCGACGCGATGACCGCGCGCGAGCTGCTCGCGGCGCACGGTAAGGTGGTGCGCTTCGACACCGGCTCGACCGAGGGCATCGTCGACCACGACGCGCTGGCCTACCTCTTGAGCGACGCGCTCTCGCCGGCGCTCGACGACGTGGACTTCCTGGAGGAACTGCGCCCCGACCGGAGCCTCGTCCTGCACGCCTGGTCCCAGGGCCGGCGCTTCGAGGTCGAGCTCGATGTGCGTCGCTCGGTGGTCGACCCGTACGGCCTGGTCGGGCTCGTCAATGTCTTGCTACGCGAGCGCGGGCGCCCCGAGCGCTGCATGCATGCAGCCCAGGACAAGGCCCTGGCCGAGGTCGTGATCGGCCCCGAGTCCGAGCTCCGAGCGCTGGTGCACGCCGGCCTCTTGTGGATCCGCGCGGGATTCCGCTGGTGAGCGCCGCAACGACCCTCGTCGCGACCTTCCAACCCGGGTTCGAGCCCCTGGCCGAGCGCGACCTCTTCGCCGCCGAGCCGGACGCGCGCGCGCTCGCGACCCTGGCCCCCGGGGTCTGGGAGTTGGCGCCGGCCCCCGACGACCCGCGCGGCACCCGCCTGGCCGCGGCACTCGCGGGTCGGCCCGTGGCCTCGCCGATCCCTGCCCTCGCCTTTCGACACCTCCACCGCGTGACCCTCACCGCTCCGGTGCCGACCTCGCTGGACGCGCTCGCGAGCTCGCTGGCTGGCCTCCAGGCAGACCTCGGGCGCGGCCCCTACGCGGTGCAGACGCGGCTCTTGGCAGGCGCCCCCTGGCCTGGGGTCCGCGCCATCGACATCAACGACGCGGTCGCCGCGGCGCTCGCGACGCGCGGCCCGGTGCCGCCCTACGATCGACGCAGCCCGCGCGAGATCGTGTCGCTGACCCTTACCCGGGACCGCGTGAGAGCAGGCGTCTCGACTGCGACCGAGAACCTGTCGCCGTGGCCGGGTGGGGCACGCCGCTTCGCCGCAACCGACGCCAGCCCGAGCCGCGCCGAGCACAAGCTCGAGGAGGCCCTCGAGCTCTTCCCCGAGCTGCTCGCCGGCCTCACTGGCGAGCCTCGCGCCCTCGACCTCGGCGCGGCCCCAGGTGGCTGGACCCAGGTCCTGGCCAACCTCGACTTCGAGGTCACCGCCATCGACCCGGCGACCCTGTCCCCCAACGTGCTGGCCGATCCGCGCGTGAGGCACCTGCGCATCACGGCCGAGCAGCACCTCGAGCGCAGCAACGACCGCTTCGATCTCGTGGTCAACGACGTGCGCATGGACGCGCGCGACGTGGCCCGCTTGCTGGTCGCCCACCGGCGCGTGCTCTCGCCGGGGGGCCGCATCCTGACAACGCTGAAGCTGCCCGAGCGGCGCGCCCTGCCGGTCCTCGATACCGCGCTGGCGATCCTCGGCGACGCCTACCGCGTGGTCGCCGGACGCCAGCTCTTCCACAACCGGAACGAGGTCACGCTGCTCCTGTCTCCGCTCGGGGCCGCCCCGCGCGCGGCGAGCCCAGCGGCGAGGTGACTCGGCGCGCTGGAACCGCTATGGTCCCGCGCCATGAAGCTGCCCGTCATCACGCTCCGTGAGTTGTCGCCCGTCGCGGTCGCACTCTCGCTCTTCGCCTTCGCCGCCTGCGACTCCGACCCGGGCGCGACCTCGGACACCGACGCCGTCGACACCTCGGACACGGCGGACACCGTGGACGACACGTCGCCCGACGTCGCGGACGTGCCCGATGCCGCGGACGTCTCGGACGTCGACACCGACCCCGGCCCGCCACACCCGGCCCTCGTCGGGGCCGAGCCGGCGACCTTCACGGTGCGCCCAGGCGTCGAGATCATCACGGTCCTCGGGGCCACGGCCGATGCGCCGATCACGCTCTACGACCAGGACGGCGAGCGCCTGCTGACCGTCATCGCCGACGCGTTCGGCCAGGCCCACTTCTCGTACGTGGGCCCCGAGTACATCACCCTGGACGCGCGCGTCGGCATCCCCGGCGAGGTCGTCCGCGACGGCCACACCATCACGCCGGGTCCGGGCTACGTGCTCCGCGACGACTCGCAGACCCCGCCCCGCGCGCTGGGCCCCTTCACGGTCCTCGCGGTGGCCGACCATCCGCCGGCCTCCTTCTTCGACGCCGCCCCGGCGCTCACCGGCATCCACTTCGGCATCCTCGGCCCCATCGCCCCCGACGACCCGCAGGACGGCCTGAACTACATCACCATGCGCGACGGCACGAAGCTCTCGGCGATGGTGCGCTTCCCCGACCCCGGCTTCTGGGGCGACGGCCCCTGGCCGACGGTCGTCGAGTACTCGGGCTACAGCCCCTCGGACCCGAACAACCCCGACCCCGGCACGCGCATCGCGACCCTCCTCGGGTACGCCACCGTGGCCGTCAACATGCGCGGCTCGGGCTGCTCGGGCGGCGTCTTCGACATCTTCTCGCCGGCCCAGCACGCCGACGGCTACGACATCATCGAGACGGTCGCGCGCCAGTCGTTCGTGATGAACCACAAGGTCGGCATGGTCGGCCTCTCCTACCCCGGCATCAGCCAGCTCTACGTGGCTTACACACGCCCGCCGAGCCTCGCCTCGGTCACCCCGCTCTCGGTGCTGGCCGACCCCTGGATCATCCTGCGCCCGGGCGGCATCTACAACGACGGCTTCACGCGCCAGTGGCTCGAGAACCGCGACTCCGAGGCCGCCCCCAACGGGCAGAGCTGGACCGATCAGCGCATCCAGATGGGCGACACCCTGTGCCGCGACCACCAGGATCTCCGCAACCAGAACCTCAAGTTCGAGGACGTCTTCAAGTACCTCGAGTTCTACCCGAAGGACGCCGCCGCGCGCAGCCTGCCGTCGCTCGTGCGCGACATCGACGTGCCCGTCTACCTCACCGGCGCCTTCCAGGACGAGCAGACCGGACCGCAGTTCACCGAGATGCTCGACGCCTTCGTGAACTCCCCGCTGCGCCGCTTCATCCTCTACAACGGCCGTCACGTCGACGGGTACAGCCCGCTCGTCCTCTATCGCTGGTTCGAGTTCCTCGAGCTCACCGTCGCCCAGCGCGTGCCGCGGCTCCCCGCCTGGGTGCGCGGTATCGGGGCCGAGGAGTTCTCGAAGGAGTTCGGGTCGACCGGCCTCAACTTCGAGGACGACCGCTTCCCCGGCTTCGCCGACACCGACTACGCCGGCGTCCTCGCCGCCTACAAGGCCGAGCCCGAGGTCCGCGTGCTCTTCGACTCGGGCGGCGACGCCGCGCAGCCCGGCGCCCCCAAGGCCGCCTTCGCGGCAACCTTCCCGAGCTGGCCTCCGCCCGCGGCCGTGACGCGCGTCCTCTACCTCGACCGCGACCCCGCGGCCCCCGAGTTCGGGACCCTCTCGGCCACCGCACCCACCGCCGCCAAGGCCGACACCTTCCACCACGACCGGCTCGCCGGCGCCAAGACCTTCTTCGGCCCGCGCGGCTACGAGACCATGGCGCGCCTCTGGGACCTCGACTGGACCCACTTCCCCGACGGCGCCGTGCTGACCTACGAGACCCCGACGCTGACCGAAGACCTCGTGCTCGGCGGCCCCGGCTACCTCACGGTCACGCTCTCCAGCGAGGTCAGCGACGTCCACCTCCAGGTGACCCTGACCGAGGTCCGCTCCGACGGCCTGGAAGAGCTCGTCACCTCGGGCTGGCTCCGCCTCGGGCACCGCAAGATCGACGCGAGCGCGAGCGAGGGCAACCACATCGCCTACACCTGGAAGGCCGAAGACTACCTGGCACTCGCGGCCGGCGAGACGCTGACGACCCAGATTCCAATCCCCTCGGTGGCCCACGCCCTCCGCGCGGGCTCGCGGCTGCGCGTGGCGATCTCCTCGCCCGGCCGGAACCACGGCACCTGGGAGTTCGAGGCCCCCACCTACGACCCGGCCGAGCCCTTCCACCGCCTCGTCCTCGGCGGGGCCAAGCCCTCGTCGCTGACCCTCTCCGTGCTCCCCGACTTCGCGGTGCCGACCGGCTATCCGGCCTGCCCCGGCCTCCGCGGACAACCCTGCCGCGCCTACGCGCCGCAGACGAACTTGCACGACGACTGACCGCGCGCGGCTCGACTGAGCCGCCGTTCATTCCTCCCCGAAGCGGGTTCGCAAACCCGGGAAACGCTCGATGCCCCTCACTGTCTGCGCCATCTCGGGGAGCCTCCGCCGGGCCTCCTTCAACACCGCCCTGCTGCGCGCCGCCGTCGAGCTCGCCCCGGCCGACGTCGAGATCCGCATCTTCGACGGCCTCCGCGACCTGCCCCACTACGACGCCGACCTCGACGGCCCGAACCCGCCGGCCCCGGTCGTCGCCCTGAAGGACGCGATCACCTCCGCCGACGCGCTCCTCATCGCGACCCCCGAGTACAACTACTCGATCCCCGGCGCGCTGAAGAACGCCATCGACTGGGCCTCGCGCCCGGCCGGCAAGTCGCCGCTGAACCGCAAGCCGGCCGCCATCCTCGGGGCCTCGACCGGCCTCATGGGCACCGTCCGCGCCCAGCTCGCGCTGCGCCAGTCGCTGCTCTTCACCGAGACCTACGTGCTCATGAAGCCCGAGATCATGGTCACGCGCGCCGCCGACAAGTTCGACGCCGACGGGCGCCTCATCGACGAGACGACCCGCGGGCTGGTGCGCCAGCTCTTGGAAGCCCTGTCCACCTGGACCGCGCGCATGCGCACCTGAGGGAGACCCGATGGCCGAGCCGCTGCGATTCTCGACCCACGATCTGCCGCTGCGCGATGACGTGCGCGCGCTGGGCTCGCTGCTCGGCGAGGTGCTCCAGGTCCAGGGCGGCAAGACCCTCTACGAGCGCGTCGAGACCATCCGCACGACGGCGCGCAGGCGTCGCACCGGCGAGGCCAGCGACTCCGAGCTCGACCAGGCCCTCTCCGGCCTCTCGCCGCGCGAGGCGACGCTCGTCATCCGCGCGTTCTCGACGCTGTGTGCGCTCACCAACCTGGCCGAGCGCGTGCACCGCCTGCGCCGTCGACGCGAGGTCGCGCTCGCCGACACGCCGCCCGCCATCGGCACCTTCGAGGCCGCTCTGCGCACGCTCTCGAAGGTCGTGCCCGTCGATCAGCTCCAGCGCCTCATCGACCGCCTGCAGGTCGTGCCGGTCCTGACCGCGCACCCGACCGAGGCCACCCGCCGGACCGTGCTCACCAAAGAGCTGCGCATGGCCGAGGCGCTGCTCTCGAAGGCGCGCGCGGGCCGCCTCACGAGCCGCGAAGAGCACGCGCTGTGGCGCATCGTGCAGCGCCAGATCGCCATCACCTGGCAGACCGACGAGCACCTCACCGAGCGCCCGACCGTCGCCGACGAGGTCGAGCACGCCCTCTTCTATCTCGCCAACGGCATCGCCCCGGCCCTGCCCTCCATCACCGAGGCCTTCGACGACGCGGTCGCGCGCGTCTATGGCTATCGCGCGGTGACGCTGCGGCAGCCTATCGTGCGCTTCGCGTCGTGGGTCGGCGGCGACATGGACGGCAACCCCAACGTGGGTGCGACCACCATCCGCGAGACCCTCGAGCGCCATCGCAGCCAGGCGCTGGGCTTCTGGCGCGACGAGGTGCGGGCCCTCTTCACCGAGCTCTCGCAGTCGAGCTCGCGCGTCGCGGTGGAGCCGGCGATCCTCGAAGCCATCGAGCGCATGAAGCAGCTCATGCCCGAGGCCGCCGCGACCATCCCGCGCCGCTACGCCGGCATGCCCTATCGCGTGCTCTTGTGGCTCATCTGGGCGCGGCTCGGCGGCGTCGACGAGGGCGCGAAGGCCTCCGATGGACGCCAGAAGCGCGTCGACACCAGCGGTCACCCGGGCGTGGCACGGCCGCGCGCCGCCGCCGAGATCGAAGCCACGCCAGCGCACCTCTACCCCGGCCCGGCACCGTTCCTCGCGGACCTGCGCCTCATCGCCGACAGCTTGCGCCTGAACCGCGGCGAGCGCGCCGGCCTCGACCTGGTCGAGCGCCTCGTGACCCTGGTCGAGACCTTCGGCTTCCACATGGCGACCCTGGACGTGCGCCAAGACGCGCTGGTGCATCGCGCGGCCCTGGACGAGGTCGCGGTCGTCATGGGCGAGACGGCCATCTCGGGCCTGACCATCGCCGAGCGCGTCGAGCGCTTGGCTCGCTGGATCCGCGAGCCGCTCCAGTTCGGCTCCGTGGGCACGGGCCTTCCCGGTCGGGACGCGCTCTCGAACCCGTCGCGCGAGACCCTCGCCGTCTTCGATGCCCTCGCGGACGCTCAGCGCGCACACGGCGCACGCGCGGCCGGGGTCTACATCATCAGCATGGCACGCGGCCCCGACGACGCCCTCGCGGTGCTGGCCTTGTCGCGGCTTGCGCGGGCCGGGCGCGATGACGACCTGAGCGCGCGCACCGAGATCGACGTGGCCCCCCTCTTCGAGACGGTCGACGACCTCGCCAGCTCGAAGGCCACGATGGAGTCCCTCTTCTCCGACCCGACCTACCGCGCCCACCTCCGCACGCGCGGCGACGAGCAGCTCGTCATGCTCGGCTACTCGGACTCGAACAAGGACGCCGGCATCGTCGCCTCGCGCTGGGCCCTGCAAGAAGCCCAGGCCGAGCTCGCCGCCCTGGCCGACCGCCACCAGGTCCGCCTCGTCCTCTTCCATGGTCGCGGCGGCACCGTCAGCCGCGGCGGTGGCTCACCACGCGCCGGTGTCCTGGCCGCGCCGCACGGCTCGGTGCGCGGCCGTCTGCGCGTGACCGAGCAGGGCGAGATCGTGCACGCCAAGTACGGCCTGCCCGAGCTCGCCGCCTGGACGCTCGAGAACATGGCTTCGGCCGTCCTCGAGGCGACCGGCCTCGAGCTCGAGCGCGACCTCGACGGCACCGCGGCCAACGCCTCCGACGCCAGCGAGCGAGAGGCCTTCGCGCTCTTCGCCGGCGAGGCGCGCAAGGCCTACCGCGCACTGGTCGACGCCCCGGGCTTCATGGCCTACTTCCGGGCCGCGACCCCCATCGACGTCATCGAGCGCATGACCCTTGGCTCGCGCCCCTCGCGCCGCCGCACAGGCACCCCGGGGCTCAGCGATCTCCGCGCGATCCCGTGGGTCTTTGCCTGGACCCAGTCGCGCCAGATCATCCCCGGCTGGTACGGGGTCGGCTCCGGACTCGAGGCGGTCATCGCGCGCTTCGGCCTCCCCCGCGTGCGCGCGCTCGCGGCCGAGCCCTTCCTCGCCGCGCTGCTGTCCGACATCGAGATGGTGCTGGCCAAGGTCGACCTCGCCATCGGCCATCGCTACGCCGCACTCGCCGGACCCGAAGGGGCCGTCCACTTCGCCGCGATCCAGGCCGAGCACGCGCGTACGCGCAACGCCGTCCTCGCCATCCGCGAGGCCTCCGAGCTCCTCACCCACGATGGCGACCTCGCCCGGGCGATCCGCCTCCGCGACCCCTATATCGATCCCTTGAGCATCCTCCAGGTCGATCTGCTCGCGCGCTGGCGCGCCGCCCCCGACGCCGACCCGGCCATCGAGCAGGCCCTCATCGCGAGTGTCATTGGCGTCGCCCGCGGGATGCAGAATACCGGTTAGAAAACTCTACGTTTCATTCGCGCGCGCCTCGCGCTATCTCCCTGTATTCGCTGCGCGCTTTGCGGAATCGAGTCGCTGCAGCCTGGCCGCACGGGCCACTTGCGAACGCCCCTGCGGCGCTCTCGGAGCCGTCTTGTACCCTCATCTCTCCACCCTCAATGACGCCGTCATCGGCGCCGCGGGGCTGTCGCGCAGTGCCCGCACGCCCGGCGCCCTACCGCTCATCGGCCTCGTCCCCGGCGAGGGCGTCGGCCCCGCCCTGACCGACCTCGCGCGCGACGTGCTGGCCGCTCTCACGCAGCGCACGGGCCAGGCCTTCGCGTGTGAGGACGGGGTCGCGATCGGTGTCGACGCAGTGCGCGCGCATGGCGAGGCCCTGACCCCACAGGCCGTCGCCTGGTTCGAGTCCCTCTTCGCACGCGGCGGCGCGGCTCTCTGCGGCCCGGGCGGTGCGCGCTTCGTCTATGATCTCCGGCGGCGCTTCGACCTCTTCTGCAAGGTCTCGCCGATCGCCGTCGAGGCCGCCCTCCTCG
>JAEUKJ010000282.1 GCA_016792665.1 Deltaproteobacteria bacterium | reverse complement strand
GGCGGCCGTCCTCGTAGCTCGCCTCGGCGCGGAAGGTCGCGACCTCGTACTCGTGGCCCATCAAGAGGACGCGCACGACCCCGAACTGCACGCCGACCGGGATGCACTTGTCGAAGAGGCCGAGCACGTCGTCGGGGCGCGCGTCGGTCGCGATGTCATAGTCGGCCGGCGCCTTGCCGAGCACCTTGTCGCGGACGCAGCCGCCCGCGAAGACCGCCTGGAAGCCCGCGTCACGCAGCGTCCGGGCCACCGCGAGGGCGCCTTCCCGCAGCGTGTCGGCGAGAGCGGGGTGTGCGTCGGCGGGCGGCATGGAATCCTCGGGCTGGCGGGTGGAGGGCGTGGAAGCGCGGTCGGAGTTGCGGTAGGCTGGCGCGCGATCGATGTCAACGACCGCGTCGGGTGCCGCGTCGCACAAGCCGCGGTGGTCGACGGCATGGGGTGTCAGCGCGGGGCCAGGGCCCGACCGACGAAGGGGTGCGTTCGTGATGTGGGCGTGGGGCCAGGCGGTTGCGGTGATGATGGCGGTGGCGCTGCTCGGCTGCGGCGGGGACGACGCGACGACCGACAGCGAGACCTCGGATGCCGACGCCGAAGTGACCCCGCTGCCCGAGTTCACGGTGTCGATCGAGGCGAGCACGCTGGCCGACAACACCCCGCTGCGCGCGACGTTCACGGCCCGGTCCGAAGGGGCCGAGCTCTCCGAGCTGACGCTGACCTGGACGGTCGACGGGGCACCCGCCGGTGAGGGCGAGACCCTGTCGTGGCCGTTCTACCGCGCGGGCACGAGCACCGTCACCCTGAGGGGCGAGCGCTTCGCGCTGGGCCAGGTCAAAGACGCCACGGCCAGCGTCACCCTGAAGCTCGCGGGGTGCGCCGACCTGTTGTTCGATCGCCTGAGCATGGACGCCCCGATCGAGGTCCCGCCCGGCGGGTCGATCCGCGTGCGCGTCGGGCAGCTCGTCAACGCGGGGGACGCCATCGGCCACCCGTTCGAGGTCGTCCTGGCCCTGTCCACCGATGACCGCTTCGACGCCGGCGATCGCATGCTGGAAGGCTTCGAGGTCGCGTCGATGGCCTCGGGGCTCGACACGACGAGCGCCATCGATCTCGCCGGCAAGACCTTCGTCGTGCCGGACGACGTTGCCGTCGGGTCGTACTACGTCTTCGCCGTCGCCGATCCCGCGGGCACGATCAACGAGTGCCAGGAGGCGAACAACGCGCGCGCTTCGTCGAACAACATCGAGGTGGATCCCGAGGCGGGGCGGCTCGCGGATCTGATCCTCGACGAGCTCCAGGTGGCGCCCGGGACGGTGGTCTCGCAGGGTGAAATCCTGAACTATTCCTTTCGCTTGCGGAATGTCGGCGAGGCCGACGCGAAGACCTTCAGGCACGCCTTCTGGATCTCCGACGACCCCATCCTCGACCCCGAGACCGACCGACCCATCGCCCTGGCGAGCGACGAGAACGCGCGCGTCCAGAGCATGCCGGCCGGGTTCTCGCTGGGGTTCTTCCGGAGCTGGACGGTCCCCGAGGATCTGCCGGATGGAACGTGGTGGGTCCTCGGCGTGGTCGATGCCACCGAGCAGGTCGCCGAGGTCGACGAGAGCAACAACAGCGCGGTCGCGTCGAACCCGTTCACGATGCGGCACGAGGTCGCGCAGTGCTACGACATGGCCGTGAGCGGGCTCACCGTATCGCCGCTGTCGACGTACTGGGGCGGCTCGGTGCAGGTCTCGGTCACCATCACGAACGACGGCTCCCAGCCCACGCCGCCCGACTGGTTGGCGCGCCTCTACCTGTCGCTGACCCCGACCCTGTCCCCCGCGCTGGCGATCCCGCTGGGCAACTTCACGATGGGTGTCGTCGGCGCAGGCGAGACGCGCACCTTCGATCTGCTGGTGCCGATCGGCAGCGACCTGCCGGTGCTGCCGCACTACGTCGCGGTCGTGGTCGATCCCACCGCGGCCTGGGTCGAGTGCAGCGAGAGCAACAACGCGGCCCTCTTCCCCGAGCCGGTGCGCATCAACGCCCTGGCCGAGGTCGACGTCGGGGTCTCGGGCTTCGTCTTCCACCCCGAGAGCGTCGCGGCTGGGGACACGGTGAAGGTCGAGTACGAGGTCGCCAACGCGGGCACGACCGCGGCGACGACGTTCCAGGTCGGGGTGGTCCTGTCGAAGGACGCGACCTTTTCCCGCGCGGGGATCACCGCGGGCGACGACATCGTCATCGATCGCGTCACGATCCCGAGCCTGGCCGCGGGCGCCACGCGCAAGCTCATCCGCGACGTCGTCGTGCCGACCGGCCTGGACCACGCCGTCACCGAGTGGAGCGTCGCGGTCATGACCGACCTCGACGGGTTCCTGACCTCGGACAAGGTCGCGGCCAATAACCTCCAGGTCGCAGCCGAGAAGCTGCGCGTCACCGGCGCCCTCGGCGGCTGCTTCGAGGACTCGCGCGAGGACGACGACACGCGGGCCCAGGCGGGCTACCTGGATCTGGCGGCGAGCGCCGGCACGGTGGCGCTGGAGGACCTTGGGAGCTGCGGGGATGCCGACTGGTTCGAGGTCTGGGTGCCGACCGGACAGAGCCTCTATGTCGATGTCGACGCGCGCCCCATCGTGTCCGCGGTCGGGACGCCGGGTGAGCTGGTGGTCGAGATCCAGGACCCGAGCGGCGCGAGCGTGTCCCAGGCGACCCTGGGGCCGAGCTATCGCGCCCGCGCGTGGGTCGCGCCCGAGGCGGGGACCTACGCGGTGAAGGTCGGGCCGGCGACGGCGCGCGATCGGGCGGCCTATGACCTCGCGGTGCGGGTCGAGCCGCTGGGCGCGGGGGTGGACCTCGTGCCGTTCGCGGTGGTCGCGGCGCCAGCGTCGGCCTACGCGGGTGGGCGGCTGTCGGTGACCTGGAAGGAGATCCAGGCGGGCACGGCGGTGGCGGCGGCGCACACGACGAAGGTGTGGCTCTCGCGCGATCGGGTGCGCGATGCGAGCGATGTGGTGCTGGGTGAGGTCGCGATGGGGCCGCTGACCGCGGGCGAGATCGGGTCGGGGGCGCTGGTTGCGATGCTGGCGCCGACGCTGCAGCCGGGCACGTGGTATGCGCTCGTCGAGGTCGACTCAGGGCAGGTCGTCGCCGAGCGTGACGAGGACAACGTGGTGGTCGGCGGGCCCGTGAATCTCGACCCGCTGCGGGTCTGCAACGACGACCGCTTCGAGCCGAACGACGAGGCGCGCATCGCGACGCCGGTCACCGAAGACCAGCGGGTCGACGGCCTGGTCGTGTGCCCGGGGCTCGACGATTACTACGCGGTCGACCTGGCGGTGGGCGACTCGGTCGAGCTCGCCATCGACTATCTCTACGAGGCGGGCAAGGGGCGGCTGGCCCTCGAGCTGTGGGCGCCGGACGGGCAGGGGGCGGTGCTCTCCGATGCGAAGAACGGCTCGGGGCGGGTGCTCTTGCCGTATGCGTGGCGGGCCGGGCGCTGGGTCGCGCGTGTGACCAACGACCCGACGGTCGCGGCGCAGGGGCCCTACACCTATCGCCTGCAGGTCGATCGCGGTCGCGGCGCGGTCGGGTTGGCGTGCACGGCCGAGCGCTACGAGCCCAACGACGCGCTGCTCGGGGCCGCGCAGATCGGCTGCGGATCGATCACCGGGCAGCTCTGCAACGGCGACGTCGACTGGTACGCGATCCCCGGGCTGGCGACCAAGCGGCTGCGGGTCGAGGGCACGAACGCCGCGAGCCAGACGCTCATCCAGCTCTTCTCGGCGACCTCGCCCTCGGCGCTGGCGACCATCTATGGGGCCGGTGCCTTCGAGTATACGCCCACGGTCTCGGGGTTCTTTTACATCAAGGTGTCGCCCCGGCTCGGGGTCAACACCATGACGACGTTCCCGTATACGTTGAAGGTCAGCGGCATCGACGGCGCGGACGTCGCGGTGCGGGACCTGGTGGCGGATCTCGCCAGCCTCGACCGCGGTGAGGACGTGCGCGTGAGCTTCGCGGTCGAAAACCAGTGCACGCTCGAGGCGCCGGCCTCCGAGGTGACGGCGTGGCTGTCGATCGACGACCAGGTGGACGGCGGCGATCTCCCGCTCTGGTCGACGCCCATGGCGCCGCTCTCGAGTGGGGCCCAGGTCGGGTTCGGCCCGAAGCTGAACGTGCCGTACTCGACCGCGCCGGGGCTCTACTACCTCATCGTCGAGGCGGACACCGGCGACGTCATCGCCGAGGCCAACGAGACCGACAATGCGCTGAGCGTCGCGCTGGAGGTCCGCGAGCCGTGCCTCGACGATCGCTTCGAGCCCAACGACACGCGCGGTCAAGCGACCTCGCTCGGGGCCGGCCTGCAGAGCGACCTCGGGATCTGCGCCTTCGACACCGACTGGTTCAAGGTGGCCGTGCCCGGCGGGAAGGTCGTCACGATCGACCTCGCGTTCGCACAGGCCGTCGGCGACCTCGACCTGCGCGTCTATGACCCGCTGGTGTCGGAGTCCCTGCCGGTGGCGGTCTCGCAGTCGACCGACGACGACGAGCACGCGGTCGTGCAGGTGCCCGTGGCGACGACCCTGTACGTGCGGGTCAATGGCTACGGCGGGATGTCGGCGCCCTACGCGTTGACGATTCGAATCGACTGAGCGGGGCGGCGATGATCGCGTGGGCGACGATGTGCATGGCACTCTTGGGGGCCGGTGGGGTGCCGACGTTGAGCACGTTCGAGCCCGATCCGCTGCCGCGTGGGTCGACGGTGACCGCGACCGGCACCGGGTTCCTGGCCGATCACACGCAGCTCGCCATCGGCGGGGTCGAGCAGGACGTGGTCTTCGTCGACGACACGTCGCTGGTCTTCATGGTGGCCATGGGCACGCCCGAAGGCGACCAGCCCTTCGAGGTCGTGGTCGACGGCGAGAGCCTCGCGTCGGTCACGGGGCAGGTCACGGTGGTGGCGCCGGTGCCGCGCATGCTCGAGGCTCCGAGCGAGGTCGAGCTCGGCGCGGTCGCGGCCGTGCGCGGGGAGTTCTTCGAGGCGGTGAGCGCGGTGACGCTGGGCGGCGTGGCCTGCGAGATCACCGAGAACACCGGCTTCGTGCTGGCCTTCAGGGTGCCGACCGATCCGGCCATCCTCGGCAGCTCGCCGCTGCGCTTCGCGTCCGCATCCGGCTTCTCGCAACGCACCATCACGGTCTCGGCCCCGCTGCCCGAGGTCGACGCGCTGGTGCCGAACCCCATCGCGGCAGGCAACCTCCTCACGGTGAAGGGGCGCATCGTCCCGGTCGGGGTCGAGGTCATCATGGGGCCCCTGCCGGGGACGGCGCTCACCGTGCTCGAGGTGCGCGGCGGCGAGGGGCGGACCAGCGAGGTCGTCGTGTTCGTGCCGACGTCGATCGGCTCGGGGGCGCGCCAGGTGATCGTGCGCGCGGCCGGGCGGACGGCGGCGCCGGCGGGGCCGCTGACAGTGTCACCGCCGAACCCGGAGGGGCCGGTCGTCGAGGCGGTCTACCCGTCCAAGGTCGCGGCCGGCGGTGAGGTGTGGGTCGTCGGGACCGGGCTCGAGGGGGTCGATACCGCAACCCATGGGCCTACGCTGGTGGCGCCCTGCACGCGCAAGCTCTGTCGCTTGAGCACGGCGGGACAGGCCGCGTCGGGCCAGTTCAGTGTGGCGCTGAGCGGCCCGAAGGGGGCGGCGATCGTCGCGCTCGAGGTGACCGACGCGACCCCGGTAGTGCCGGTCGTGAGCAGCGTCGAGCCGTCGCCGGCCATCCGCGGCGAGACGCTGACGATCTCTGGAGAGCGCCTCGACACGGTGCGGTCGGTGGTGATCGGCGGGGTGGCACAGTCGATCGGGTTCGTGGACACCGACCGGGTCGAGGTCACGGTCGCGGCGACGACGTCGCTGGGGTCCGAGGTCTTGTTCGTGGCGGGGAATGCCGGTTCGGAGCCGCACAACATCATCGTCCTGGACCCGTTGCCGGTGGCCGACGAGGGGCCCGAGGTGGTCGAGGTCGCCGACGGGGTCGAGGTCGCGCCCGACACGCGCGACGACACGCGCGACGAGGACACGCGCGACGTGAGCGAGGTCGCCGAGGACACGCGCGTCACCCACGCACCGGAGGACTCGGGCTGCGGCGGTGGCGGGGCGGACCTCGCGGCGCTCTTCGGGGCGATGGGCCTCGCGGCCGTCAACGGAGCTCTGGGGCTCGCGTTGCGGCGCGTTCGGAGGCGTGGCGCCTGAGGTAGGCGGGGCCTATGGGCGCGTGGCGAAGAGGCG
>JAEUKJ010000592.1 GCA_016792665.1 Deltaproteobacteria bacterium | reverse complement strand
CGAGGCCAGCTGCCAGGAAGGCGCGACGGGAACGCGGAGGCGACCTCGCGGTCGCCGCACGAGTGACCGAGCGTCTGACGCCGCCAATCGGTAGCGCGGTCGAGGCGAGGCCAGCTGCCAGGAAGGCGCGACGGGAACGCGGAGGCGACCTCGCGGCTGCCGCACAAGTGACCGAGCGTCTGACGCCGCAGATGGCCTCGGATCGACCGTGCTACAGGCAGTGGCGGCGGATGAGGTTCTCGTAGATGAGAGCCGTCGCGTCGATGCGGCTCGCGTCGATCGACTCGTCGTCGCGGTAGAGGCGGTCGAGAGGGCCGCCCGGGCCGAAGACGAGGGTCTCGAAGCCGTGCGTCCGGAAGAGCGCTGCGTCGGTCGTGAAGAGGCCGCCGCCCACCGAGTACGGGACCTCGGCCGAGCGCATCGAGGCCCGCATCGTGTCCAGGAAGTCCTCGGTGCCCTCGGAGGCTGCGAAGGCCGGGCGGTCCTGGACGACATCGATCTGGACCTCGATCTCCTCCTGGCCGATGAGGGCGCGTTGGACCGCCTGGGCGAAGCGCTCGCAGAGGTCCGCGTTGTCGACCCCGGGGCCGGTCCACACCATGATCGAGCCCGAGATGGAGTCCCGATCGGAGACCAGGCGGCCCGTCCAGTGGGGACGATGGGGGCGCGCCGCGGGGCGGTTGCGGAGGTGGCCGAGGCGCGGCTCGATGGCGGCGAGGCCGGCGTCGCGCGCGTCGAACCAGGCCTGGAAGATCCCTTCGATCGGGAAGGGCAGCGAGGTGCCGTCGGCGATCGGCTGGGCCTCGACACTGCTGCCGAAGAGCTTCTTCAACGGCGGCAGCGCGTCGTAGGAGGTCGCCACACGCAGCGTGCAACGGCCCGGGACGCGGTTGGCCGACTCGCCGGCCTCGATCGAGAGGACCCGGACCTCGCCGTGGCGACGCAGCGCGGCGAGGACCTCGAGGCCGCGGGCGAGCGCGTCTTCGGCAGGGGGCAGATGGTTCGTGGCCTCGGCCGACGGGGCCGCGGGGCCGGCCGCGAGCGCGTGCGCCGAGCGTCCCTGGACGCGCACCTCGAAGAAGCCCGCGTGCGGCGGCATGCGGCGATGACGGATCTTGCGCGTGAGCTCGAGGCGCAACGACACGGCGCCGGGGTGGTCGGTCCAGAGCTGGAGTGCGGTCGGCGCGTGCACCAGCGCCAGGCCTTCGCCGCCGGGCAGGGTCTCGATGATCGAGCGCGCGCCCGAGCCGTGCGCCTCTTCCCCGGAGAGCGCGATGAAGAAGAGGGGGCGCTTGAGCTCCTCGGGGCGGAAGCGCGAACCGGCCAGGATCTTCAGGACCGCGTCGACCTTGCCGCCGTTGGCGCCGAGCCCATGGACCTTCTTGCCGTCGGCCGAGGTGCGGGCGGCGAGGCCGTCGCCCTCGAGCGAAGGCCAGAGGGCGGGCACGGGCTCGACCGAGGTCGAGACGGTCGAGACGAGGACCAGCGGTACGCCAGTGGCTGGCCCCTTGTGGCCGATGAGGTTCACGCGCTCGAAGACGTCGCCCGACGAGACCTGCTCGAGGATGGAGAAGTCCCCGAAGTACATGAGATCCATGAGGAAAGAGGTCGCTGATTCCGAGCTGGTGCCGCGGATGCGGCTGTCTCGGCTCAGCGCTTCGAGGACGGCGCGAACGGGGCTCGTCGGCATCCGGGGCTCCTGGCGCGCTCGAGCTCCGGGCTTCTTCTGGTGCCCCGGAGAGGTGAGGTTCCGCGCCACACACCCCTACAGGCGCGCGCGCGGCTCGAGCAGTGATACAAGACGCCGGGTCCTTTCGGGTGTCAACGGACGGTGCCGCCCGGGAGGGGAGATGTCAGGAACGCGTAGGACGGAGGCGCGATGCGCGCGGTGTTGCAGAGGGCGAGCTCGGGGCGGGTCAAGGTCGACGGTGAGGTGGTGGGGGAGCTGGTGCCGGGCCGGCCGGGCTATGTCGTGCTGCTCGGCGCGGGCAAGGACGACCGGGAGGCGGACGCGCTGGCGCTGGCCGACAAGATCGTCGGGCTGCGTCTATTCGAAGATGCGGATGGACGGATGAACTTCGGCCTGGAGGAGGTCGGCGGGAGCCTCCTGGTCGTGAGCCAGTTCACGCTGTACGCCGACTGCAAGAAGGGGCGTCGGCCGTCGTTCGTCGACGCGCTGGAGCCGGGGGCCGCGCAGGCCCTCATCGAGCGCTTCGTCGCGCGCTGTCGCGAGCGCGGGGCCCAGGTCGCGACCGGCCGCTTCCAAGCGCACATGGAGGTCGAGCTGGTCAACGACGGCCCGGTCACGATCCTCCTCGACTCGAAGACGCTCGGGGCGGCCAAGGCCTGAGCTCGGTCGCCTGCATCAGTCGCCGACGTCGAGGGCGCGCCACTGTTTCCACGCACTCGGCGTGCGCTGGCCGCGCAGAAACGCCAGCGCGTCGCCGGCGAGTCGCGCGAGCTCGGGGCCATCCGGCGTGCGGGCGGCGACCTCGGGCGAGGCCAGGCGATCGGCGAGGGCCACGAGGTGCGGGATGGCCTGGGTCGCGTTCATGCGCACGATGTGCTCGATGGCGTCGCGCGTCTCGGGCAGGTGCGGCGTCGCGAGGAAGGGCAGGAGGCCTTCGAGCCAGGCCGTGAGTGCGGCGTCGTGGCGGTCGGCGAACGGGTGGAAGGGTGGGGCGTCGAGGCAGCCCTCGAGGCGCTCTTCGAGGCCGCAGTAGATGCGCACGTGGAAGTGGTCGGCGTGAGGCGAGGAGTCGCCGGGTTGGGCGAGGACGCGCTCGGCGCGGGCTGCGAGCTCGGGGTCCTCGCGGCGGGCCTGGTCGAGCAGCAGGGCGCGCAGGTGCGAGGCGACAAAGACCCATTGGACGCTGATGTGCGGGTCCTCCAGGAGGGCGCGGACCAAGGCCCAGTTGCGAGCCACGTCGAAGCGCTTGCTGCCCACGCGACCGTCGGCCGACACGACCTGCATGGCGCCGCCGTCGGCCGGGCGCAGACCGTCGGGACCGGCCTCCGAGACATAGAAGGCGAGGTCGGCGTCGCGTCCGTTGGTGTGTGAGGCGTGGGGAGCGAAGGCACCGCCGGCTTCGAGCGAGAGGTCGCCGGCCCAGAGCACGCTGCCCGGGTAGTCCCGGGCGATGCGTGCGGCCGCGTTGGTCAGAGCGGTGACGAGGCTCGGGGTCCCGAAGTAGGCCCGCCGCGCCAGGGTGGTCGCGCGGATCGAGAGGTGGGGATGGGTGGTCGGCAGCGGCATCGCTGCGCTCAAGGCGCCCGCGTTGGTCGGCCCGAGCGAGAGGCCGACGGGCTTCGGCGCGGGGCGCTCGAAGGCGGGGGCCGGGGCCGAAGGGGGGGCGCTCACGGCCGCGCGCGGGAGGAGGCGCAGCTCGGCGAGCTCCATGCGGGCGAGCCCGGAGCGCTGGACGGTGGGGGTCGGGCGCGGAGGATCGGCGGCGGGGCAGGCCGTCCAGGCCGGGGCGAACAGGGCCGCGAGGGCGGCAACCCAGCGTCGCGGGCGAGCGCCATGGCTCGGGTCCCGACGCTTGATTCGCTCGGGATGACCCCGTAAGGTCCGCGCCTGCTTTTCGACAGGCGAAGCCGATCCGTCAGCCTCGCTCACTCCGGGGTCCTCATGCTCGTCATTCCTCGCATTGCAGCCTCTGCATCCCTCGTGTCGCGCGCGCACGGGCTGCTCGCCGTCCTGGCCCTCTCCCTGGGCGCGTGCGGCGACAGCGCGAGCGGGAGCGAGAAGGATACCAGCACGCCCAGCGATTCCACGGAAGACACGACCGACACGGCGGTCGACACCGTCGATAGCGGAGGCTGCGCGAACGGCGCGAGCTGTAACGACGGCGATCCCTGCACCGACAACGACACGTGCGACGCGGCCGGCGTGTGCAGGGGCGTCGCCAAGACCTGCGATGACGCGCTCGCGTGCACCCGCGACAGCTGCGAGGCCGGCACCTGCAAAAACGATCTCCTCGCCGGCTACTGCCTCGAGGGCGCGATCTGCATCGCGTCGGGCACGGCCCTGGCCGACAACGCGTGCCGCGTGTGCATGCTCAGCGGCGGGCGCGATCAGCTCGTGACCCTGGGTGACGGGGCCCCGTGCTCGGACGGCGATGCCTGCACCAACAACGACACGTGCCAGGGCGGGGCCTGCCAGGCCGGCGGGCCGTTGGTCTGCACCTCGAACGATGTGTGCATCGCCAGCGCCTGCGACGCGCGCCTCGGCTGCGTCGAGACCGCGACCACCGCGAGCTGCGACGACCAGAACCCGTGCACGGTCGGCGATGTCTGCGCCGACAAGGCGTGCAAGGCGGGCACGAGCGCGCTCGACTGCGACGACAACGACCCGTGCACGATCGACGCGTGCGACCCGAAGGTCGGCTGCGTGCACGACGCCGAGTCGAAGTGCAACGACCAGAACCCGTGCACCAACGACGTCTGCCTGCCGACCGGCGAGTGCGTGAACACGAAGTTCGTCGGGGCGTGCAATGACGGCGACCCGTGCACGAGCGGCGAGGTCTGCGATGCGGCCGGGACCTGTGGCGGCGGGGGCGCGGTCTCGTGCGACGACGGCAACGCGTGCACGACCGACGCGTGCATCCCGCGGCAGGGGTGCCTCAACCTCTTCCGGACGCAGGACTGTGTCGGCGAGACCTGCGGACCGGCCCTCTGCGACGACGGCGAGTCGTGCACCATCAACGACCGCTGCATCGCCGGGCAGTGCTTTGGCGGCAAGACCTCGCAGTGCGAGTTCTGCCCGGTCGAGGGCACGACCAAGGCGAACAAGATCGTCAGCCTCCTCGTGATGGCCGACGGCAAGACCGGCTCGGGCCTCGACATCGACCAGAACCCCGCGACCTGCGCGCCCGAGCAGCAGTGCGGCGGCGGCGTCGACAACGAGCTGGCGCTGCTCGCGGCCTTCGTGAACCCGGGCATCACCGACTCGATCGAGAACGGCGTGGTCATGTGGATCGTCGACCTGCGCAACGCGACCTTCGATGGCTCGCCGTTCACGATGGCGATCTACGACTCGCAGACCATCGACCCGTCGTGTGACCACCTCACCGCGACCTGCGACTACAACGTCGCGGCCCTGTCCTTCGACGCCCAGTGCCAGCCGTATTTCTACTTCGACAACGCGCAGATCCGCGACGGCAAGCTGACCGCGGGCGGCACCGACTCGCTCATCAATATGGTCCTGCCGCTGACCGGCGGGAACCTGCTCGGCGTGACCATCGCCAAGGCGCGCACCGAGGCGACGGTCTCGACCAATGCGCAGGGGCAGATCGTCGCGTTGAACGGCATCATCGGCGGTGCCATCCCGAAGGCCCAGCTCATCGAGGCGGTCGGCAACCTCGACCCGGCCTCGTTCTCGCTGCCGGGGCTCACGCCTGCCGCCGCGGCGGCGCTGCTCGATCAGCTCATCAACTCCGACATCGACCTCGACGGGGACGGCCTGCCCGAGGCGGCCAGCGTGGCGATGCGCATCGCGACGATCCCCGCGCGCATCGTCCCCGAGTGAGCCGACCGCGGACATTCTGAGCGATACCTGAGCCGACCTCGTCGGTCCTCGGAACCTTCGTTGCGTGGGGTCCCGCTTGCTCGCGGGCCCGCGCCACAGCGCGGATTCGCACAGGTTTCAGGAGCCTCACGCGCGAGGGCCTGGCCAGCCGAGCGCAGCTTTCGACGTGCGGTGAACTTCGGTAGCCTCGACCGCCTAGAGAGCGTCGGCGCGTTGGCTCGGGTCCGTCCCCGTTCCGATGGCGCCCGACCAGAATCCGACGCGAGGCCATCATGACGCCCCTCACACGTGCGGCTGGGATCGCCCTTTCCATGGCTCTCGCGCTTGCGGTGGCGGCGCCATCCGCGTTCGCGGCCCCCCAGGTCGATCAGAACAGCGGCACCTGGACCGACAACTACCAGGACAACGTCGGCATCGCGAACATCCCGGAGTCGAGCGGCTATCGGCACGACCCGTTCGGCCAGCTCGTCACCCTCGCGCCCAACGTCAGCGTCGGCCAGTTCGCCACCGTGGCGGTCTCGCCGGTCTCGTTCGGGGAGTGGGGGCGTATCTACATCGACTACACGGCCTCGCAGACCGCGGACCTCGACATCTACTTCCTCGGCGGCGACGGCACCTGGTACCCGCGCGCGCCCGCAGCCGGGGGAGGGTTCGCGCTGCAAGCCTCGGACAGCGCCGCCTGGAAGGGCATGGTGAGCCTCTCGACCGTGCCCGCGACCCAGCTCTCGGGGCGGGTCGTCGTCAAGCTGCGCGAGCGCGTCATCGCGGGCGATCCAGAGGTCCGCATCCGCCCGACGGTGCAGGCCCTGCGCGTGACCTGGTCGCCGCGCTCGGTCGTGAAGCTCGGCCTCGAGGCCCCCGCATCGACGTGCTCGAACCAGCAGTACACCTACAAGGTCAGGGTCTCGGTGTCGCTCGTCAACGCCACCGATCTGGTCGTCTGGGCCCCCATTCCCCAAGCCCCGACCGATGCCTTCGGGCGCACCTACCCGCTGGCCTTCGGCACGGCCAGCAACGCGGGCGTCTACACGTCGAGCGCCATCACCGTGAAGGGCAACCAGGTCCCCGCCAACGCGGTCTACTGGGACCTCGGCACCGTCAACGCGGGCAACACGTTCCTCTTGTCCTACAGCGTCACGCCGCCGACCGGCACGCTCAACACCACGACCTACAACGCGACTGCAGAGGGGCGCGCGTCCAACGCCGCCGCCGTGAGCGCCCCGGGCACGGCGCCGGTCGTCACCACCACTGTCAGCTCCAGCCCGTCCCCCTTCGCCTACAAGTCCCCGGGCGGGACCTACACGATCAACAACCGCAACTACATCAATGGCGGGAGCCAGCTCAGCTACTTCCTCTACGTCGGCAACTACGAGTTCCCGCCCTCGACCTGCACCGAGGCCTATCACAAGGCGGTCGTCTGGGACGACGTGAGCGACCTGGTCGCCCCGAAGGAGGCCGGCTGGACCGCGGGCAGCGTCTACACGACCCCGCCTGGCCTCACGATCAACAACGGCGGCGTCTTCACGGCGGTCGCCCGCAACGTCAACGGCGTCAGCGTCCCCGCGAACGCGATCTACTGGGACCTCGGCACGATCGAGGTCGGCCAGCGCCACAACCTGTCGTACTCGATGACCCTCAAGGATGACGTCAAGCGGAGCGGCCCGCTGCCCCTCGATCACCGCATCGACAACACCGTCACGCTCGAGAGCAGCTTCCGCCCCCAGAAGGCGCAGCGCTCGGCCGAGGTCTACATCGGCATCCCGAACAACCCGAACGGCCAGTACGCCAAGGGCGACCGCATCCGCGGCAGCGCGGGCATCTCGGGCGGCGGCAACGACAACTGGTGGCTCTCGGTCGGATACGGCGACCCGGTGACCTGGCTCCTCTACGCGCGCAATGGCGGCGCCTCGTCGCTCGACAACACGTTGATGATCGACAAGGTCCCGGCGGGCACGACCTTCAGCTCGGCGTTCCTGCCCTCGAATGCCAACGGCACGATCTACTACAACACCACTGGCGCCGACCGCGCCGTCGGTGACCCACCGGACGTGACGGTCGCGACCGGCGTCCTCGGCGCGTCGTGGACCACCGCGGCGCCCGCGAATGCCGCGAGCGTCAAGTGGGTCGCGTTCCGCATCCCGAAGCTCGCATCGAGCTACTTCCCCGACAACGTGACGCCAAACGCCGTCACGGGTGAAATCACCGTGACGGTCGACAACCCCGTCAACGGTTGTCCGCTGGCGACCGTCAACAACACGAGCCTCTTCCAGACCTACGCCTACACGGGCGTCGGCGAGACCGTCTCGACCCCGATCACCGGCATCGCGGGCTGGGTCCAGGACAACGAGCCGGTGCAGGTCAAGCCCGTCGTCCCCAGCTTCGAGGGCATGCAGATCGCCGCCTATCCCGGGGCCCTCATCGGGTCGGGCGACGTGAGCTTCACCATCAACCTGCCGAACCAGCAGTCGGGTGGCGTCGAGACCGACACGGCGCTGGACGTCGTCGTGTCCATCGCGATGCCCAAGCTGTCGATCAACGGCGTCCTGACGCCGCTGCCGTTCGTGCGCATCGACAGCCAGGGCGGCAACGTCGACTACGCCGGCCTGCCCGACACGCTGACCGTGCGCTACGCCTCCATCCCGCCGTCCGCGGCCCGCACCATCGACGTGCGCGTCAATGTGCCACGGGGGTACGTGACGAACTCGACCTTCTCGCTCGCGGCGACGGCCACCGGTCGGGACGACGTATGCGGACCTATCGCGGCGTCCGGGTCGCGCGGCGCAAGCGTCAGTGGCAACCCCTATCTCCAGGTCGCCAAGCGCGTCGACCTCGGTGTCGCGGCTCCCGACAGCGAGATCAAGTACACCCTGTCCTACGTGAACATCGGCGACGCCGTCTCGACCGGCACGTGGATCATCGACCGCATCCCGGCCGACGTGGCCTTCAGCTGGGCCGAGGGGGTGCCGAACCAGGGCGAGGTGTGGTTCTCGAACCGCGCGCCGCCCGCCCTGCCCGAGTCCCTGCGCACCGACTTCGCGCCGACCGACGCCATCGTGCGCGCGAACTTTGCCCGCGGTATCTCGATCGGCAACGGGCGCTTCGGTCCGCCGGCGTCTGCCTCGAACCCGAGGTGGATCGCCTTCCTCGTCGACAACGCCTCGCTGTCGCCTGCTCAGCTCCCGATCGGCGGGCTCTCGTCGGTGCGCTGGGCGGCGCGGGTGCGAGAAGGCGTCATCGGCGGGACGACCATCCGCAACGAGGCGGCCGTGTTCTCGCGCGAGCTCCTCTCGGCGATCTCCAACGAGGCCTCGACGGTCGTCTCGAACGACCCGTCGATCGAGGTCGCGCGGACCTGCCCCGACGTGGCCGGTGCCGGAGAGGACGTGGTGTGGTCGCTCGACTACGTCAACAACTCGACCAACGCCGACTTCGACGTGGTGCTCACCGAGATACTGCCCAGCGACATCGAGTTCGTGTCGGCCACGCACACCTGGAACGCCGTCGCCGCCGAGCCCTATGGCAATGTCGTGGTCACGCCCTCGCGCGATGGGGCCAACCTCAGCTTCCGCGTGACCGAGGCCATCGACGCGAGCGGCGCGACCCCGCTCATCTCGTTCCAGGGCGGGCGCATCGAGGTCCGCGGGCGGGTCAAGGCAGGAACGGTGTCCGGCACCTTCGCCGATATCGGGGGCCTCGCGACCGCCAAGGACACGACGCGCACCCTCGACCTCTCGGTCTTCACGGGCTGCCGCGTGCTGGTCGAGAACGCCGACCTCTTCATCCGCAAGGGCGTCGACCAGGCCCGACCCATCGCGGGCGAGGTCGTGACCTACTCACTCATCGTCAGCAACGAGGGCGCCAATCGCGCCGAGAACGTGGTCGTGACCGACACTCTGCCGGCCGGCGTGACCTACGTCGCGGGCTCTGCGCGCGTCACCACGGCGGGCTGGGGCTTCGCCGGCGCCAGCGAGCCGACGATCGGCAACGGGGGACGGACCCTCACCTGGAGCGTCGCGGGCAACAACGCCGTGCGCAAGGCCGGTCTCGCCGCGGGCTACTTCCCCGGACGCTCGGGTGACGTGACCGTCAACTTCCAGGCGAAGATCGCGCCGACCGTCCCGCCCGAGACGACCTTGCGCAACGACGTGGTGACCTCGACCTCCTCGGGCGAGGACGCCAACAAGGCGAACTCGGCCTTCGTCGAGGTCAAGACGCCGCAGCCCGATCCCTACATCACCAAGACCGGCCCGAGCTTCGCGCAGCCGGGCGACCCCATCACCTACCGCTTCCGATATGGCAACGAGAGTCGCCAGGCCAGCGGGCCGGTGGTCATCATCGACAAGCTCTACGATGCGGCGCCGGCCGACGGTATCGTCGACGTCACCTACGTCGGACACACGGTCCAGAATGGCGAGCAGGTTTGGTTCCACAGCGCCTCGTTGGCCGGTCCGCAGCCGGCCTTCTCGGCCGCGAATCCCGCCGCCACGGGCTGGCGTGCGTCGGCCGCGGGGCAGCCCGTCCATTGGATCGCCGTCTATCGTCCGACCCTGCCCGGGTCGAGCGGCCCCTTCTCGGTCTACCTCGACCTCGCGCTGCGCACGCCGACCACCGGCCTCACGCCGCAGCCCGGCGCCACCATTCCCAACACCGCGACCATCGCGCTCATCGGCGACAACCCGCCCAATGACGAAGACCCGAGCAACAACGCCAGCACCGTCGAGACCAAGACCCCGGGCATCGACATCGCCGTGGACGCGACCTGCACCCCCGAGGGCGCGTTCCCGGGCATCGTGCCGGGCAACGAGGTCGCGGTCGTCTTCGAGCTGAAGAACAACGGCACCGTGCCGGCCTACGGTCTGAAGGTCGCCTACGCCGTCCCTGCGTGGATGACCAAGCTCGGCGATGACGCGGCCACGGTGATCGTGACGACCGCGACCGGCGCCGAGGGCAAGCTCGTCACCGAGACCGGCGCGCCCATCAACGACCCGGTGAGCTGGACCGCCAGCGGCAGCGCCTATCTCCTCGGCGATGCGACCTCGGGCGGACGCAACTGGTATCGCAAGGTGGGTCTGCCGGCGGGCGCGAAGGTGCAGATCCGCGTGACCGGGACCGTGAAGCCGACGGTGGCGAACGAGACGCCGATTCGTCAGGACGTCACGGTCACGACCGACTATCGCTTCGACTTCGTGCCGGGCGTCGACGACACCGAGCAGATCCTGACCAACAACGCGGACACGTGCGGCTCGGTCGCGTATCGGCCCGACCCGATGGTCATCAAGACGGCGACCGGCGTGTCGAAGGCGGCGCCGTTCACGGTCGGCGACCGCGTGCGCTACGAGATCGCGTACAACAACATCGGCTCTGCCCCGGCCGACGATGTCGTCATCGAGGACTACCTGCCCGAAGGGGTGCCGTTCGTCGTCGGCAGCTTCACGAATCTGCCCGAGGGCACGACCCTGCGCTACGACGATGGTACGGGCGCGTTCACGTACGTGCCGGTCGGTGGTGTCGGCCAGGCCGACCCCGGGGTCCGCGCGATCCGCGTGACGTTCAACGGAGAGGTGCCTGCACCCGCGGGCGCGACCTTCGTCCAGGACACGTCGCTGGACTTCGCCAAGGGAGTCTTCTCCGGCACGAAGGTCGTCGACGACGGCCAGGCGGTCGGGGCGAGTGCGCGTCTCGGGACGTACACGTCGCCGCGGATCCCCGCGCTCGGCGAGGGCAACGTGGTCAAGTGGGATCGCGTGGTCGTCGACTCGGTCGTGAGCGGGCAGGCCTCGGTCACGGTCTCGGTCCTCGATGGCGACACCGGGGAAGTCCTCCGGACCGGCCTCGTGCCCGACGCGTCGGGCGCCATCACGCTCGACCTCGATGCGACGCGCGTCCGGTCGATCCGGGTGCGCGCGGACATGGTCGGCGGAGGGTCGAGCTGCGACGCCAACGGGGGCGACGAGCAGTACGTCGAGCTCACGAAGCTGCCCACGCCGTTCAACAACCCGAGCTACTTGTACGCGCAGGGCTGCGACGCCAATGGCGAGGTCCTCTTCCAGATGAGCGACTACGAGGGCGTCTCGATCGCGAGCCCCTACATCGCCACGCCGCGCGAAGATGGTCAGTACGACTTCCTCGCGCTCTCCAACGGGGACTTCTCCTACTCGTACCCCTATTGGAGAAACGGCGACGTCATCTACGGCTACGCCTACCGATACACCCGCGACGAGAACTTCAGCCGCGCCGTCTTGTGGGCCAAAAAGGACGGCGCCTGGGAGTTCTCGCAGCTGCCCGTTCCCGACGGCATCCGCCCCGGGGGCTACTCGTACGCCAATGACTACGACGCCGCCGATCCGTCGACCCTCTTCGGCTATTTCGAGGGCTCCTCGGGATCGCAGCCCGCGGTGTGGAGACTCACCGACGGGAGCTACACCTCGGAGGTCCTGCCGCTCCCCGAAGGGTCGATCGAGGGCTATATCGACGCCATGTATCGCGGCGTGGCGGTCGGACGCTACTACGTCGATGCCTGGCGACCGGTGCGATGGACGCGGAGTGCGCAGGGCGTCTGGAGCGCCGAGCCGATCGCCGACGTCGCCAGCGGCTCGTTCCAGTTCATCTTCGAGGACGGGACCTACCTCTTCAACGCGAACATCGACAACCTGAACCGCGCCGGCATCCTGTCGAAGACGGGGGACACCTGGAACCTCGACCTCTTCGATGTCGGGCCCGGGCAGTCGTTCTCCACGCAAGGGGTGACCGACGATTACGTGCTCGCCTACTCGCATGACGGAAGCCGCCATTCCCCCTACTTCGCGCAACGGGTGGGAGGGCGATGGGAGCTGGAGGCGCTGCCGCTGCCCGAGGGGGCGCTCGGCGGCTATCCCCAGCGGCGGCGGTCCGATGGTACGCTGCTGGGTCGCTGCCAGACGCTGACCGGGAACCAGTGGTGGCCGTGCGCGTGGTCGCAGGACCCGGCGGAGATGACCTGGGTCGTCGAGGTCTTCGAGCTCCCGCTCGAAGGCGTGAGCAACCTGAGCGACTACGGAACGACCAGCCAGGGGATCGATATCTACCGAGGCTTCGACGCGAGCTTGGGACGGGATTCCTTCTTCGCGGTCGAGATCGCCAAGGGTGCCGATGGAGACCTGGTCGCGACCACGCGGCGCATCACGCTGGGCGATGGCATCTACCCGGTCGACGGTTGGTCGGACTACTTCGACTCCAATCGCCAGGATGACCGCTACACGCCGCGCTACGCGTGCGGGAAGTATCTCGGGCGGTATGGGGCCGACATCTTCGTCGCCGATCTCGCCCAGGGTTCGGGCGACATCATGGGGCGTCTCATCGACGGCCCGGGTCGCCCGGCGACGAACCGCGCGAGCATCAACAACGAGTCCAACGGGCACCTCGCGGGCTATGCCTATCGGAACTACACCAACGAATACGTCGGGGTGCTGTGGCGCCGCGAGGAGGGCGTCGGGTTCACCGAGTATGCCCTCCTACCGTCGTCGGCGTCCGTCGCGGCCCACCCGAAGTCCGAGGGCTGGTATCCTTCCAACGCGCAGGTGGCCCTGGTCGCGCCGGACGGCCTGTCCGCGGTCGGCTACTTCCAATTCTGCGGGCCGCGCTGCGAACAGACCGCGACCGCCTGGGTCTACGATGCTGCGACCAACCGCTACGTCGCGATCGACCTCGTCCCTGCGAGCACCAACACCTACGTCTGGCAGGACAACCAGTTCACCGCGGCACGACGTGCGCCGCTGGCCGCTCAAGGGCAGCTCGACGGCAACCCCACGGTCTGGTTCTACGCCCCGCGGGCGCCCAATCGCTTCGTCCCGCTCGGTGAGCTGCTCCCCGACCAGAACTTCAACAACTTCTTCGGCGGCAGCGACTACACGGTGGTGTCGACCTACGATTCGGCCACCAACCTCTACACGCACACGGCCTTCGTCATCGATCTCGGATCGGAACTCGGGCTCGCGCGACGCACCCTCACGGGGCCCGCGGACATGGACGGCAACTACGTCTACGTCAGCTTCGCCGATGGGGACACCGTCGTGGGCCAGGCGAACTACCGGCGCGCGAACGGGGCCGTCATCTCGCGCCCCGTGATCTGGAAGCGCACCGGCACCCTCGACTGGGAGGCGCACTGGGCGTTCGAGGACGACTTCTGGTCGGGCGGTATCCAGGGTGTCGCGCAGGTCCCGTTCGCGGCCGACCTGCCGCTCATCGCCGGCTACTTCTACGACGACAACAGCTCGGCCCGGGTCATGGCTCCGGACGAGGACGGCGCCTACCACCCTGTGACGTTCGGGGTTCCCGAGGGCTACTCCTCGTTCGAGCCGCTCGGCGGCGGGGCGTGGCCGTCGCTCAACTACTACCGGCAGGGGGAGGTACGCACCAGCGGCTTCGCGTTCGGGGTCGTCGGCGGCACCTTGTATGAGACCTCGACCGGTCGTCAGGTCCCGGCCATCCAGGTGCCCCAACCCGATGGCCCGTGGACCGCGGTGCCCTTCCCGGCCCTGGCTGGGCACGCGGCCTCGCAGGTGCGTTCGGCCGGCCCCGGCCCCGTCTTCTACGGCGATGCCGTGCCCGATCAGGGCGGCAACTCGGACGCGGTCGGGTGGTGGTTCGAGGGCGGCGAGCTCGGCCAGCCCCGCCTCTTCGACCTCCTCGCCGACGGCGACGAGGACAATCGCACGCGCTACGAGTACTTCCAGTGGCCCTATTCCGCGACCGACCCCGGGGGCGTCATCTCGTTCCGCTCGCAGGGCTGCGGGATGAATGGGTGCTGGGAGGACACGAACTTCGTGTTCCCGAAGGCCGACGGGTTCACCGTGAAGTCGACCCGGCCGTCGACCCAATACTACGGCAACGCCTTCACGGTCCCCGGACTGTCGTCCATCCCGCTCTTCTACAGCCAGCCGCCGTACCTGGTCGGGTGCGAAGAGGGCGACGTCGCCAAGCTCGACCGCTGGGAGGTCATCTACCGGACCGACGCGAACCCGAGCTTCTCCTTCCAGGTCGAGGTCCCCGACGTGTGCCAGGCGCGCATCACCAACACGGCGAGCGTGTCGACCTCGAGCCCGCAGGTCACGAGCGCCAATGACTCGAGCACGGTCGAGACCGCGATCGACACGACCGACGTGAAGGTCGCGATCGACGCCGACCGGGGCTCGGTCCTCACCGGGGAGAACATCAACTACACCATCACGGTGACCAACAGCGGACCGGGCGTCGCGCGCGGCGTGGTGGCGATCGCCAACCTGCCCAACGGCGACGGCGTCTCGCAGGGGACGCGCATCACGCGCAACTTCGGCACCATCCCGGTCGGCGAGTCGCGCACGTTCACGGGCTCGGTCAACGTGAGCAGCGAGGCCTCGTTCCTGCCGTTGGTCGCCAATGCCAGCGTGACGACCACGGCCATCGACTGCAACCTCGCCAACAACACGAGCTCGACCACGACCCTCACCGGCAACCTGCCGAGCGTCTTCGTCCGCGCCGTCGGCCCCGCGAACCTCACCGTGGGCGGCACCGACACCTGGGTCGTCAGCGTCGCGAACAAGGGCAACACGACCGCGACCGACGTGGTCCTGACCATCCCGATCCCGACGGGCGGGACCCTGGTCGATGTCTTCTCGGGCGACACCGACAACGTCCAGTGCACCGTGGGTGCGACCGACATCGTGTGCACGATCGGGTGGGTCGATGCGCTCGAGCAGGAGGGCTTCCCGATCGACATCGAGCTCGTCATCCGCGCCGGCGACTGCACGTCCGCGGGCGGTCGGATCGTCGTGGCCGCCTCGGTGGTCGATGACCTCGACCCCGACGTCACCGACAACAGCGCGCGCGTCGAGACCGGGATCATCGAGCCCGCCGGGCGCGTGTCGCTGCGGGTCTTCCCGGGTCGCTCGACGGTCGAGACCGGCGACGTCCTGCCCTGGCATGTCCACTACCGCAACGTCGGCACGCGCCGCATCGACCCCGGCACGCTCACCGCGACCGTGCCGGCCGGTACGACGCTGATCGCAGGGACGCTCCCCGTCGGGGCCACGGTCGCCAATGGTGTCATCACGTTGTCGGTCCCGGGCCTCGACGCGAACGCCAGCGGCTTCGCGACGTTCTCGACGCGCGTCACGGCGCAGGCGGGCACGACCCTGTCAGGGACCGCGACCTTCAGCGCGGCCCCGGATGTGGAGCTCGGGCTCTCGGCCTGCCCCGCGACCGCGCCCTACGCGAGCAGCGTCACCTCGAGCGGGCTGCACGTCGTCAAGCAGGCCTCGGCCGCGCTCGCCTGCGGGCAGGCGATCGACTGGACCATCACCGTCACCAACACCAGCCCGAACCCCCAGGAAGGCTTCGTCGTCACCGATCGGGTCGCCGCCGAGTCGCCCTACGTGAGTGGCACCATCAAGGGCCCGGGGGCGTCCGCTGCGGGCACGCCGGTCCTCACCTGGCAGATCGGTACGCTCGCGCCCGGCAAGGCCGTGACGCTGGGCTACCGGACTCAGCCGCCCGCCTCGACCGGGGCGCTGGTGTCGAACGTGGCGCGCATCGAGCGGAACGGCACGTCGATCGTCGAGTCCGCGGCCACGGTGGTGCGGGCCGATTGCGCGTCCGCGTCCTTCCGCCTGAACAAGGCCTGGAACGCCGGCTGCGGGCAGGCGGGCGAGACCGTGGAGATCGAGCTCACCGCGGAGAACACGGGCACGGTGGCGTTGACCGATGCGGTCGTGCGCGACCCCGTGCTCGAGGGCCTGACCTTCGTGTCCGCCGGCCCGGGGCTCGCCTACGACGACGCGACGCGGACGGTCAGCGGGACCCTCGCGCCTCTCTTGCCCGGGCAGCGGCAGACGCTCCGTTATCGCGCGACGCTTGCGGCCGCGGCGGGTCGCATCATCCTCGACGTCGCCTCGCTGAGTGTCGACGGGTTCCACCCGCAGAGTTCGAACCAGGTGAGCGGCGTCGTCGTGAACTGCGATGACGGCAACCGCTGCACGACCGATCGCTGCGAGCTCTTCGTGGGCTGCGTGAACACCTTGACCCCGATCCCGAACGTGACCGACGCGCAGTGCGATGGGGTCGACGACGACTGCGACGCTCGCACCGACGAGGACTACATCGTCGTCGAGAAGTCCTGCGGGCTCGGCGAGTGCCGATCGAATGGCGCGCTGATCTGCCCTGCAGGCGCGACCCACGTGGTCGACACGTGCGTGCCGAAGGCGCCGTTGTTCGCAGTGGACGCGGTCTGCGACGGCAAGGACGAAGACTGCAGCGGCGCGCCCGACGAAGACTACGCGAGCCGCACGATCACCTGCGGAGAGTTCTGCGCGGGACAGGTCCCGACCTCCTGCGAAGAGGGGCGCGAGGTCTGGACCTGCACGCCGCGGCCCAGCGGTGTGGTCTGCGACGACGGCAACGCGTGCTCGGACGCGTCGACCTGCGACGGGCAGGGGCGGTGCGCACCGCGTCGCTTCATCTCGTGCACCGACGACAACGCCTGCACCAGCGACACCTGCGACCCGACGCGCGGCTGCGTGTTCGCGGCGGTCGTCGATGGGCAGCCGTGCGATGACTTCAACGAGTGCACGATCGAAGACAGCTGCCGCGGCGGGGTCTGCGGCGGCGCGGCGCGGGCGTGCGCGGCTCCGGGAGAGTGCCAGCTCCCCGGCACGTGCAACCCTGCGACCGGCGTGTGCGACTACGGCATCAAGCCCGGCGACGTGCCGGTGCCGATTCGTCTGACCGATCTCGGGACCCTCGGCGGCGCGACCTCGACGGCCGTCGCCATCAGCGGCGGGGTCGTGGTCGGCGCGGCGGCGACCGCCAGCGGTGACCACGCGTTCGCGTGGACGAGCGAGGGTGGGATGGTCGATCTCACGCCGGGCTCGGGGATCACCTCGGCGGCGACCGGCGTGAACGCGAGCGGCCTGGTGGTCGGTACGCGCACCGTCAACGGCGTGTCCTCGGCGTGGTCGTGGACCGCGAGTGGCGGGCTGGTCCAGCTCTTCGCGGGTGCCTCGCCGAAGTTGCTCGCGCCGCGAGACAGCGGGCGCGCCGCCGGCTCGGCCGGTGGCAAGGGCTGGTACTCCAGCGATGGTCGCTCGGCAGCCGTCGAGATCGTGGCACCCTCTGGTGGAACGGGAGTCGAGCCGCTGGCCAACAACGACGGCGGCGTGGTGGTCGGACGCTTCAAGACGGCGGGCGGCGCGCCCCACGGCTTCTGGTGGACGAGTGCCTCGGGCGCGGTCGATCTCGCGGTCGGCGCCGAGAGTGACGCGGTCGCCGTGAACGCGGCGGGCCTCACCGTCGGGTGGGCGGCGAGCGCGGGCGGCGATCGACACGCGTGGGTCTTCCGTCCCAACGGGGCGCACGCCGACCTCGGGACGCTGGGCGGCGACGCCTCGTGGGCCGTGGCCGTCAACGATGCAGGACTCGTCATCGGGCAGAGCGAGACGGCGACCGGCGCCGTCCATGCCTTCGCGTGGACCGAGGCGGCCGGCATGATCGACCTCGGCGCGATGCCCGGCGGCGAGAGTGACGCCCTCTACCTGAACGCGTTGGGCTCGGTCGTCGGGACCTCGTCGACGGCGTTCGGCACGACGCTCGCGACCTTGTGGAGCCCCTTGCCCGAGGCCGCGCTGACCGCGTTGGACCTCCTTGGAGGGACGGCAGCGAGCCCGATCGGCTTGACCGACTCGGGCCTCGTGGCCGGCAACCTCGAGACGTCTCTCGGCTCGCGTGCGTTCGTCTGGCAGACCCAACGGGGAACGGAGGATCTGGGGACGTTGGGAGGTGCCACGGCGGAGGCCAAGGCCGTCAGCGAGGACGGGCGCGTCGTCGGCGAAGCGGACGTCGCCGCCGGGTCCCGCCACGCCTTCGTGGCCGAGGTCCCGAGGACGGCGTGCGTCGTGTGCGACGAGGATCTCGCCGCGCCGGTCATCATCTGCCCGGTCTTCCGACGGCCGATCGAGTGCGCCTTCGGTGGCGTGGCGGTGGCGCTGGGTCGGCCGTCGGTCAACGACGCGTGCGGCGAGCCGGTGACGGTGAGCGATGACGCACCGGAGACCTACGCGCTCGGCGCGACGCCGGTCACGTGGACCGCGCGCGACACCGCGGGCAACGCCGCGAGCTGCACGACGACGGTCCAGGTGAACGACACGCTGGCGCCGGTCGTGACGTGCCCGGCGACGTTGGTCGTCCAGGCCGAAGAGGGCGTGTGCGGCGCGACCGTCACGGTGCCGGTCACCGCGGCCGATGCGTGCGATGGGGGCAGCGTGCCGGTCACGGGACCCGAAGGGCCGGCGAGCCAGCCGCTCACCCTCCCCAACGGCACGACGACCGTGACCTTCACGGCGGTCGATCGTTCGGGGCAGATCGGGACCTGCGTGACCGAAGTCACCGTCCGCGCGTTCGAGGACTTCCATATCGACTGCGACGCCGATCTCACGGTGGAGGCGCCGGCCGATCACTGCGGGTATCCCGAGGCCCTCACGGCCGACCTCGTCGACGCGTGCAACCTCACGGCGACCGTGACGAGTGCCATCGACAACTTCCCGATCGGCCTCTCGGAAGTGACCTTCAGCGCGACCAACGACCGCGGCGGCAGCGCCGAGTGCGTGACCAAGCTCACCGTAGTCGACGCGACCGCCCCGGTGGTGGACTGCAACACGCCGAGCACGCTGCCGCCCGCGCCCGCATTCTTCGTCCCGACGGCGAGCGACGCCTGCGGGGTGGCGCTGACGGTGAGCGACGTCCGCTGCGTCGTGAAGACCGGAGAGACCGAGACGGTGGTCACCGAAAAGTGCGGAGCGACCGTCCGCGACGGCAACGTCGTCTTCGTGGGCGACGTGCCCGACGGTGACGCGACGGTCGTCTTCTCGGTCGCCGCCGAGGACCCGAGCGGCAATCGCACCGTCACCGAGTGCCGGGCCAAGGTCGACGCGACCGTGCTCGACCGCGACAAGGACGGGATCGTCGACGGCGTCGACAACTGCATCGACGTCGCGAACGCCGATCAGGTGGACAGCGACATCGACGGTGTCGGCGACGCCTGCGACGACACGCCCTACGACGGCCTCACCGCAAGCGGTTCGGGTGGATGCGCGGGCGGTGGCGAGCTCGGTCTGCTAGCGGGGCTCGTCGCCCTGGGCACGCTCATCGGTCGCCGCCGACTGGCTCGGCGCTGAAGAGAGACCGCGGTCCAGCACGCCATGTGCCGGGCCGCGGCCCACCGACGCCTACAAGGCGGCAAGCGAAGAGACGCGGGGCGCAGCCGCGGGTGCCCAGAACACGAGCGCGAGCGAGCCGAGATGCCGGCTAGAAGCGAACGAAGCGCGCGACGAGGGGCACTTCCGTGCACGGGACCTGCGGCCCCGCGCCCCGCGTCGTGCGAGAGAGCGACGCCGCCGGCGCTCGGCGCAGCCGCGCGTGCCTCACCAACACGAGCGCGAGCGAGCCGAGATGCCGGCTAGAAGCGAACGAAGCGCGCGACGAGTCAACTGTATTGGTTGGCTCTGGCCCGATGAATCGGGCGGGCTCAGGCGAGCTGCCAGTCCCGATGATGTCGAACCATCGCGTCGAGGATGACGAGGAGCTTGCGGGCGCTGGCGATCATCGCGACGAGGTGC
>JAEUKJ010000245.1 GCA_016792665.1 Deltaproteobacteria bacterium | reverse complement strand
TCGCAGCGCGAGCGCGGGCACGCAGCTCGTCGTCGCGGCCGAGGCTCGGGAGGTCCAAGCGGAAGGTCGCGGTCACGCCGGCCGAGAGGTTGTCGCCCGAGCCGAAGCCCGAGGCGTTGGTGATGCGCTCGGAAACGAAGGCCTCGACGGTCGGGACGAGATCCAGCTCGGCCGCGCTGGCCTCGCGCCCGAGCGCTTCGGCTTCGGCGAGGGCGGCGCGTACGGCCGGGAGGTCATCGACCGTGGGCGCGGTCTCGACCTGCAGCGAGCCCGCGTCGGGACTCGCCGGGCTGGGCTCGGCCGCGAAGCTCGGGCACTCGGCGGCGCCCGGCTCGCAGCTCGCCGAGATCCCGGTGAGGCGCTCCAGATCGAGGCGCGCGCGGGCCAGGGCGAGCTCGGCGTCGGCGACCACGGCCTTGGCGTTCTCGAGCTCGGCTTGCGCGCGTGCGCGGTCCAGCGGGCTCGCAAAGCCGGCCTGGCTGCGGACCTCCACGCGGGTCACGCGGTCCATGGCGGTGGCGACCTCGGCGCGCGCGATGCCGATGCGTGACAGCGCGAAGGCGCCCTGGAACCAGGCGTTGGCGACCGCCTCGTCGGTGCGGAGGCGCGCGGCCTCGACACCCGCGGCGCGGCCTTCCAAGCGGCGCTCGCTCGCATCGAGGCGACCGCGGCGGCCGAGCTCCAGGAGGGGCACGGTGACCGTGACCTGGGCCTCGAGGGCGTCGCGCGGCGTGATGATCACCTCGCGCGTGCCGGCCCCATCGGGAAAGGTCGCGATCGATTCGTGCTGGTTTCGCGTGTAGCCCAGGCGCGCGTCGAGGCGCGGCCAGAGCGCTCCGGCCTCGGTGTCGCGGGCGGCGCGCGCGCTCTCGAGGTCGGCCTCCTCGACGCCGAGCGCGGCATCGTGGCCGCGCGCTCGCTTCATGAGGGACACCAGCGGCGCCGGGACGGAGGCCGCCCGCAGCACCACCGCGGGGGTCTCGGGCGGTGGGGAGGACGGCGTCGCACCGGCCAGGGGGGCGGCTCCGAGGCAGCACAGCGCGACGATCGCCTGGGCCGCTTTCGGGCGCGCGGAGCGGAACAGCTTCGGCCTCATGGGTTGGACCTCTCGGAGGATGCGGGAGCGCTCGGCGCAAGGGCGAGCCCGGCCAGGGCGACGGACAGGGTGTGCCTCACGCGGGCCGGAGCGTCGTCGTCCGGGCGCTTGAAGCCGCCGTCCATCGATGCGTGGAAGTGCGCGACTGCCATCAGGATATTGGCGACGGCCGCGGGGTCGAGGGCTGGGTTCAGGCGGCCGAGGCGCTGCTCGGCGGCGATGTAGCGGCCGAGCAAGGCCATGGCGTGATGCGGCCCGAGGTCGCGCTCGCGCAGGAGGGCGAGGTAGCGTTCATGGAGGGCGGGGTCGGCGTGAAGCGAGCCCCAGATCGGCGTCGCCTGGCGCAGGAACCCGTAGTTGGCGACCACGAGATCGGTGAGTGTCTCCGCGACGGAGCCCAGCCCGACCCGGTGCGGCAGCTCGGCGGTGATGGCGGAGTAGGGGGCGACCAGGAGGTCGACGGCGGCGACCAACATCTCCTCCTTCGTCTGGAAGTGCTTGTAGAGCGCGCCCTCGGAGACGCCGGCCTCGCGCGCGACGAGCCGCGTCGAAAGCTTGGCGAGACCCTCCCGCCGAAGGATCCGGCAGGTGGCTTCGACGAGCTCGTCACGGGTCGACATCGCGGGCCTCCTCGACAGCGGGTAAGCGACTGCTCACCTGTAGTGAGCGACCGCTTACTCGTCAAGAGGTGGATGCGGAAAAACATCCAAAACGTTCGTCGCGCTCCCTGGGGTGAGAACGGTGCGTCGTGGGTCAAGTCTCGAACCGGGCGGATCCGTCAGGGTGGCGGCTCCGTCAAACGTTCGAAACGTCAGCCGCCGCGGGCCCGCCCGAAGGCTCGACGACCAGCGCGAGGCGACCGTGGTCGAACGGCGTGCCGGGTGCCCTCTCGACCATGACCAGCCGCTCGCGCAGCCCCTGCTTCTCGAGCTCGAGGGCGCGGTGGTGGCAGAACGGGTTGTTCCCGGGTCGGCCCAGCGTGGTGTGGGCCGTCCAGGAGCACCCGCCCTTGCACACCTCGGCGTAGTAGCAGGTCCTGCAGAAGCCCCAGAGCGCGGTCTCGTCGCGCTCGCGAAGGCGCCTCAGCGGCTCGGTCTGGAGGATCTCGGCGAGGCGCATCGTGCGCAGGTTGCCGCCGACGTAGCTCGCGGTCGGGAGGCTCGGGCACCCCTTGAGCGAGCCGTCGGCCTCGATGCCGAGCGCCCACTTGCCGGCCGGACACCCTTCCCAGTGGACGCCGTCCGCGCCTCCCAATCTCAGCACCTGCTCG
>JAEUKJ010000188.1 GCA_016792665.1 Deltaproteobacteria bacterium | reverse complement strand
GAGGGCTACGAGGCGGCGCGCAAGGTCTTCGCGCAACACCAGGACTCGCGCGGTCTCGCCGACACCTATCACGCGCTCGGGCTGCTCTCGCTCCACGAGGGCGACTCCGCCGAGGCCCTGCGCCTCCTGCGTCGCGCCGTCGACATGCATCGACAGCTCGCCTCCGGGCTGGCGCACGGCAAGGTGCTCTACGATCTCGCGGTCGCCGCGAGCGAGCGGCGCGAGTACGTCCTCGCGCTCGACTCCGCCACCAAGGGGCTCGAGATCTTCGATCGCGAACAATATCGCGTCGGCGTGAGCCAGTGCCTCGGCCTCGTCGCGCGCGTGCTCTTGAACCAGCATCGCCCTGCCGAGGCCCGCCCCTTCTTCGAGCGCGCGCTCCGGATCCGCGAGGACCTCGGCGATCGTCGCGGCGTCGGCGAGGCGGTCGCGGCCCTGGCCGACATCGCGCTCGTCCTCGATCAACCGGACCGCGCCCTCGAGCTCGCGCGACGGGCTCGCGAGATCTACGGCCAGGTCGGCGAGTTCGTCGGCGCGGCCAGTGCGCTACGGACCATGGGGGTCGCCGAGAGCGCGATGCGCCGCTTCGAGAGCGCGCTGGCGCATCTACGCGACGCGGTCGCGACGTATCGGGGCCTCGGCCGCAAGGACGCGCAGCTGTGCGTCATCCTGGAGAGCCTCGCGGACTGCCAGGAGCAGATGAGCCTCGTGAAGGACGCGCGCGACTCCCTCGGCGACGCGCTGGCGGTCGCGAAGGAGCTCCAGCTCGGCCATCAGATCGGCCACCTCGAGGCGCGCCTGCGGGCCAGCCTGCACTGATCCGAGGTGACGCGTTCGGGGCAGCGAGAGCTCAGGCCGGGTTGTCGATGTCGACGAACTCGACCTCGAGCCCCGGGAACTCCTGGCGCAGCCGTTCGGCCAGGGCGCGAGGACCGAAGACCTCGGAGCGGTGGTGCCCCATGGCGGCGATGTGGATGCCCTCTTCGCGCGCCATGGCCTGCGTGAACTCGGTGGCCTCACCGGTCACGTAGAGGTCGAGGCCGCCCTTGGCCGCGTCTTCGGCGAGGCGTGGGGCGCCGCCGGTGACGAGACCGACCTTCTTGATCCGCGCCGGTCCGCCTTCGAAGAGGACGGCTCGCGGTGCGAGGGCGGTGATGCGCTCGGCCACGGTGGCGGGGTCCAGCGGCGGGTCGAAGCGACCGACCACACCTGTCGCGATGCCGCGCGACGGAAAGGCGGGCACGAGCTCGCGGAGGCCGAGGGCGCGGGCCAGGTTGGCGGCGTTGCCGACCTCGAGGTGGCCGTCCAGGGGCAGGTGGTAGGCGGCCAGCGATAGGCGATGGGCGAAGAGGGCGCGCAGGCGACGACCGAGCGAGCCGGTGGCGGTGCTCGGTCGGTTGCCCCAATAGAGCCCGTGATGGACGACGGCGAGGTCGGCCTTCATGTCGGCAGCGGCCTCGATGAAGGCGAGGTTGGCGGTGACCCCGGTGACGATCCGGGTGACGTGATCCGAGGCCTCGACCTGCAGCCCGTTGGGGCCGTAGTCGTCGACGCGCTGGGGATCGAGGAAGGCGTCGAGCCACGAGACGATGTGTTGGACGGTACGCACGCGAGGACAGTGCCACGCCGCGGCCCCGTCCGCCATGCGACTCGGCTCCGGCGACCGGCTGCGCGGACCCCTCGGACGTCCCCGCGACCGGACCCGCACTGTCCCGCGACTGTCCCATCGAGTGTCCCACGTGGGACATGTTGTCGTTGTGTGAATCGATGAGGGCCTTGATTGGTGCGGGCCTGCGGGTTGGCACCGCACTTGCGATGACCTCCAGCCGGACGCTCGCTCGGAGGCTCTCGTGACGGTCAAGACGCTCGGAATCGCAATCTTCGGAATCGACGGCGTGCTCGTCGAGGTCGAGGTCGGTCGTCAGGATGGCCTGCCGGGGATCGACATCGCCGGCCTGCCTGCGACCACCGTGAAGGAGGCCCGACACCGGGTCCGCTCGGCGCTGCGTGCAGGGGGGTACGAGTGGCCGCCCGAGCGCCTGGTCGTGAACTTCGCGCCCGCCGATCTGCCCAAGCAGGGCACGGCTCTCGACCTACCGCTGGCGATGGCCTTGTTGGTCCTCTTCGGGGTGGTGGCCCCGGGCGAGGTCGCGGGGACGGCGTTCTTCGGAGAGCTCGCGCTCGATGGGGCGGTGCGGCCGGTGCCAGGGGCGGTGAGCGCGGCGCTGGCGGTGCGGCAGGCGGGGCTCGCGCGGCTGGTGGTGGCGCCCGAGGTGGCGAGCGAAGCGGCGGCCATCCCGGGGATCGAAGTACTGGCGCCGCGGAGCCTGGTCGAGCTGGTCGAGCTCCTTCAAGGGCGGGTCGAGGCGCGCGCGGTCGTGCCGGCGGTCGAGGGGCGCAGCGGCGTGCGCGCGATCGATCTGCAGACGATCCGCGGTCAGGCCCAGGCCAAGCGTGCCCTGGAGATCGCCGCGGCCGGTCGCCACAACCTCCTCTTCATCGGCCCGCCGGGCTGCGGCAAGACGCTGCTCGCGCGAGCGCTGCCAGGGATCCTGCCGCCGCTCACCCTCGACGAGTCGCTCGAGGTGACCCGCATCCACAGCGTCTCGGGGCTCACCGGGCGGGGCACGGGGCTCATCGGCACCCCACCCTTTCGCGCCCCGCATCCGACCGCGAGCGAGGCGGCGCTGGTCGGCGGTGGCTCGCCGCCCTTGCCCGGCGAGGTCAGCCTCGCGCATCGCGGCGTCCTCTTCCTGGACGAGGCGGCCGAGTTCCGTCGCTCGAGTCTCGACGCCCTGCGCTCGCCGATCGAGGACCGCGTGGTGACCATCGCGCGGTCGCGGCGCAGCGTGACCTTCCCCTCTTCGGTGATGGTGGTCCTGGCGACCAACCCGTGCGCGTGCGGCCACTGGGGCGACGTGCGCAAGGCGTGTCGCTGCACGCCGGCGCAGGTGCGGCTCTATCAGCAGCGGCTCTCGGGGCCCCTCCTCGATCGCGTCGACCTGCACGTCGAGCTCGTCGCGGTCGCCCATGACGCCTTGAGCGGCGATGTCGGTGGAGCGAGCTCGGCCGAGGTCCAGGCGCGGGTCATGGCGGCTCGTGTTCGGCAGATCGAGCGGCACGCGGACCTCGGGGGAGCCGTCGCCAACGCGGACCTCGATCTCGACGCGGTCGGGCGCCACGCGCGGCTGGGAGCGGCCGAGACCCGGTTCCTCGCGCGGGCGGGCGAGGCCCTGGGGATCTCCGCGCGCGCCTGGCAGCGCGTCATCCGGGTCGCGCGAACCATCGCCGACCTGGCCGGCGATGGCGCCATCACGACGGCCCACCTCGCCGAGGCCTTGGCGTTCCGCCGCTGGAGCGGTGCCGATGGAGGCGCGGGGGCCGCGGCCTGAAAGCAGCGCCCGGGCCATTGGCTCGAACGCGCGACGAACCCGGGGACGACCCAGGATGGGTCGACCGAGGACCGAGATCGGGTCGCGAGCAAGGCGCTCGCGACGCGTGGAGCCCCGATGGGGCATGACGAGGAGTGACAGCGATGGTGGTGGAAAAGAACAAGGTCGTGGGGCTCAAGGGGCTCCTCGGCATCGTCGAGAAGAAGTTTGGAAAGGGTACGATCATGACCTTCAACGCCGAGGCCGATCACCATGTGGAGGTCTTCTCGAGCGGGTCGATCGGGCTCGACCTGATCCTCGGGGTGAAGGGCTTCCCCTTCGGTCGCATCGTGGAGATCTACGGGCCGGAGTCGTCGGGCAAGACGACCTTGACCCTGCACGCCATCGCCGAGGTGCAGCGCCTGGGGCGTCACGCGGCTTTCATCGACGCGGAGCACGCGCTCGATCCGGGCTACGCCCAGGCGATCGGGGTGGACCTCGACAACCTCGTCATCAGCCAGCCGTCGTCGGGCGAGGACGCGCTGGAGATCGCCGAGATGCTCGCGCGCAGCGGCGAGGTCGGCCTCATCGTCATCGACTCCGTGGCAGCACTCACGCCGCGGGCCGAGCTCGAGGGCGAGATGGGCGACTCCCACATGGGCCTCCAGGCGCGCCTCATGGGGCAGGCCCTGCGCAAGCTCACGGCGGCGGCCAACCAGACCGGGACCTGCATCATCTTCATCAACCAGCTGCGCCAGAAGATCGGCGTCACCTTCGGCTCGGGCGAGACGACGACCGGGGGCAACGCCCTCAAGTTCTATGCGTCGGTGCGCATCGACATCCGCAAGGGGCAGCCGCTGAAGGACGGTGACGGCAACGTCTACGGTACGCGCACCAAGGTGAAGGTCGCCAAGAACAAGATGGCGCCGCCGATGCGCTCGACCGAGTTCGACGTGCTCTTCGGGCGCGGGATCTGCCAGGTCGGCGAGGTCCTCGATCTCGGCATCGCGCACGGGCTCGTCGAGAAGTCGGGGGCCTGGATCGGGTTCGAGGGGGAGCGTGTCGGCCAGGGGCGCGAGAAAGCGCGTCAGGCCCTCATCGACAACCACGACCTGTTCGCGCGCATGCGCGAGACGGTGCTCGCCCATGCCCAACCCGGGGTCGCGCTCGCCGCCGACGCCGAGCTCGAAGCCGCCTGAGGAGGTCACAGATGGTCTCGATCAACATGATCGTCGTGGGTGGTCACCTCGGGGCGGATCCCGAGTCGAGGG
>JAEUKJ010000143.1 GCA_016792665.1 Deltaproteobacteria bacterium | reverse complement strand
AACCCGAGCCCCTCTGGCACCTATGAAGAAGCTCGGCCCGACCCGGATGGGGTCGAGCCGTGCCGCAGACGGGCTCAGCCCATCCGAACTTACTGGAAGACGCCCGGGCAGAGCTGGCCGAGCGCGCCCTTGGTCTGGTCGAGCATGGTCTTGCAGGTCTGGCCGAGCATCGCCTTGTCGGGGACCGCGGCCCACGCGCTCTTGGCCTGGGCGAGCGCCTTGGTGAGCGGCTCACGCGCCGGCTCGGGAGCAGCCGCGACGCACTTCTCGTACGACGAGAGGTAGGTCTTGCACTCCTCGGGCAGGTCACCCGGGGCGGCCTCGGCCGGCTTCGGCGGCTCGGCCGGCTTCACCTCGGCGGGCTTCTCGACCGGCGGCTCGGCCGGCTTCATCGTCTCACCCGGCGGCGGCTCGACCTTCGCGCCATCGCCCTCGTCGGTCTCGCAGCGGAAGCGGTCGAAGAGGTAGAGCTTGCCATCGACCTGAAGCGGGTCGTCCAAGTTCACGCGGAACTTCTTGCCGTCGACCTCGGCCAGGACGTCGATGTCCTTCAGCTCGACGACCGCGGGGCACTTGCTCTCCTTGGTCTTGGTCTCGCCGCCCTTGACCTCGAGGATCTTGGCCTTGCTCCAGTCGGCCTTGCCGGCGCACTCGGTGAAGACACCCTTCACCTTCTCTTCGTGCTTGGCGCGACGCTCCTCGAGCTTCGGCCGCGCGGCGGCCTGCTCGGGGCACGCCGTCATCAGCAGATCGATGCTCGCGTAGAGTCCGATGAGACCCGCCGGATCCTTCTTGGTCAGCGCCTCGACCACGGCCTTGCCGAGGTCTTCCTTGGTGCCCTTGCCATTGCCCGCCGCCCCACCACAGGCCCCGAGCGAAACACCGCCGATCGCCATCGCGATCGCCATCCCCTTCACACCCACCATCGCCTTCATCATCACACCCCGGCGCTCTGCGCCCTTCGGATTCGTCGTTGTCTTCGACCTCGCGGCCCGCGCGACTCTCGCAGCGGTCCTCGGACACGCCCGCTATGACCTCAGACCTCGCCGCTGTAAACCCCTGCACATTCGCTCAGCCCGCTTTATGTAGCGCAACATTGCGCTGCCCCACCTCGACCAGGGCCTGGTAGCTCACGCGCAGCGCGGCGGGGTCGAAGGGCTTGAAGATGATCTCGTCGAAACCACTCACCCTGGCCCGCTCGATGTCCGAGGGCAGGCCGCTGGCCGTGAGTCCCAGGATGGCCCCGCGGTATCCCTGGATCTCGCGCAGCTCGCGGCCCAGATCGAACCCGTTGCCATCGGGCAGATCGCCATCGACCACGATCAGCGTGAACTGCCCCGTCGCAAAGCGCGCCCGCGCCTCGGCCACGGTGCCGCTCTCGGTGACGACCGCACCCCAGCTCTCGCAGAGGCGCCGGATGACCATGCGATTGACCAGGTGATCCTCGACGACCAGGACGGGCACCCGCGCCCGCGCCTCCTCGCCGCTCCGTTGCGACTCGGGTATCGCCCGCATGTCGCGCACCTCGCGCGCCTCCAGGATCGCCTCGATCCCCCGCGCCAGGACCGGCCTCAGGGCGACCTCGTCGGCCCCGGCCTCCAGCGCATTCTTGGCCCCGTCCGCCTCGCCCAGCGCCACCAGCCCGACGATCCACGGCCGCTCCCCGGGCAGCGCCAGCGCCTTCTGCACTGCCGCCGCCACGCGCTCGCTCGGGACGACCCAGGTCGCCCCGGCACCACCCTCGAGCGCCTCGACCGAGGCGACGAAGCGGACCGGACCGGCCTCGCCACTGCCGACGACCGGCCCCCACGCCGCCTCCATCGGACCGGGACCCACCCCACCGCCATCGACCCACAGGATCTGGGCGCCACGGGCGCGGGCTGCCTCGACTGACGGCCCCAGCCTCGCCGCGAGCGGCCGCGGATCGGCCACCGGCAACGCGACCTTCACCTCGAAGCGCGCCCCTCTCCCGACCTCTGAGGTCAGCGTCACCTCGCCGCCCATCGCGTGCGTCAGCTCCCGCACGATCCCCAGGCCCAGCCCGAGGCCGGAGCGCGCGCTGCGCTCGGGGCGCCCCTGGACGAAGGGCTCGAAGATGGCCTGCAGCAGGTGCTCGGGGACGCCTGGGCCGGTGTCTTCCACCGCGAAGACCAGCACGCCCGTCTCCGGCGCGCACGTGACCTCGACGCGAATGTGACCGGTCTCGGTGTACTTCACGGCGTTGCCGGCGAGGTTCAAGACGACCTGGCGGAGCCTCGACGCGTCACCCACCAGGCGCGCCGGCAGCCCCGGATCCGGGGCCAAGATGAGGTCCAGCCCCTTGCCGTGGGCGGCGATCGCGACCGCGCGCACGACGTCCTCGGCGACGCTCAGCGGGTCGAAGGCGACGTGCTCGATCTCGAACTCGCCGCGATCGATGCGCGCCAGATCGAGGACGTCCTCGATGAGCGAGCGCAGCGTGTCCCCACAGCTCGCGAGCTGCTCGAGGTAGGTCGTCTGGAGCGCGGTGAGCGGCGAGTCCCGCAACAGCTCGACCATGCCCAGGACCCCGGCCAGCGGCGTCCGCAGCTCGTGGCTCACCTTGGCGATGAACGTCGCCCGCGCGTCGCTGGCCGCCTCGGCGCGCCGACGCGCCACCTCGAGCTCGTCGTTCTGGCGCTCGAGCGTCGCGGCATGGGCCGAGACCAGGCGGTCGAGCCCGCGTACCCGCCGGGACACGATGATCGCCATGCCGAGCGCGAGGCTCAGGAACGCGATGGGGTACGTGGTCGGGAAGTGGATGACGCGCATGCCATCAAGGATGTCGACGAGCCCGAGGCACAGATAGACCGCGAGCGACCCGATGAAGACCCGCCGCTCGACGCGGCTCGAGCCGTGGCGCTGGCCGGCCAGCGGCCTCTCGTCGAGGCGTTGGAGAAAGGGCCTCGACCAGAGGGCGCGCGCCGCGAGCCCGTAGATGGCCAGGGACCAGACCCCGAGCAACCAGTTCAGCGGGCCATCGACGTACCCGAAGTAGGGCACCTCGTCCCAGCCATTGGCCCGCCATTCGGGCTCGGCGATCACCAGATCGGTCGATGCGCTGATGATCGCGCCGAGCAGGGCCAGGGTCCCGATGGTCGCGCGCAGCCGTGGGCCGGGCCGCGTCTCGGCGAGGCGGTTGGCCAGCGTCACGATGAGCGGCAGCGCGAGGAAGACCGCCGCGAACTGCGCCCGGGCCGCGCCCAGGGCGACCTCGGGATCGACCGTCGTCACCTGTACGTAGCGGCCGACCTGACAGACCAGGGCCGCCAGCGTCCACGCCGCGACCGCGCGATGCAGCCCGACCTTGGACCAGCGACTGCCCTCGAGCAGCGCGAAGAGCCCGGCCAGGGCGCCCGACAGCCCCATGGCCACGAGCAGCACCGAGGCCTCCATGCTCGTGCCCATCGCGGTCACGCTCTGGATCCCCTCGAGCGCGCCCGCCAGCCCGGAGCCGCCGAGGCCGTTCACGATCGGAACATCGATGTTCAAAGCTCCGGTACGCTATCACGTTTCGGGTGCGGCCCGCATCCCGACACCCCGCTCATCGCCCCACGACAGCCCGTCCTTTGACGGCCCCCAGGGTGCTCACCCCGCGGCCATCCGCAGCGCATAGCGCCGCTCGGCGTACGCCACGTCCTCCACCCAGAGGCGCTGCGCCCGGGCCTCGATGAACGGTCGCACAGCTTTGCCGAAGGCCTTGGCCAGCCCGAACCCCGGTCTCTCGGAGGTCGCGAGCGTGGACTCGACGAGCAGCGTCTCACCCGGGCGGATGGGGGTCGCATGCGTCTCGACCACCGAGCCCGCGCCATCGCCGTCGACGATGGTCATCACGATGGTGCGGCGGTCGGGGCAGTGGAAGGTCGCGTCGACCTCGATCCCGACCGGCCCCAGGATGCGATAGACGACGCGCAGCCGGATCTGGTCGAGGTCGCGCTCGAGGACCTCCAGCGCGCTGAACGAGTGCGGGTGGAAGTGCGCGCCGTGCCACGGGTCCAGTCGGTTCGCGAGCACGTCCTCGGGCTCGCAGCGCGCCAGGGCCTTGATGGTCCCCGCGATGAACGAGCTCGGGCGCGGCGCGAGGATCGGGGCCTCGGTCGGCGCCTCGTCCCCCAGCTGCACCCACGCGAGCACCCCGTCATCGTGCGCCGCGTGACAGCGCCAGCCTCGGAAGCCTCGCGCGTCGAGGCGCAGCCCATGCCACGGGCACACCACGCGCCCCTCTTCGACCCGCCCCTCGGACAGCGAAGCCCCGAGATGTGGACACGCATCGGGGGCCGCCAGCAGCTCGCCGCTCGCGCCGCGCCACACGACCAGCTCCTGGCCGAGGACCACGACCTTCTTCGGCGCGCTCGCGAAGTCCTCGCGCGGACCCAGGACATACCAGCCCCCGCCCGGCTTCTCGAGCGCGTGCGCCAATGCCGCGTCGATCCACTCGGGGGCCGCCTGGGACCAATCGGGACCACGCGGAGCATCCGCCGACGCAGGCCCCGTGGGCAGCCGCCCGACGAGGATCTGCCGGCCGACCAGCGTCTTTCGCAAACGTTGTCTCAGGGGCATGAGCCGCTCACTCGATGACCGTGAAGCGCATGCGGCCGACGATCTGGTCGTCGGTCGTCACGATGTCGACGACCCACTCGCCGACGGGGTTCGACTTGATGATCTCGGACTGCGGCAAGGACGAGGTCACGCGCACCGTCTGGTCGTTCGACTTGAAGACGACCGGCGCGTCGACCTCCCAGCGGAAGGTCCCCTCGGCGCTCTTGTGCCGCCAGACATGCCGGAAGCGGTCGCCCTCGCCGCCCGGCATCACCACGTCGCTCATCGCGTGCAGCTCTTCGAGGCGCTTCTTGTGGATGCGCGTCACCTCGAGCTCGAGGCGTCCATCCTCGAGCGGACCGACCCCGACCCCGTGGTGGGTCGCATAGAGCGGCACCGGCGGGATGGCCGCGCGCGCGAAGTACACCGCGCCTATCGCGACCACGGCGATGCTCGACAACAAGACCCACGTGCGCTTCTCGGTGAGCGTCCGCAGGGGGAAGTGGAGGAGCCAGAAGCCAAAGACCGAGAGCGCGGTCGAGGTCAGCAGTGCGACCAGCGTCGGCACGTTCGAGAAGAAGGCCGGGATGACGAGGTTGGCGCACGCGAACAGGGTCACCGCGTAGAACACCGCGGCCACCGAGCGGTAGCGCATGAGCAGGTTGTCGAAGACCAGGTCGAGGGTCGACAGGAGCGCCAGGAACCCCAGCAGGAACACGAACCACGCGTTCAGCGAGTCGAGCGCGGACGATTTCCAATAGAAGGGAAGGACGAAGAAGAGCATCCCCTGATAGAGGTTCTTCAGCACGTAGGTCATGCCGAGGAACGAGATCTTGAGGGAGCGCTTCTCCTCGACCCGGGTCTTCTGCTGGGCCCCCTGTCCGAAGATGCGGAACAGGATGACCATCACCAGGAAGGCCCCGCCGAGCGTCGCCGCCAGGACGCGCGCGTGGTCGAAGCCCTTCGAGGCAAAGAGGATGACCATCACGCCGAGGCACAGCGCATAGAACGAGTGGAGCCACCAGAGCGCGCGGTGATGGCGCTTGGCCCAGCCCTTCAGCTTGCCCAGAGGCCCACGCGGCGGCGGTCCTTCGGCAGGCCCCTCCGTCGAGAGCGTCTCGAGCTTCTTGGTCGTGCGCGGTGGTGCGTCGGTCATCGGAGGCGGGACGCTACACGAGTCCGCAGCGGCTCGCCATGTTGCACTCACGGCGTGTCACCGCGCTAGGCGCGCCCTGACGATCGCCGACCGACTCCAGCGTTTGACCGCGTTCTACTCGCCGCGCGGCGCGCGCGTGCTGACGATGTCGTCGAGCTCTTTCTGCGCCTTGCCGGCGCGCTCGGCCCGCGCCTCGCCCTGCACGTGGTCCATCACGCGCTCGCGGATGCGTGTCTCGCGCTTGCGATCGGTCAGCCTCGCCTTGGCCGACTCGACCTCGGCCTCGGTGAGGGCCAGCCGCTCTTCGCTGTGCTCCAGCTCGCGCCGGAACCACGAGCGATGGGCCCACAGCAGCTCGCGCTCGACCGCGCCGAGCTCGCCCCCGCCGGTCAGCTCCGCCTCGGCGGCGTCGTTCTCGGCCGCCAGGGCCTCGACCACTTCGTTGGCCTCACGACGTGCCTGCTCGGCCCGACTGAGACCGAGCATGGCCTCCTTCTCGTGGACCTCGGCGATCCGATGGACCGTCTCGACGATACGCTCGCGGCGTGACATGCAAACCCTCCGCGAACCGGAAGGTAACACTCGTTTCTGGGCCGGGCCAGAAGCCCGAGCCGTTGGTTTCAACACCATGTAACCCTGGCGCCGTGGCCGCGGAGGGGGATGCTGCGGGCCGCCCCTCGACACGGCCACGGGCCAAAGGTCTTCGGGCCCTCAGCGCGGGCTCTTCCTGAGCGGCACCTTGACGAGGCGCGCGCTCCCCTGCGGCGCGAGCCTCATCGTCTCCGGCAGGAACTCCGGATGGACGAGCAGCACCTCGACCGCGGGCCAGGTCACCTCACCGGGGCGCGGCTCGAGGTCGACCGCAAGCGGTGTCCGCCCGCGACGCCGCCCGTCGATGTACACCTCGGCGCCGCTCGGCTCCGACTGGAAGTAGAAGCGCGGCGTCACCGCGACCTTGTCCGCGGTCTTGCCTGCGGGCGGGTCCGCGGGCTCGCTCGGCACCGGCTCGACCCGCTTCAGGAGGACCACGCGCTGCTCGGCCCCGCCCAACGGCGGGACGGTGTCGTAGAAGGTCTTCCCCTTCACCCGGCCGGGGACAGGACCCGACTGCGCCGGGTCGGCCGACAGGTCGATGAAGCCGCGCGGCGGCAACCCCTCATAGCGGCGCGCGGCCTCCAACTGGGACGCGATCGTCGCGCTCTCGGCCCACGCCGCGGGCGGGACATGGGGATACGGATCAGGCTGCGACGGCTCGGTGAAGGCGACCGCCCGCTCGACCTGGACGCGCGCCGCCGGCCGCTGCGTGACCTCGACCGGTCGCGATCGCTGCGGCTCCACGTTCACGTTGCCTTCCGGCGCGTTCACGCGCGGCTCCTGAATCGCCTCCGAGTTCGCCTCCGAAGCGGGCTTTCCATCGTTCGCCGAAGCCGCGACCTTCACATCTCCCGGCCCCGCGTTCACGACGCCACCGGCCGGCTGCGCGACCTCCACCTTCGCGCCGCTCTCCGGCGCCGCGACCCGCCCAGCCTCCACGGCACGCCGAGCCTCCGCGACATCCCCCAACTCTACAAGGTCCCCCGACCCCACGACGTTCGGCGGCGCCGCGACCGGCGCCGACGCCGAGACCCGCACGACCGGGATGGTCCCGACCTCGTCGCGAAGCCCCTCCCCGACCTCGCGCGGCCGCGACGCAGCGCTCTCGCGGCCGGACTGGGCCCCACCCAGGCTCGGAGGAGTCGCGACCGCGACGGCTCCAGACGCCGTGCTCGCGCCCGGTCCAGACGCTGTGCTCGCGCCGGCTCCAGACGCTGTGCTCGCGCCGGGTGCAGCCGCTTCGCTTTCTGGCGCTCGGGTGGGTCGCGAGGCGCCGATCGCTCGACCACGCTCCGGCCGCGACTCCTCCGAGCCGCCCTGCAGTCCGACCGCGACGATCGCGCCGGCCGCCGCCAACGACGTCAGGAAGAAGGCGCCCGGACCGCGCCCCTTCGCCTTGGGCTTGGCCCCTCGCAGCGCGGCCCCGGTCGAGGCCGAGGCCGCTCGCGGCTCGCTCCGGACCTCCTTCACGGCGTGAGGCACGCGCTGCAGCGGGGCCGCGGGCACCTCGGTCGTGACCGCCGGGTCCAGCGCATAGCGCGACACCTCGACCCGCGGCGCCTCGGTCGCCACCACCTCGGGGCGCAGCACCCGCTCGACCTCGACCTCGCCGCTGACGACCTCCAGCCACTTCGGTGCCCCGGTCGGGGTCGGTCGACGATGACGTCGGGCCGGCCTCGGGCGCGCGATGAGCGGGATCACCCGGGCCGCGGCAGCGACGAGCTCGGCCCGCGGCGCGGCATCGACCTCGCCCTTGGGCCCCGGATCCGAAACGCTCGCGCCGATCGGCGTCCCGGCCAACATCGGCACCGGACCCTCCACGACAGGGTCCCTGCGCGGCGCATCGTCCTCCAGGGTCTGCGCCGTCGCGGCCTCGAACCACTCCGTGTCCGCGAGCTTCTCGCCGGGCGCCGACATCGGCTCCCCGGGCTCGACCGCGGCCGCCTCGCTCACCACGCCACCCGCGACCGGGTCCGGCTCGACCGCCTGAGCCGCAGCCACTTGAGGCGACGACGCCCCCCGCGCGTCCTCTGGAGTCGGCAGCGGGACGACGCCCGCCGCGGTCTTCTTCTTGGCACCACGCGGCTCAGAGGCCGCTCCCGAACGCTTGCGCTTGCCGCCCACGACTGCACCTCGCCCGCGAGACAAAGGGGCGCCATCCGCCCGACGCAAGCGGACGACATCCCGGTTTCAGGTCTTCCGGGGCTGAGTCGCCGCCACCCGCGAACCCGATCAAATTTCTTCGGGCGCACTCCCTCGCCGACTGGAAGTCCACCCACCCGGCACTCGGCAACTCTTGCCGACCGGCCCCTTCGACCCGGCAAACGCTGCCGCCGCGCCTGTCCCTCGCCGTGCGCCCACCATGACCTGCGCGCCGCGAGCCGCGTCCGCGGCATGGCACGAAGCTGGCACTGACCCGTCCGGGCCACCTCGTTCACCGAGGCCTGGAGAAGACCCATGTCCCTACGAGCTCGACAACGACTCCGCGCGCTGGCCGCCCTCACCGCCAGCGGCCTCTTCACGGCATCGCTCGCGGGCTGCGCCAACGTCTCGCACATCGGCGAGTACACCCCGAAGCAGCGCAACTACGTGTCCAGCGTCGACCTCACGGTGCGCAACGGCGACACCACCAACGGGTCCTTGTTCTCGTCGACCCACCAGGGCAACTACCTCTTCGCCGACCAGCGCGCGATGCGGGCCGGCGACGTCATGACCATCAACGTGGTCGAGGACGCCAACGCCCAGCGCGGCGCCAAGACCGACCTCTCGCGCGAAGCCGGCGTCGACCTCTCGATCAGCTCCTTCCTCGGCCTCGTGAAGCTGCTCGGCGACAAGCTCGACCCGCAGCTCCTCAAAGGGTCCCAGAAGTCCGACTTCTACGGCCGCGGCGAGACCAGCCGCACCGACCACGTGCGCGCCACCGTGCCCGCCATGGTCAAGAAGGTCCTCCCCAACGGCAACCTCTTCATCGAGGGCCACCGCGTCATCCTCGTCAACGACGAGGAGCACCACTTCTACGTGAGCGGCGTCATCCGTCCGGTCGACATCCTCGACGACAACTCGGTCGACTCGTCGCGCATCGCCGACGCCGAGATCGAGTTCACCGGCCGCGGCGTCGTGACCGAGAAGCAACACCCCGGCTGGCTCCAGCGGGCCCTCGACGTCGTCGCCCCCTTCTAGGGACAGGAGCACTCGAGATGGGCAAAGGCATCTACGTCGCGACCTCGGGCTCCATCGCCCAGCTGCGGCACATGGAGGTCCTCTCCAACAACCTCGCGAACGGTCGCACCACCGGCTTCAAGGCCGACCGCGTGACCTTCCAGGAGGTCCTCGCCCAGAACGTCGACACCCCGGTCGCCAACAGCCCGGGCGGGCCGACCGGCGACACCACCGTGGCCGAGCGCAACAAGCACTTCGTCGACGCGGCCAGCGCCCCCTCGGACATGACCTTCGGGTCGCTGACCCGCACCGACAACCCGCTGGATGTCGCCATCACCGGCAACGGCATGCTGAAGGTCGACACCTCACGCGGCGTGCGTCTCACGCGCGGCGGCCAGCTCGTCATCGGCAAGGACGGCATCCTCATGACGCACGCCGGCAACCCGGTGCTCTCCGACAAGGGCAAAAAGATCATCATGCCCCCCGACGAGGTCCCCGAGATCGACGGCGAGGGCCGCATCTTCTCCTCGCGCGGTGAGCTCGCGAAGCTCGCCGTCGCGACCCCCGACATGTCCAAGGGCATGCAGAAGGACCCCGACGGCCTCTTCGTCCCCGCGACCGACACCGCGCCGAGCCCCGACCTCCAGATCATGCAGGGCCACATCGAGGAATCCAACGCCTCGCCGATCCGCATGATGCTCGAGCTCATCAACGTGCAGCGCACCTTCTCGGCGCTGCACCAGGTCATCACCGCCAGCGGCGAGATGGACACCCAGGCCTCGCGGCTTGCCCGCTGAACCGAACCGTAGGCGCGAGGCTCGTCTCGCCCGCCGAACCAGGAGAATGACGTGATTCGAAGCATGCACAGCGCGGCCTCCGGCATGGAGGCGATGCAGACGCAGATCGACGTCATCGCCAACAACATGGCGAACGTGAACACGACCGGCTTCAAGAAGGCCCGCGCCGAGTTCCAGGACCTCCTCTATCAAGAGCTGCGCGCCCCCTCGACCCAGCGCGGCCGCGGCGATCAGGGCCGCCCCGTCGGCGTCGAGGTCGGCCTCGGGACGCGCCTCATCGCGACCCAGAAGATGTACGAGACCGGCGACATGAAGCAGACCCAGAACCAGCTCGACCTCGCCATCGAGGGGGACGGCTTCTTCCGCCTGCGCATGAACGACAACGAGTTCGCCTACACCCGTGCCGGCGACTTCAAGGTCACCGCGCAGGGTCAGGTCGTCTCCTCGGCCGGCCATCCCCTCGAGCCGCCGGTCTTCGTCCCGCCCGAGACCACCAGCATCACCATCGAGTCCAACGGCACCATCAAGGCCCTCCAGCCCGGCGAGACCCAGCCCATCGAGGTCGGCCAGATCGAGCTCGCGCGCTTCACCAACCCGGCCGGCCTGAAGGCGCTGGGCGGCGGCCTCCTGCACGAGACCGACGCCAGCGGCCGCGCCATCGTCCAGAACCCCGGCGCCCAGGGCGTCGGCACCGTGGCCCAGGGCATGCTCGAGAACAGCAACGTCGAGGTCGTCGAGGAGATGATCGACCTCATCGCCGCGCAGCGCGCCTACGAGATCAACTCGCGCGTCATCAAGGCGGCCGACGAGATGTTGGCCGAGGCGGCACAGCTCCGATGAGCTCGCGCACGCCCCTCCGCGCCGGCCTCGCCATCGTGACACTGTTTACTGTCACGGTTGCGGCGGCGTCGATCCCGGTGAGCCACGCCCGTTCGCGCCAGAAGCCGAGCCAGGGCGAGCTCCAGAAGAAGTCCTCCGAGCGCGAGCGCGCGCTCAGCCAGGCCATCGTCGAGCTCGTGCGCGAGCGCCTGTCGCTCCCCGACGCCGAGATCGAGGTCACGCGCCTCGAGGTCCCCGAGGCCGCCGTCTTCGCGGGGGCGAGCCAGCTCGGCAGCATCGAGCTCGCCTCGCGCGGACGCCCCACCGGCTGGATCACGGTGCGTCAGCCGCTGACTTTCGGCGGCGAGGCACGCGACCTCTGGGTGAAGGCGCTGGTGACCGTGCGCGCCCCGAGCGTCGTCGCCACCCGCGCCCTCGAGCGCGGCCAGACGCTGATCGCCAGTGACCTCGCCATCGCGCTGGCCCCGCTGGACGAGACCCGCATCACCGACCCGGCCGCGCTGGTCGGCGCCATCGTCCGGACCCCGATCGAGCGCGGCGACGTCGTGCCGCTGCGCGCGGTGCAGCGCCCGATGATCGTCCAGCGCGGCGACACCGTCCTGGCCATCGTCGGTGGCGACGCCTTCGAGCTGCGCGCCCCGGCCGAGGCCCTGACCCAGGGCGCCCTGGGCGACGAGATCGAGGTCCGCACCAAGGTCGGCAAGAAGACCATCCGCGGCACCATCACGGCCCCCGGAGAGGTGGAGGTCCGATGAGACGCACGCTCCCCCGCACGTTCACCGCTGCCGCCCTGGCGCTGCTCGTGGCCGCGACCAGCGTCGCCCCCGAGGCCCACGCCATCCGCATCAAGGACGCCGGCCAGTTCGACGGCGTGCGCAAGAACCAGCTCATCGGCTACGGCCTCGTGGTCGGCCTGGACGGCACGGGCGACACCGACCGCGCCAGCTTCACGCCTCAATCGTTGGAGGCCATGCTGTCGCGCCTCGGCGTGCGCATCGACAAGAAGAAGCTCTCGCTGCGCAACATCGCGGCGGTCACCGTCACGGCGGACCTCCCGGCCTTCGTGAAGCCCGGCACCACCATCGATGTCCAGGTGAGCTCCATCGGCGACGCGCGCAGCCTGGTCGGCGGAACCCTGCTCATGACCCCGCTCATCGGCGGCAACGGCGAGACGTACGCCGTCGCACAGGGCCCGCTCAGCGTCGGCAGCGAGACCGAGCGCAACGACTACACGCGGCTCTTTCGCGGCCGCCTGAACGCCGGACGCATCCCGGCCGGCGGCCTGGTCGAGCGCGAGGTCCCGGTCCTCCTCGGCCAAAACGGCGTCCTCCAGTTCACCCTCGGCCGCCCCGACTTCCGCTCCGCGGCCAACGTCGCCGACGCCATCAACCGCAACCTTCCTCGCCTCCTCCCCGACCTCGCGGCCGCCCCACCCGCGGCCGGCCCGGTCGTCGCCGTCGGTGGCGTCGCGGCCCCGGTCGCCCCGGGCGCGGCGCCCCCCATCTTCGCGCGCCCCGTCGATCCCGGCCGCGTCGAGATCACCATCCCGCCCGGCTGGATGGACCGCGTCGCCGGCTTCATCGCCGTTCTGGAGGGCATCGACGCGCAGACCGACGCCATCGCGCGCGTCGTCGTGAGCGGCTCCACCGGGGCCGTCGTGCTGGGTGGCGACGTCCGCCTCTCGCGCGTGGCCATCGCCTACGAAGGCATCTCGGTGGCGATCCGCGACCCCGAGGAAGCGGCCGCACGACGCCGCCCCACCGACACCCTCAAGGTGGTCGATGGCGGCGCAACGCTGGCCGAGGTCGTGCGCGGCCTGAACTCGCTCGGCGTCGGCGCCCGCGAGCTGATCGACATCCTGACCTCGCTCTCGGCCGCCGGCGCGCTGCACGCGCAGCTCGAGGTGGTGCCATGAAGATCCAGGCCCCGAACACGCCGCTCGGCGCGTCCTCGTTCCAAGGTCCTGAGCTCGGCAAGACCGCCGAGGAGTTCGAGGCCCTCCTGCTCCGCAACGTGGTCGAGTCGATGCAGAAGACCGCCAAGCTCGACGGCGAGTCGTCCGGCAACCAGCTCACGGACCACCTCATCGAAGATGCCCTGGCCAACCACCTCGCCAAGAGCGGCGGCATCGGGCTCGCCCGCTACCTCCAGGGTGAGATGGACCAACCCGCCACGGTCCCACGCAGCGACATGCACCTCACCCTCGAGAAGTGGGTCCGCTACAAGAACGCCGACGGCTCCGAACCGACCCCCGACGGTGCCATGGCGAGCGAGCTCCCGAGGCTGCTCCCGACCCGGGCCGAGCTCACGCCGACCCTCACTCCGCCCTCGACCGACGCCGCGATCGATCCGCTGGACAGCCTCGCTCCACTCGGCAGTCAGCGGTGATCGACCCGATTCGCATGCCCTCGGAGGTCGCTCCCCTTCGCCCCATGTGAAGCAACGCTTGCAAAGCCGCGTTTTCGCATTCGTTTTCCACTAACAGATATTTTCAGGAAAAAAGCTCCTCTGGGGTATTAAGCCCAGGCGCCGTCCTCCCGTTAGCAGGAGTGGACGACTCCAACTGGAGCAGACGCCATGAACCCGACTCGCCCCATCGACGCCAAGAAGCCCGCCCTCGCCACCGGCACCCGTGCCGTCGGGAGCGCGACCGCGCCGAGCCGCGTGGCCGAGATCTCGGAGGCCGACGGCCGCGCGGCGGTCGACGCATCGCTCACCCTGGACGTCGCCACCGTCGGCAACGCACGCGCCGAGGCCAAGCGCCTCGACACCCAGCGCCTCCAGGCGCTTCGTGCGGAGGTCCAGAGCGACAGCTATCATGTGGATCCGGATGCACTCGCACGCCGGATCGTGGAAGACGCCCTCGGACCGGAGCCAAGTGAATGAACCCACTGTCCGACGCGGCTGTCTCTGAGCTGCGCCCTGCGGCGGCACTCGCCCGGGCCTGGCTCGCAGCCATCGACGCTCAGGTCGAGCTCTTCGACGCGCTGGTCGCGGCGACCCAGGAGCAGATTCGAGCGCTCGTCGGACTGACCCTCAGGCACGGCGCCGGGATGGACCGGCTGGCCGAGTCTCAGCAGGTGATCCAGGGCCTCGTCCAGGCCCTCGAGCGGCAGACGCTCACCGCACGCGGCCTCATGCACGAGACCGCCGTCGCCCTCGGACTCGGACCGGCCAGCGCCCCGCGCGCCCTCCACGGCGAGCCCGACAAGCTGAAGGCCCTCGAGGTCGCGGTCGCCCTTCCCCGCCCTCTCCGCGACGGCGCCATCGAGCGCCTCTCGGCCCTCCGCTCACTGGGCCAAGCCCTCTCCGAGCTGCAGCACGTCGCGCAAGCCCATGCGCAGCGCGGCCTCCAGGTCGTCCAGGCCTGGGGCACGGTGCTCGGCGTGCCGGCCACCGGCATCGGCCATACCTACTCGCGCTACGGCCGCTCGGCCCGCTCGCAGAGTCAAGCCATCAACCTCGAAGTGGAGCTCTAGCCATGGCGACGCTCCAGTCCATCCTCTCGGCCGCGCGCAGCGGCATGTCGGTCTCGCAGACCGCCGCCGGGCTCGTCTCCCGGAACATCGCCAACGCCCAGACGCCGGGCTACGCCCGCGAGATCCTGCCCATCGCCGCGGCGCTCGGCGGCCTCGCCGTCACCAGCGGACCGCCGGTCGCGATGCGGGCAGCACTGCTCGAGCGCGCCCTGCAGGGGGCCAATGGCCGCGTCGGCTATCACGAGAGCCAGTCGCGTCACCTGTCCATCGCCGAGGCCGCGCTGAACGACCTCGACGGCACGGGTCTCGGGGCGCGCCTCGACGACTTCCGCGAGGCCCTCTCCTCGCTCTCGGCCAACCCCTCGGGAACGGCCGAACGCTCGACGCTGCTCAGCCAGGCCAACACGCTCGGGGCCTCGTTCGCGTCGACCCGCCGCCAGCTGGATCAGGCCGCCTCGGGGACGCGTGACGAGGCGGTCGCGACCACCGCCAAGGTGAACTCGCTCGCCGCGGAGATCGCGCAGATCGATCAGCGCATCAAGTCGGCGCGCCCCGGTGAAGAGATCAATACCTACCTCGCGCGACGCTCGGCCCTGGTCGGAACGCTTTCGGGTCTGGTCGACGTCGACGTCCGCCAGCGCACCGACGGCACGCTGCACGTATCGACCGCGGGCGGGCGCTCTCTGGTCGAGGGCGGCGAGGCGAGCAAGATGGTGGTCGAGATCGGCCAGCCCCCGGCCCGCGCCCTCACGGTCAGCTTCGAGCGCCCGGACGGTTCGCGGCTCGCGGCCATCTCCGGGAGCGAGCTCGGAGGCGAGCTCGGCGGCCTCGTCAAGGCGCACGACGAGACCCTCGCGCCCGCGCTCGAGAAGCTCGACAAGCTCGCCTTCGATCTGATGAACGCGTTCAATGCGCAGCACGCCAACGGCTTCACGCTCTCGGGCGCGCAGGGCGGTGACTTCTTCACGCCGCCGGCGACCGCGGATGGCGCCGCATCGCGCATGACACTGGTCGCGGGTATCCAGCCCGGAGACGTCGCCGCCTCGACCAATGCCGCATCAGGCGCGGGCGACAACACCAATGTGCTCGCCCTCTACGGCCTCCTGACCGAGACCGGGGCCCTGCCCGACGGCTCCTCGGTCAATGACTTCTGGCGCGGGATCGGCTCCGACGTGAGCCACGCCCAGGCCGACGCCAAAGCGGGCGCCGCCTTCGAGACCGGCTCGCGCGATCAGATCGAGAACCTCCTCGCCTCGGAGACCGGCGTCTCGATCGACGAAGAGATGTTCCAGCTCACGCAAGCCCAGACCGCCCTCGAGGCGTCGACGCGCGTCATCTCGGAAGCACAGAAGATGACCGACACCGTGCTCTCGCTCGTCGGATGATGGACCCTCGTTCGCACACGTTCGTCGCAAGGGGGCACCCGTGAGGATCTCGCAGTCACTCATCGCGAACATCAGCCGGCAGAGCACCAACCGCAGCGCCAACGCGCTCGTCGAAGCGCAGCGTCCGATCCTCGAGGGGACGTCGCTGCCCAACGACTCGACCGACCTCGCCCGGGCCCAGCGCGTGCACTCCCTGGACGGTTTCGACGCCGAACTGGACCGCCTCACGGGCGCCCGCAACACGGTCCGCACCGACCTCAAGTCGTCCGAGGAATCCCTCGCCTCGATCCACGACATCGTGGTCCAGGCACGCGACCTCGCACTGCAGATGGGCAGCGACAACATCGGCAGCAATGTGCGCAAGGACGCCGCCCAGAACGCGCAGCGCTTGATGGAGCAGATCACTGCCATCGCAAATCGCCGCGACACGGGCGGTGCCTACCTCTTCACCGGCACGGCCGAAGGCCAGCCGCCGCTCGACGGCAACAACCGCTACCAGGGCAACGACGGGATCCGGAAGGTCGAGGTCGGCCCGGGCGTGAAGGTCGCGGCGACCGTCTCGGGTCACGACGTCTTCGGCGCCAACGACGAGCTCATGACCACGCTCGGCAACCTCGTGACCGCGCTCACCAACGACGACGCGGCCAGCGTACGCGCAACCCTGGACGACCTCGAGACCTCGCGACAGCGCGTCTCGACCGTGTGGTCCGACGTCGGCGGACGCCTCTCGACCCTGGACAGCCTGGACGACCTCACCCTCTCGCTCCGCACGAGGACCCAGACCGAGCGCGGCGAGCTGGTCGGGGTCGACATCGCCGCCGCCGCGCCCGCCATCCAGAGCGCGCAGACCATGCTCGAGGCGGTCATCTCCACCTCGCAGCAGCTCATGGCGTCGATCGGCAAGGGCTGGTTCGGGAGCTGACGTCCTCTCGTCGTGACGCCTGTCGCGATGGCCTAGCGCGCCCAGTCGACCGCGAGCGAGACGACCCCATCCTCGACCTGCACCGCGAGCGGCCAACCGTGGACGTCGGCGATCTTCTTCACGACGAAGAGGCCGAGCCCGACGCCAGGCGTGCGTTTGCCGGACGCGGTCGAGCGCGCGAGCGTCGTGAAGGGGTGCGGCGGATGTTGCGCGAAGAGGCCGGGGCCGCGCCCCTCGACGACGAGGCGCCCGCTCGCGTCGGACCGCACGCGCACCTCGGCTCCGCTGTCGGCGAGGCGCAGGAAGTGCCCGACCAGGTTCTTGCAGAACGGATCGAGGAGGGTCGTGTCGACGCTGATCGTGTGGCGCTCGGCGTGCGGATCGACCTCGACCGTGAACGCGATCCCGCGCTCCTTGGCGTGCTTGGCGAAGGTGTCGAAGATGGTCTGGGCCGGCTTCGAGGCAGGGAGCTGGGCCGGGGTCGAAGGCCGTGAGTCGAAGCGCAGCCGCAAGAGGACGAGGTAGTCCTCGACCCAGGTGACGGTCCGCTCGGCCTCCTGCCTCAAGAGCTCGAGCAGGCCGAGTCGCTCGTCGCGCGGCATGTCGGGCTCTTCCTGGAGGACGCCGACCAGGCCTCGCAGTGCGGTCAGCGGCGAGCGCACGTCGTGCCGCAACGACGCCAGGAGCAGCATCTGTCCCTTGCGCTGCGCCGCGAAGCGCGCCTCGCCGCGGAGGCGCACGACCATGCCATGACGCGCCTCGGTGGCCGCTTCGGTGTCGCTCGGGGCGAGCTCTTGCGCGACGTAGATGACGCGCGGGACGTCGACCGTCGTGGGATCGAGACCGGCGGTCGAGACCGCGCCGCGCGCGACCTCGTGCGGCTCGAGGCCCGACGGCAGCCCGGGCAGCGCCTCGCGGACAGGCCTGCTCTCGACGTCTTCGGCCCGCACCCCGAGCAGCGCCGCGGCCCGGCGTGTACAGGCCGTGACGCGTCCCTGGGCGTCGACGATGACGACGCCCTCGCCGAAGGCATCCTGCACCGCCTCGTTGCGCTCGAGCTCGCGGTACGTGGCCCGCGCCTCGACCGCCCAGCTCACGATCCGCTGGGCAGCGCGCGCCGTGCGCTCGCTCGAAGGGAAGGCCGCAACATCGACGGCCAGGCCCCTCCGACCATCCCCAAAGGGCACCAAACTCCAACCATTCTCGACAATTGCAACGATTTCCAGGGAAGCACCGTCGCCCCTTGGCGCACGCGCAAGGCCCTGTATGATGGCGCGGCGCGCGTCACCTTCTCGCGCCCCCTCTCCCACCGCGGTCGTGCCGCCATGGCCTTCGTCCGACGACACACGAATCAGCTCGATCGCGAGGTCATCGCCCCGGCCATGCCAGATGGCGAGGCCCACCGCGCTCAGGTCGGCCATCGTGCGCGCCGCGGCGACGAACGCTGTCCACGCGGCCTCGGAAGCGCGTGGGGCCGCGACGGTTCGCGTGTCTCGACCCTCTCCCGGGTTCACGGCCTCACCCATCTCTTGCTCCGGAGCTCGTCGTAGCGATCATGGCCGGCATGCCCAGCCCAGACCGTCAGGTCCTCATCATCGACGACGAGCCGTCGTGGGTCGAGGTCCTTTCGCGCGAGCTCAAGAAACAAAACTACCAGACCACGGTCGCCTACGACGCCGCGAGCGGGCGAAAGGCCGTGGTCGAAGACGGTTTCGACGGCATCGTGCTGCTCGACCTGCGCTTGCCCGATGCCGACGGCATGGACCTCATCGAGCCGCTGCTCGCCGCGCGGCCGGGCCTGCGCATCATCATGATGACCGCCCACGGCACGGCGGCGGACGAGGATCAGGCACGCCAGCGTGGCGTGCACCTGTTCGTGTCCAAGTCGGAGGGCAAGTCCCGCATCATCGGCGCTGTCGAGAGCGCGATGGCGCTCCTCAAGCAGGCCTCCGAGCTCGAGCACTATCGCGAGATCCTCGGCGAGCGTTATCGCTTCGAAGGCATCCTCACCCGCTCTCCGAAGATGAAGAAGCTCTTCGAGATGCTCGAGCACGTGGTCGACTCGAAGGTGAGCGTGCTCCTCCAGGGGGAGAGCGGCACCGGCAAGGAGCTCGTCGCGCGCGCGCTGCACTACGAAGGCCCGCGCAGGAACGGGCCCTTCATCGCCGTCAACTGTGGTGGCATCCCCGAGACCCTGCTGGAGAGCGAGCTCTTCGGGCACGAGCGCGGGGCCTTCACCGGGGCCGTGGCCCTCAAGAAGGGCAAGTTCGAGCTCGCCGACGGCGGCACCCTGTTCCTCGACGAGATCGGCGAGATGCCGCTCCACCTCCAGGTGAAGCTGTTGCGCGTCCTGCAAGAGCGCCAGGTCGAGCGCATCGGTGGCACGGCGCCGCGCTCGATCGATGTGCGCATCGTGTCGGCGACGCACCGCGACCTGATGGAAATGGTGCGCGAGAAGCGCTTCCGAGAAGACCTCTACTATCGGCTCGCGGTGTTCCCGGTGTACCTCCCGCCACTGCGCGAGCGCGAGGGCGACATCGGGCTCCTCGCCCAGCACTTCCTCGAGAAGGCCGTGCGCGAGGAGGGCAAGGGCCCGCGCGCGATCTCGTCGGCGGCGCTCACCGCGCTCGAGGCCTACCCGTTCCCGGGCAACGTGCGCGAGCTCGAGAACATCATCAACCGCGCGGTGCTGGTCGCGACCAACGAGGTCATCGTCCCGCGCGATCTGCCGCTCGGCGTGCTCGAGACCTTCCGCCCCGAGGATCGCGTCGCCCCGCAAGCGGGCCCACAGCCCGAGCGCGGGCTGGCCGAGCTCGACGACGTGAACCGCCTCGTCGGTCAGATCAACGCCGCGCGCGCGCTGCCGCGGGTCGGCTTGGACCAGGCCTTCGACGTGCTCTTCGGCTCGTTGGCCGACCTGCCCTCGGCCGACCTGGTCGAGCAGGCCCTCATCGAGCGGGCCTTGAAGCTCGCCGACGGCAACGTGGCGGAGGCCGCCAAGGCGCTGGGCATGTCGCGCGCGACGATCTACCGGCGCATCCGCAAAGAGCCCGTCAAAGGCGAGGCCGAGACCGCCTGAGCTGGCGGCACTCGGCCTCACGCGGATTCAAGGGATCACGCCGGAGCGAAGAACGAGAGCAGCTCGCCGACGATCGACCGCGACTCCTGCCCTTCCTGCGCCGCGAGGAGGCGCTGGATGTGCGGAGCCAGGCGATAGGCGGACAGCGTCGCGGGTGCGATGCGCGAGGCCCCGGTGATGCGACCCAGGCAGCGCGGGCTGCCGCAGACGCACTCGAAAGGGGACTGCATGGTCCACTCGGTCGACGGGTAGAAGAAGCAGAGCTCGTCGCCTGCGGCGATCGGACGCAGCGCCACGAGCACCATGCGAGCGGTGTCGAAGGCCACGTTCGGGTCGCAGCTGTGATTGATGAGCTCGAGCCAGGTCGGGGACAGCTCGATGTGAGCGTCTTCCGAGACCTGCACGGTCATGCGGGAGGGGTGGTCGAAGTGTCGGCGACCAGAAAACTCGGCGAGAACGTCACCAGGTGCGTGTTCGACCTGGCTCTTCAGGCTTCGCTGGCCGAGACCGTCATGACGGTCGATGAGGAAGGAGGCGGGCGGGGTGTCGGTGCTTTCGGAAGGGTCTTCGGGAGGTTCCGGGCTTTCCGACGCAGATGTGGAGCAGTCTGACGAATCGTTCACGTGACTCCTTGTCGCTACGATGCGAACGGGCAATGCGGCACGGCCGTGCCTGGGGCGAGTCGCTCCCGCCCTCCACACACGAATGCGGAGAGATGGAGGTGAGCCGCGGGAACGCTTGCTCCCGTCGGTGACCTGCGTGGCTTGAATGCGGAGATTCCGCAGCCAAGTCAACGGCGGCTCGTGAAAATGTCGTGAAAGCCAGGAGAATCGTCGCCGGCTTTCGGAGCAGGGCGATTCCGGCGCGTGCGTGAACGGTCGGGGCGATCGAACTTCCCCGACGATGAGCGCGTTCCTACCCCGCACGTGGCCTTGCCGCGCGGAGCCCCCAGAGAGGGCCCGCGGCAGTCGGGCCTCGGCAGGGACCAAACCCGAATCGTGGAGGAGCGTGAGATGGTGGGAAGAACGTCGTCGTGGCTCATGGGGATCGTCGTGTTGGTGGGCCTGGCTGGCTGCGGCAAGTCGAACGCCGAGGGCCCGGCACCGGCACCCGTCGCCGAGACGGGGGCGCAGGCCGCGGCCGCGGTCGGCAAGCCCGCCCCGGGCTTCACGTTGAAAGACCTCGACGGCAAGGAGCACACGCTCGCGAGCTTCGCGGGCAAGACCGTCGTCCTCGAGTGGTTCAACCCGGACTGCCCCTTCGTGGTGCGCTCGCACAAGGGCGGCCCGCTGGAGACGATGGCCAGGGATCAGGCCAAGAACGGCGTCGTGTGGCTCGCCATCAACTCGGGATCGCCTGGCAAGCAGGGCACGGGGGTCGAGCGCAACAAGGCCGCCCTGACCGAGTACGGGCTCGCGCATCCGGTGCTGCTCGACGAGTCGGGCGCGGTCGGCAAGCTCTACGGCGCGCGCAACACGCCGGGGATGTACATCGTCGACAAGGCCGGGGTCCTCGTCTACGCGGGCGCCCTCGACAACGCCCCGAGCGGCAAGCCCCCGGAAGAGGGCTACCGCAACTACGTCGCCGAGGCGCTGGCCGACCTCGCCGCGGGCCGCCCCGTGAAGGTTGCGGAGACCAAGGCTTACGGGTGCTCCGTCAAGTACGCCGACTGAGGCACCCATGGCTGCGCCGCGCGTCTCTTGCGTCGCTCAGTCGGTCGCTCGTGCGGGGTACCTGAGTACGCCTCCTCGCTCACTTCCTTCGCTCCTTGCAGTCATCGCGGCTCGCTCGTGGGTGCCTGCGCTTCGGCGCCGCGCGTCTCTTGCGTCGCTCAGTCGCTCGCTCGTGCGGCGTACCTGAGTACGCCTCCTCGCTCACTTCCTTCGCTCCTTGCAGCCATCGCGGCTCGCTCGTGGGTGCCTGCG
>JAEUKJ010000133.1 GCA_016792665.1 Deltaproteobacteria bacterium | reverse complement strand
CCGCAGGAGCGCGCGAGCGACCGACGCCGCAGACGCCCGTCGCAGCCGCGCGTGCCCACCCGCGTCGCAGCCGCGCGTGCCCACCCGCGTCGCAGCCGCGCGTGCCCACCAACACGAGCGCGAGCGAGACGGGACGGCTGCAAGGAGGCTCGCGAAGCAAGCGACGAGGGGCACTCACGTGCCCCGCAGGAGCGCGCGAGCGACCGACGCCGCAGACGCCCGTCGCAGCCGCGCGTGCCCTAGCCCAAAGAGGAGGCGAGCGCGCGCAGAAAGATGCGATACGCCTCGAGCGGATAGTCGCCCATGTGGAAGAGGCGGAAGTAGCGGTCCGACAGCTTGCCCTGGGCCGAGTAGATCTCGAAGACGTGGCCGTCGACGACGGTGTTGGCGAGGCGGTCGGCCAGCGCGTTGTAGCTCGTGCCCTGCGGGATCTCGAGCATCGTGCCGATCGACTGGAGGGGCTGCTCGGGGAAGCGCGCGATGACGAGGCCGAGGCGCTCGTAGCCGGGCCGGAGGATGTCGCAGCGGGCCTGGTAGATGGCGTGGCGCCCCGCGACGCCGCCTTCGTCGGCCAGCGCCGAGAGGGCCGCGTCGACCTGCAGCACGCTCATCGGATCGATGGTGTAGGGGTGGGCGCCGGCGACCTGCGACTTCCAGGTCTTGTAGAGCTCGAGGTTCGGCGTGCGCGACGGGAAGGTCGCCATGTCGGCCAGCAGATCCTTCCGCACGATGGCCGCGGTCATGTTGGGATGGCTGTGCAGGCCCTTGTTGCACGAGCCCATCACGGCCGCGACGTTCCACGCGGCGAGGTCGATCGGCTCGACATAGAGCGAGCTGATGCCGTCCATCAGGAGCTTCTTGCCGAGGCGCTTGGCGATGGCGCCGACCTCGGCCACCGGGTTCAGTGTGCAGGTCGAGGTGCCGCCGTGCACCATCGCGACCGCGTCCGCGTCGGCGAGCAGCGCCTCGACCTTGGCGAGGTCGGGGCGATGGCCGTAGGGCAGCTCGTAGTCGATGACCGTCTGGCCGATGGCGCGCGAGAACTCGAAGATGCGATCGCCGTAAGCGCCGTTGCGGATGACGAGGAGGCGCTCGCTCGGGCGCAGACACGAGCCCAGCACGGCGGCGATGGCCGTCGAGCCGCTGCCCGTGAGCAGGATCGCCTCGTAGTCCTGGTCGGCGCCCAGCGCCGCGACGAGGCCATGGCGCACGCGATCCAACACCGGCTTGAACTTCGGCCCACGCGGCACGATCGGGTTCTCGCCGTAGCTGCGCGAGACGGCGTTGACCTTCTCGGGCAGGTGGAAGACGGCCGGGGTGAGCGAGACGACTTTCGGGGTCTGCGACGTGTTCGACATGGCCTTTCGACTAGCCGAGACGCGGCGTTTCGTCACGCGCGATGTGCACGTCAGGACCAGCGCCGCCGATAGAGCAGGAACGCCGGGACGAGCCCCTGGAAGACCCCCGAGATCGTCAGCGCGATGAAGAAGCCGGTCGCGGCCAGCGTGTCCTCGGCCCCGAGGAAGAACGCCAACGCGCCCTGGACCACGAGCAGCAACACCGCGTCCCAGATGAGCGGACGCACCATGTCGCCGGCCCCGTTGAAGGCGTACGCGATCGCCATGCCGAGCGCCATCAGCGGATAGACCGGGGCGATGTGGTGCAAGAGCGACAACGCGTCAGCCGCGGCCCCGGGCTCGGTCGGCAGGAAGGCCGAGACGAGATCGGCCCCGAAGACGAAGACCATCATCACGTTGACCAGCGCCGCGAACGCCGCGACGCGCGCCCCGGCCCAGGCCGCTCGCCGCGCGTGCTCCGGCTCCTTCGCGCCGAGCGACATGCCGACGATCGGCGCGGTCGCGCCGCCCCAGGCGAAGGCGAGCATGATCATCGGGATGTCGATCTTGCTCCACACGGTGAGCGCGATGAAGAGGTTGTGCCCCGAGTCCTCGGCCAGGCGCAGGTTGGCGAGCGCCACCAGGGCCAGCATGCCGAGCACGCGCACCGACTGTTGGACGGCCGAGATGAGGCCCATCCGGACCTGCTCGGACAAGACCTTGCGATCGACGAACGGCGTGCCGCGCGCGGGGCGGAGCGGCAGCGTGCCGTTCACCATCCAGAGACCCCAGATACCGGTGAGCCCGCGCAAGATCACGGTGACCCACGCGCAAGGGACGATGCCCGAGGGGTCGAGCCCACCCCATCCGAAGATGAACGCCATCTCGAGCAAGAGGGTCGCGATGGACACACACGCGATGAGGACCAGCGGCCGCACCGAGTCGCCGCGGGCGCGCAAGATGCCGATCGCCACGACCATGAAGACCGTGCCGAAGCCGCCGAGCGCCATGATGCGCAAGAACGCCGTGCCCGCCTCGCGCGCGGTCGGGTGCATGAAGGCTTCGCCGAGCGGGGTCGCCAGAAGGCCGACCACCGCCGAGCCCAACGAGAGCAAGAGCCCGATGAAGACCGCGGACCGGGCCGCAGCGCGCGCGCGTTCTTCGTTGCCGGCGCCGGTGGCCTGCGAGATCTGGGTGACCGCCGCGTTGCCGAGCCCGCTCGCCAGGAGCGCGAACAACGCGGTCAGCATGTCAGAGACAGCAGCCCCGGCCAGCGAGGCGCCGTTGTCACCGACCTTGCCGAAGACCCAGACCTCGGTGAGGTTGAAGCCGGCCTGGAAGAATGACGCGAGGGCCAGCGGCAGGCCGAGCTTCAGGACCGCCAGGGTCGGCGAGAGCGCCAGGACCTCATGGGCCTCGGCCGGGAGCTTGGCGTAGGGATCGACCTCGGGCAGCAGCGCGCGAGGGGCCTCGGGAGATGGAGGAGGGGTGGCCATCAGATGGGATCGATGAAGACTTCGCGGGGGCGGCTCGTGCCGTCGGAGGGGCCGATGATGCCGTTCTCTTCCATCTGCTCGATGATGCGCGCGGCGCGGTTGTAGCCGATCTTGAGCTTCCGCTGGAGGTAGCTCGTCGAGATGTAGCGCGCCTCGGCGGCGATGCGCACGGCCTGGTTGTAGAGGTCGTCGCCGTCGCCCTCGGGCAGGGACTCGCCCGACTCGCCGTCCTCGTCGTCGGAGACGAGGATGCCCATGTCGTACTCGGGGGCGCCCTGCTCTTTGAGGTGGGCGACGACCGCGTGGACCTCTTCCTCGGACACGTAGCAGCCGTGCACGCGCTGGAGCGCCTGGCCCGGCGGCAGGAACAACATGTCACCCATGCCGAGCAGCGCCTCGGCGCCCTTCTGGTCGAGGATGGTGCGCGAGTCGATGCCCGAGGCCACGCGGAACGAGATGCGCGTCGGGAAGTTCGCCTTGATGAGGCCGGTGATGACGTCGACCGAGGGGCGCTGGGTCGCGACGATGAGGTGGATACCGGAGGCGCGGGCCATCTGGGCGAGGCGCGCGATGCAGTGCTCGACCTCTTTGCTGGCGACCATCATGAGGTCGGCGAGCTCGTCGATGATGACCACGATGGACGGCAGCTTCTCGACCGGACGACCGTCGGCATCGAGGATGGCGCCCTTCTTGTCGATCTCGCCCTTCGCCTCGCGCTTCAGCTTGGCCAGACGCAGCTTCTCGGGCAGGCGGATGCTCGGGTCCTCCAGGAGCTGGAGGACTTTCTGGTTGTAGCCCGCAAGGTTGCGGACGCCCATGTCGGCCAGGAGGCGATAGCGGCGCTCCATCTCCTTGACGGCCCACTTGAGGGCGGTCGCGGCCTGCTTGGGGTCGGTGACGACCGGCAGGAGGAGATGCGGGATGCCCTCGTAGATCGAGAGCTCGAGCATCTTCGGGTCGACCATGATGAGGCGGACGTCGGCGGGCTCGGCCTTGTAGAGCAGCGACACGACGAAGCTGTTGATGGCGACCGACTTGCCGGCGCCGGTCGCACCCGCGACGAGGAGATGCGGCGCCTTCGCGAGATCCATGCACGTCGGGTTGCCGACGATGTCCTTGCCGAGCGCCAGCGTGAGGCGCGACTTGGCGCGGGCGTAGCCGCCGTCGGACAAGATCTCCTTGAGCCACACGGTCTCGCGCGCGGCGTTGGGGATCTCGATGCCGACCACGTTCTTGCCCGGGATGGGCGCGACGATGCGGATGGAGATCGCGGCCAGCGCCATGGCGAGGTCGTTGGCGAGGTTGGCGATGGCCGAGACCTTCACGCCCGCGGCGGGCATGAACTCGTACATGGTGACGACGGGGCCGGGGTGGATCTCGACGACCTTGCCCTTCACCTTGTAGTCGAGGAGCTTCGCCTCGAGGATCTGCGCGTTGCGCTTCAGGAGCTCGCGGTCGTAGGTCGTCGTCTCGGGCGGACGATAGTCGAGCATCGACAGCGTCGGCAGCACGAAGGGCTTCTCTTCGATCTCCTTGGACGGCAGCGTGAGCTGGGCCGCGGCACCCGCCTCGATGGCCTCGGGCGAGAGCTCGCGCGCGCGCTTCATGGCCGCCGACTCGACGATCTTGATGTCCTCGTCCTCGTCGCCGTCGTCGCCCTCTTCTTCGTCGCTCTCTTCCTCGTCGCCTTCCTCGTACTCGGCGTCCTCGTCGCTCTCTTCCTCGTCGCCTTCCTCGTACTCGGTGTCCTCGTCCCCTTCGTCGTCCTCGGAGACCTCGTCGTCCTCCGACACGTCCTCGTCCTCGTCGGCCTCCTCGTCCTCGGCGACCACCGGCGCTGCGGTCATCATGCCGCGGCGTGGCTCGGCGATGCGCGGTCCGTCGTCCGCCGGCTCGGCGGCCTCGGCCTCGGCGACCTCCGGCTCGGCCTTTTTCTTGGCCCGCGCCTTCTTCGGCGTCGCGACCTCGACCGGTGCCTGGACCTCGGGCTCGGCGGGCTTCGCGGCCTCGTTGCTGCGCTGCGCCCGCGCGACCCCGTCGGCCTTCCTCTTTGCGGCGCGCGCCGCGACCTCGTCGACCTCTTCCTCGTAGACCTCGTCCTCGTCGTAGCCGTCGGCCGTGCGCCCGTCCTCACCGTGGCGGACGGCGCGACCGACCAGCGTGGCCGCGCGCTTGCCGGCGCTGCCGACGTCGCGCAGGAGGTCCATGAGGCTCTTGCGCGTGAGCAGGATCGCCGAGACGACCGCGAGGGCGCCAAAGGCGAGGAAGGTGCCGGCGGTCGACAGGAGGCTCGAGGAGACCTCGCCGATCCACGCCCCGAGATGCCCGCCCGGCGGGTTCTCGAGGAGGCGCATCGGGCTCGCGATGACATGCGCCAGCACGATGAGCGACGCCAGCCCTGCGAGCGCGCCGAGGAGGTCGAGCTTGGCCATGCGCGCGCGGCGGCCGACCACGTACGAGAAGCCGAGCCAGCCGAAGACCGCGGCGATGGCGAAGCTGCCGATGCCCACGGCCGACAGGAACATGTCGGCGACGTGCGCGCCGATCGGCCCGAGCAGGTTGGCGACGCGACCGAGGCGCGCCTTCAGCCCGGCACCCACGTCGGCCGCATCGTAGGACACGAGGGCCAGCGTGAGGGCGACCGCGAAGGCCAGCACCACGACACCGTAGATCTCGAGCCGGATGACGGGATCGCGACCCGAGGTCTCGTCCTCGTCCCGCACCCGACCCCGCTCACGCTCCCGCCCCGAGGCGGCTCTGATGGAAGTTGCCACGGGCGGACCCTAAGCGGGCCTCGCGAGGTCGGCAAGGAATTCGACTGTACGCCCGTTCAGGATTTCATGCGTCGCTGAGCCGCACGCGCCAGAGCTCCGAGGGCACCGCGGGATCGTCGCGGTCGATGACCACCCACACGTCCGGGTCCAGGCCAGCGCCGACCCACGCCACGCCCTCGGCCTTCGCGTCGACAGGGCCACCGTCTTCGCCCGCGATGCGCGCCATCGCCGTGACGGTGCCCGCGGCGTCGAGGCGTGCCACCACCGAGCCGGTCACGACCCCATCATCGAAGGTGTCGGGTGAGGCCTCGGCCGCGGCCAGCGCGAAGACCGCACCGCCTGGTCCGAGGCAGGCATCGGTGAAGCCGAGCCTCACGCCGTCCAGCATGCCGAGCCCATAGCGACGCACCGATGCCGCAATCACCACGGGGGCGGCCCCCTGCCCTGCCAGCCACGCGACGAGTGAGGCGGCCTCGACGTCGACGGTCGCGTCGACCGCGTGCGT
>JAEUKJ010000115.1 GCA_016792665.1 Deltaproteobacteria bacterium | reverse complement strand
ACCGCATCGAGTCGACGGCGCCGATCGTGGCCTACCAGTTCAACCCGCTCGACAACGTCGACGTCTTCTCGAACGACGCGTCGATGCTCATCCCTGCCAACGCCCTCGGCCGCGAGTACTTCGTCATGAGCCGCTTCGAGTTCGCCGGGGCTGGGCCGACCAGCGGTGCCACCATCCCGTATCGCGGGACCTTCTCGGTCGCGGCGGCCTCGACCCAGACCACGGTGACCATCGTCCCGTCCGCGCGCACGCTGGCCGGTGCGAACATGGCCGCGATGACCGCCGGCCAGAGCTACACCTACACCCTCGACCCGTACCAGGTGCTCAACGTCAAGTCGAACCAGGACAAGGGCGACCTGACCGGGTCGCTGGTGACCTCGGACAAGCCGGTCGCGGTCTTCGCCGGGCACGAGGCGGCGCTGTCCGGCTCGGTCTGCTGCGCCGACCACCTCGAACACCAGATGTTCCCGGTGGCGACCTGGGGCACCAGCTACATCGCGACCAAGTCGAAGGTGCGCCAGTCCGAAGAGGATTACTACCGCATCATCGCGAGCGAGAACGGCACCTCGGTGACCTTCACGCCCGCCAACATCGCGCAGCCGCGGACGCTGAACCGCGGGCAGTGGTTCGAGATCTCGACCACCCAGGACTTCGTCATCGACGCCGACAAGCCCATCTCGGTCGGCCACCTGCTCGCGAGCTCGGGAGAGGTCGTCACCCCGCCGGCCTACTCCGACTGCGTGAGCGCGGCCCAGTGCGCCCACGGCTACACCTGCGAGGTCTATGACCTCTTCGGCGGGCTCTCGGCCTGCTTCCCGCCGGCGTGCACGCCGGGCTTCTCGCAGACCTGCCCCGCCGGCCACGTGTGCTCGACCTATTCAGACGGGACCTCGGCCTGCACGGCGGTCGGCGACCCGACCCTCATCATGCTGCCGCCGGTCAAGCAGTTCCGGAAGGACTACGTCTTCTTGACCCCGAACAAGTACGCCTTCGACTACGTGAACCTGGTCGCGCCCATGGCCGCCACCGTCACGCTGGACGGCATCCAGGTGCCGAACGCGAACTTCGTGCAGGTCCCGGGTGGGGTCTGGAAGGTCGCGCGCGTCGAGGTCGCCGACGGGACGCACAAGGTCGTGGCGAGCGAGCCGATCGGCGTCATCGTGTACGGCTACGATCGCGATGTTTCCTACGGATACGCGGGCGGGCTGAACCTCGTCGACGGAGAGTAGCTCATGCCTCGCGGCCCATCCCTCACCGCCGAGGCGGTCTGCTTCTTCCGCGCCATCGAGACGGCGCGCCCCGAGGCCGATCGCGTCCTGGACGATCCCTACGCCGAGCGCTTCCTGCCGAAGAGCTGGCGTCCGTGGGTGCGCTCGCCAGTCGCGCGCATGGTGCAGATGGGCTTCAACGGGCGGCTGGCGCTCGGGCCCGGAGCCCTCCAGGGCTTCGTCGCCCTGCGTCACCGTTGGATGGACGACGCGCTCGTGAGCTTCCTCGCCGGAGGCGGCGAGCAGGTCGTGGTCCTCGGCGCGGGCTACGACTCGCGCGCCCTGCGCTTCGCGGCGGCGCTCGACGGGCGCCCGTTCTACGAGGTCGACTTCCCGGCCACGCAGCGGAAGAAGCAGGCTCTCATCGCGGAGCGCGTGCCCGAGGCGAAGAGCGCGGCGATCTACCTGCCGATCGACTTCGAGCGCGAGTCGCTGGCCGAGGGACTCGCCAAGGCCCACACCTTCGAGCCGGGACGAAAGACCTTCTTCGTGTGGGAAGGGGTCGCGATGTACCTCCACAAAGAGGCCATCGCGCAGACCCTCGACACCGTCCGGACGCTGGGCGCCACGGGTTCCGAGATCGTCTGCGACATGTGGTCGGCCCCGCCCGGAGCCTCGTTCGAGGCGCGCCTCAGGCGGGCCGGCGCCGCGTTGCTCGGCACGATCGGCGAGCCGCTGAAGTTCTCTCTCCAGCCCGATGAGGCCCCCGCATTCTTCGCGTCACACGGCTTCGAGACGGCCGAAGTGCTCGACTCCGAGGCCCTGGCTGAGCGATACCGCCTCACGCGTCGGAAGATCTTTCCGGACAACTGCGTGGTGCGCGCGGTCGTGTAGCAGCGGGCTGCAAGCTCGCCGCGCTCGCGACGAATGGGAAGGGACGAGGCCAGCCTCGCCCGGGAGATGATGGTGAGCGATCTCAGAGACAAGCTCTTCAAGGCGGGGCTGGTGTCGGCCGATCAGGTCAAGAAGGCCGAGGTCGACACGCGCGAGACCACCCGTCCGAACGGACCGGGGCCTCGTGGTGATGGGCAGCGCGGCGGAGAGCGGCGTGAAGGGCAGGGGCCTCGCGGCGGTGAGCGGCGCGACGGGCAGGGGCCTCGCGGCGGTGAGCGGCGCGACGGGCAGGGGCCTCGCGGCGATGGCCAACGTGGTGACGGCCAACGTGGTGGCGAGCGGCGCGATGGCGGCCGGCAGCGACGCGACGAGGGGCGGGCCGAGCGTTCCGAGTGGACCCCGGTCGAGCCGCTGGTGTTGCCACCCGAAGAGGTCGAGCGGCTGCGCAAGCTCGTGCAGGGGGGGCGGGTCGAGGGCAAGACCCGTGGGCACCGACGCTGGTACTACCTCGCGCGCAACGGCTCCGTTCCGTACCTCGAGCTGTCCGACGAGGCCGCGCGCGACCTCGAGTCCGGCGCAACGGCCATCGCCGAGAGCGACCGCGGCGACGCAACGATCATCACGCGCGAGTGCGCCGAGGCGCTGGTCGCGACCGATCCCGGTTGGATTCGCGTCTGGGCGCGAGGCTGAGTCGTCCCGCGCAAAGTCGACGACGTGTTGCCGGCTGTGGCGTTCACCCCGCCGCCGCAGCCAACGACGGGGCTCGGAGCCAGTTTCGAGAATGCCTCTCGATCGGACGTGAGGCGCGCTCGTTTCCTGCCCGAAACATATCGAACTGCGCCAACGCCCGTCGTGCGCCCATTCCAAGCGCACTTGCGGGACCGTGAAAGAAAAGTTCGTGTCGATACGTTCCAGCTTCTTCCCTTCGAGACGGTTTTGCAGGATGCACACATGCCGCGCTCACTGGATTCGTCGGCCGCCTGACGCCATCAGGTTCGCAAACGAGTGGGGCGCGCCGTCGGATCTTTTCGGAGGATAGGCATGCGGCATCTTGGCTTCTCGTGCGGATGGGCAATGACAGTCGTGGGGGCCTTCGCCGCCCTCGTCGCCTGCGGTGACAACGGCATCTCGCGCGAGGAAATCGCCAAGATCGAGGTGAGCGAGGGTCAGCGCCCCGTGGCCGCCAATGGCGCCGTGAGCGTCTCGCCGAGCCTCCCGACCCGCCTCCGCATCAGCAACACCGGCAACGGCGCTCTGATGGTGAAGGACATCGCCATCGAGAGCACGCCGGCCGGCGCCTTCACCGTGACCTCGCTGCCGGTGCCCTCGGCCGAGGCTCCGGTCGAGGTGTGGCCCGACAGCCTCGGGCACTCCTTCTCGATCGCCTACGACGCGACGGTCGTCGGCGACGGCGCCCGCCCCAAGGCGGTCGTTCGCATCCGCACGAACACGACGCTGAACAGCGGGACCGAGTTCGTCTTCAACGTCACGCCGGAGCAGTCGCTCGCGAAGCTCGTGCTCTCGCCGCCGTCCCTGGACTTCGGCCTCGTCTCGGCCAACCAGTCCTCGACCAAGCCGGTGAGCCTGCTGAACACGGGCTCGGCCGACCTCACGGTCTCGCGCATCGTCTTTGGGGGCCACCCGGGCTACACCGTCTCGATCGCGGGCCAGAGCTACTCGGTCTCGGCCGAGAGCGCGTCGACCGGCATCACGCTGCCGAGCCCGCTCGTCATCGCCGGCGGTAGCGCGACCACGGTCGACGTGACCTATACGGCCAGCGGCCCCGAGTCGGCCCAGGGCCAGGTCGTCTTCTTCTCGAACGACGCGACCGCGGCCAACGGCACGACGCTCAACCTGTTCGCCAACCTCACCGGCCCGTGCATCAAGGTGAACCCGATGCGCGTCGAGTTCGGCTCGAAGGTCGTCGGCCAGCTCGCGCAGATCGACGTCGAGGTCGAGTCGTGCGGCGACGTCGACCTCATCCTGAACGACGTCGTGATCGCGACCGACCCGAGCGGCGTGTTCGGTGTCCAGAAGAGCCAGATCGGCGTCTTCCCGCTGACCGTGGCCGCCCACGCCAAGGTCGTCGTGCCCGTGACCTACCTGCCCGGGTCCGTCGCCGTGCTCGGCAACGACGGACAGTTCGTCCAGGACGAGGGGCTCCTCCAGATCACCTCGAACGCCTACCTCTCGCAGGTCGACATCCCGCTGCGCGGCTTCGGGACGGACGGCCGCTGCCCGGTCGCCAAGATCACCATCGCCGAGGGCGCCGAGGTCATCCCGCAGACCAACCTCCACCTCTCGGGCCGCCAGTCGACCTCGTCCAACGGCACGATCAACAACTTCGAGTGGACGGTCATCCAGCCCAACGGCTCGACCTCGACGCTGCGCCCGAGCAAGTTCGTCGCGGAGCCGACCTTCGAGGCCAACATCATCGGCGAGTACATCTTCCGCCTGAAGGTCTTCGATGCCCTCGGCAACGAGAGCTGCTCCGACGCCGAGCAGCGTGTCATCGTCACCTCGAACGACGCCATCCACGTCGAGCTCCTCTGGAACACCCCGACCGACGCCGACCAGACCGACCTCGTCGGCGCCGACGTCGACCTCCACTTCCTCCACCCCTCGGCGGCGGGCGCGTACTTCCACCAGCGCTTCGACTGCTACTGGGAGAACACGACCCCGGAGTGGGGCTTTGCCAGCCCGCAGGACAACCCGCGCCTGGACCGTGACGACGTCGACGGGGCCGGCCCGGAGAACCTGAACGTGGACGTGCCCGAGCAGGGTGTGCGCTACCAGGTCGGCGTCCACTACTGGGACGACTGGGGCTTCGGGCCCTCGACGACCACGGTGCGCATCTACATCTACGGCCAGCTCCGCGACCAGTGGGCCGACGTCCGCCTCGTCGTCAACGACATGTGGGACACCCACTACATCGACTGGCCCTCGGGGGTCGTGACGCGCATCACCCGCCCCGGCGGCGTGCCGCAGATCACCGCGAACTTCCCGATCCCCAACTCGTCGTGGCCGTTCTGATCAGCCGCCAAAGGCCTGGTGGAGCCGCCCACGGCTCGATCGAGGTTCGGTAGGGGCGAGGTCTTCCTCGCCCGGTGATAGAGCCGAAGGGCGAGGTCTTCCTCGCCCTTTCGCGTTTCTGGCGCCGCTAAACGCTTCCGGGCGGCGACGTGCCGGCCCAATGCCGAGGTCAGTCGCGTCGACGCTCGATGACGGTCGGCGGCTCGGTGCCGAAGTCGCTCAGGCGGAGCCAGCGTGCCCGCACTCGGAACCACGTGATGCCGGGCCAGGTCTGACGCTCGCGGCCTTCGGGGAAGGCCTCGAAGTAGGTCGCCTGGAGGGCGGCCAGGTCGTCGCCGGTCGGCTCGTCGGCCAGGCCCTCGAGCTGGAGCGTCACGTCGCCGAGCCACACGGTCACGGCCACACGGCCGTCGCGGCGCAGGTTCGCGGCTTTGCGTGAGGAGCCGAGGGTGTCGAAGGACAGGGTCAGATCGTCGCTCGTGGCCAGACCCACGACCGCGGCCTCGGGGCTGCCATCGGCTCGCACGGTTGCGACGACACCGTGACCCACGGCGCGGACGAAGCGCGCGAGCTCGAGATCGGACCAGGGCGCGGACTCGGACATGGTCAGTGCCTCTTCAGGGCGGCGAGCTTCTTCTGGACGTCCTCGTGCTCGCCGCGGAGCCATGCGTCGGCGGCGTCATCGAGGAACTCGTTGCGCACGTCGCCGCGCGCCATCACGTCGAGATCGCCAAAGCGCATGCTCTTCCAGTCGAGGGGCAGGAGGGCGTCGCGCTCTTCGCGGAAGTACTCGCCGACATACCAGTCGAGGAAGTCCAACGTGATGTCGACCGCCTGCGCCTCGGTCAGCGCCGGGTACTTCGAGGACTCGATGGCCGCTTCCATCGTGTAGACGTTGGTGTTGTCGTTGCTGCGCAGGACGAGACGGACGACGGCCTCCTCGCCTTCGCGGCGTGCGTCGAGCTCGAAGCGCTCGTCGCGGAGGGAGGAACCGTGCCGCTCATTCAGGAGGCGCAGCACCTTCTGCCTGTAGACGGGATCGAGGACGGGCTTGATTGGGGCTTTGGCCATGGCGGGACGGATGATAGCCACGGCTTCGGTGGCTGGCCACCTGTCTTTATGGCTGGCTCGCTGGCGCGGGCCTGACGCCGGGCGGGCGGGTGCTCCATAAGGCGCGGGTAGACGGGTACGTCAGGCCACGTTGCGCAGCCGCTGGAGGACGCGCGCCAGGGGATCGCCGGCCTGAGCCGTCACGAAGATCGCGCCCGCGGGGCGAAGCACGGCCTGAGCCATGCGCAGGAACTCCTGCGAGCGGAGCTCGGAGACCTCGAGCAGGGCCTGCATGAGCTCGTGGTCGCGCGGCGTGCGCAGGCGACCGCGCGGGCCGAGGTGAGCACGCTCGCCCGTGGGCTGGACGAAGACGAGCTGGTGGCGATGGCGGCGCGCGATGAACGCGACGCGACGCAGGGCCTCGTGGTCGTCGGCGGTGTGGAAGTCGCTCATCGCGATGAGGGTGTGCGCGCCCGAAGAGACCGTCCCGTGGCTCGTGAGGATGGCCTGGAGAGCGGCCTCGAGGCCATGCGCCTGGCCACCCGGCCGCGGCGTCGGGTCCAGCGGCAGCGGCACCCCGTGGTAG
>JAEUKJ010000110.1 GCA_016792665.1 Deltaproteobacteria bacterium | reverse complement strand
TGCAGGCCATCGCGCTCCTGAAGACCGGCGCGCTGCCCCCGCGCCACTTGGTCGAGGTCCAGGGCTGATCTCCGCCGAAGGCCTGGCGAAGCCAGGCTGCCCATGGACCTGATCTCCGCCGAAGGCCTGGCGAAGCCAGGCTGCCAAACGGAGCCTGCGGCTTGCATTCGCGCGCGAGCTGGGGCACTCCTGAGAGACTCTCGTGCCTTTGCGGGTGCTCTCGAAGAGTCCTCCCACCCTCGCCCAGCAGCGCCGTTCACGCTGGGCCTCGAGGTCTTCCATGAAGCTCAGTCCTCTGCTCATCGCGTCGAGCCTCGTCGTCCTCCCGGCCTGTGACGACGGCGCCGCCAAGCCCGAGGCGCGCGGCTACCAACTTCGCGTCGCCCCCTTGGACCTGCCCGGCATCGTCGACACCTGCTATCGCGCGACCGTCTACAACACGACCGACGCCGGCCTCTTCGCGGGTGGCAACAACACTGTCTGGACGCAGCCGTATCTGTGCGCGGGCCAGTACGGCGACGGCCTCGGATCCCTGACGTATGTCGGCACCTGCGACGCCTCGGGCGGCACGCCGACCAGTCCCGCCTTGAACACCGTCGAGCTCGAGCTGCGCGCGATCGTGGTTGCCGATGCCGACGCGAACGATGGTGAGGTCGACGACCCCGCCACCCCGTACGACGAGACCGCGACCGACACGCTGGCCGCGCCGAAGGACTACTTCAACCCCTGCCAGGCGCCCAACTTCTGCCGCCTGCAGAAGCCCTGCATCGAGAACGCCGACACCCTCGTCGAGTTCAACCTGACCGTGATGCGCGCCGCCAAGCAGGGCTTCTTCGACATCGCCGTGAACTTCGAGGACGTCTTCTGCTCGGCCAAGTTCGACTGCCAGTACCCCGACGGCAACGACGCGGACACCATCGACGACGCCATCACGCTGGTGTTCGACGAGGCCGGCAAGCGCCGCGACACGGGCGTCCTCGGCTTCGCCTGCACCGCCGGCGCGGCCACGACGCTCGAGGGACGCCGCACCTACCTCTACATGGACGACTTCACCGTGACCTGCACCGACGCGCTCGGCGCCGAGGTCTGGTCCGAGACCTTCGACTCGGCCACTGCCGTTCCGGGCAACCAGCTCTCGCCGCCGCGGCCGCTGACGAACACGAACACGAACACGACCTCCCTCCACTGCGATTGCGGTGGTGGCCCGATCGACGAGTGCCTGGACGTGGTCTGCGAGTCGGGCACGGCCGGTGACCTCTGCAACACCCTCTGCAGCCAGCGCAACCTCGGCGGCGTCGGCAGCGCGATCTGCCAGAACAACGACGCGGCCTGTGGCATCGCCTCGCCCGTCTTCCAGTACGGGATCTATCAGGGCGAGGAGTTCGTCGGCGCCGACTTCACCATGGTCTACTGGAACCTCGCCATCGGCTTCAACGTCGCCGCCATGCAGGGTCTCCAGTGCACGCTGACGACGCGCGCGACCGCCTCGGGCGATGACGGCTTCGGCCACCAGGGCCTGCCCAGCAACACGACCGTCGCCGGCACGACCTATCCCTACCTCACCTGGAACATCAACCTGAACGACCCGGGCCGCCCCGGCACCGGACTCACCTGCGGGCAGAACCCCGTGGGCGCGGCGGCCGTCGGCGTGCTCTTCTTCAGCGACAGCGGCGTGCGCCCCCACTACACGACCCTGCCCGCGGGCACCGAGAGCTTCGACAACTGCGGCACCATCGAGGGCGGCGACTTCAAGACGCACGCGGGCCCCTGCGATCCGGGCGGCCAAGACCTCTGACGGCGTGTTAGCCTGCGCCCATGATGCGCTTGTCCAAAGGTCTCGCACTGCTCGCGCTGCTATCGACGTCGGCCTTGCTCTCGGCGTGCGGCGACGCTCACGTCGGCGCGGTCGACGATGCAGAGGTCCGCGACACTGAAGCGCCCTTCGATACCGACGGCGAAGTCGTCGAGCCGGGACCGGCGATCCGGCTCTTCGACCAGGGGCCGGGCGTGGTGCGTGACGGCGTGACGCTGGTCCACCTCGACGCCCTGTCCTTTCGCGCGGGACGCATCAGCGACGGCGACCTCGCCGAGTGGAACCTCGACCCGTGGTGGCTCGAGTCGGACTCCGATCTCCTGGCGCTCGCGACCATGCCCGAGGTCACCTGGGAGGTCGGCCAGCGCGTGACATTCCAAACGGCCGGCGACGATGCGTGGCCCGTGGTGTCATCGAAAGGGCCGGCGGGCGTCACCCTCGCCGAGCTCCGCGCGACCGAGGTCCACGACGACCGCGTCACCTTCGCCGTGCGCTCGAGTCCCGCGCCCGCCTATCTGCAGTTCGCGATCGACTACGACCCGAGCCAGATCTTGTACGGCGGTGGCAATCTCCACGATGGCCCGACCCTCCAGGGTCGTCGCCTGCCGATGCAGCTCGAGGCGGACCCGACCCTCGAGACCTTCTACAACGAGCGCCACGTCACGGTGCCGCTGGTCGTGTCGTCGGCAGGGTGGGCGCTCTGGGTCGACACGAACCACGCCCAGAGCTGGGACATCGGCAAGAAGACCCCGGGCCGCCTCGAGGTCACGATCGGTGGGCCCATCGAATCCTTCCAGATCCATCTCTTCGCCGCCGAGCACCCCCTCGACCTCTACCGCAGCTACTACGCCCTGAGCGGCCTCCCGCGCGTGCCGCCGCCCTGGGGCTTCGGCCCGTGGATCTGGCGTGACGAGACCCCGGGCCAGGGCACCGCCACCCCGACCGACACCTTCAACCCCGGCGTCGAGCACGACCTCGCCGCCATCCGCGCCCACGATCTCCCGACCTCGGCCTATTGGATCGATCGCCCTTACGCCACCGCGCTCAACACCTTCGACTTCGCCGCGGACTACCCCGACCCCGCCGCGATGATCCGCTACGCCCACGCCGAGGGCTTCCGTATGGCCGTGTGGCACACTCCCTATGCGCTACCCGACGCCACCGACATTTTTGGCACATTGACGGATATTTCCGGATTTCCCCCGACCGCGGGCCTCTTGCTCAACACCTTCGGGGCGACCCCGGTCGACCTCACCAACACGGCCGCACGCGACTTCTGGGCCACGTCCTTCGGGGCCTACGTCGACCTCGGCCTCGAAGGTGCGAAGCTCGACTTCGCCGAAGATGTCGTGCTCGGATTTCCCGGCCTGCGCACCAATCGATGGCAATTTGCCGATGGCTCGGACGAGCGCACCATGCACCACGACTATGCGCGCCTCTATCACGAGACCTATCGCGCCGCGCTGAGCGACGCCCCCGACATCTTCGGGTACGACGGCTTCCTCTTCGCGCGCGCGGGAAAAGCCGGCGGCCACGGGTCGATCGACGCGCTCTGGCCCGGCGATCTCGACGCCGACTTCGCGCGCCATCGCGACCCGGGCGACGACGGCCGCGGCCGCGTCGGAGGCCTGCCAGCCGCACTGTCCTACGCACTCTCGACCTCCGCCAGCGGCTATCCCTTCTTCGCGGCCGACACCGGTGGCTATCGACACGGCCCGCCGAGCAACGAGGCCTACCATCGCTGGTTCGAGCTGACCGCGCTCAGGCCCGTCATGCAGGTCGGCGGCAGCGACAACCAGGTGCCCTGGGAAAAGGACCACTTCAATTGGGACGACGCCATGCTCGACGACTATCGCGAGCACGCGCGCCTCCATATCCGCCTCTATCCGTACGTCGCGAGCCTCGCCAACCGCCTCGGCGATCTCGGCCCCGGAGGCGGTCGCCCGTTGGTTCGCCCGCTGGGCCTGGCCCACCCCGAGTGCGGGGTCGAGCCCGGAGATCAATACCTCCTCGGCGACGCCCTCCTGGTGGCACCGGTCGTCACCGAGGGCTCGCGCAAACGCCAGGTCGTCTTCCCGGCCGGCACCTGGGTCGATGGCTGGACCGGTGCGGTGGTCACCACCGAAGGCCTCGCCGATGCGCGGCTGCCCAACGGCTCGCTCATTGCGGCCGCCCCCTGCGAGGCGCGTGAGGTGTCGGCCCCGATCGGACGCGTGCCCTTCTGGCAGCGCGCCGGCACCCTCGTTCCGATGCTGCGCCCGAGCGTCGACACCCTCGCCCCGACCACCGATCTATCCCTCGACTCCGCCGCGACCGACTTCGCGCCGCTGTGGGTCGCGTTCGTCCCCGGACACGATGCGAGCTTTGCCCTCTGGGAGACCTCGCGGCTCGTGACCACTCGGACCGAGGGCGGCGGCACGCGCCTCGCAGTCCAGCCCGGCCCGGTCTTCTATGGTCCCCAGGTGTGGGTCGCATGGTTCGCGACGCGCCCGCGCGCGGTCACCGACGACGCGGGTCGACCGCTCAACGAAGTCGCCGACGAGGCCGCCCTGCTCGCGGCCCCGAGCTCCTGGCGCTTCGCCGACGGTCGCCTCTATGTGCACGCGTCGGTCGCACGCGTCGAGTGAGGCGCGGCGTGGTCAGTGGCAGTAGAGACCGCCGCCCGAGCTGATGCGCGAGATAAAGGCCCGCGGCATGTGATCGACCGGTTGGATGTAAGAGGCGGAGTAGATCCAGCCGCCCATCGCGTGGCTGACGAGGCTGCCTCCGATGAGGAAGCTGCCGTCGGCACCCTCGAAGACGTTGTAGTAGCCTGCGCCGCGCTGGGTGATGGCCGGCTCGACCGCATTGGGCACGTACTGGATGAGCGGCTCGAAGCTCGTGCGCGTGCCGTCGGACGCGGCCAGGAGCAGGCCATCGAGCTCTGGAGACTCGAAGGTCAGCGACCGACTCAGAGCGGGCTCGACGATCTGCTTGTAGTAGCCAAAGACGCTCACGCCGCGCCCCATGCGGGCCATCAGAAAGGCCTGCCCGTCGGTGACGAAGCGACGGAGGATGGTGGGCTCCCCCTCGAGGCTCACGACGAGCCAGTCCAGCCCGTTCGCGATCTCGGTCGGAGCGTTCGCGGTGAGCACGGTGGGCGTGGCCGCCGCCGCCG
>JAEUKJ010000108.1 GCA_016792665.1 Deltaproteobacteria bacterium | reverse complement strand
GGGTGGGCGCCACGACGATGGCATTCCAGGGGTGCCGACGCCCGAAACGGTGCCTCCGCCGATCGATGTGCCGCCGGGCGAGGTCGTGCCCGAAGAGGGGCTGCACGAGTAGGCGCCGCGGCGTTGGAAACTTGACCCACGCGCGCGCGCGTGGTTTTCGGTGCCGATGGAAAGCGGTGACGAGTCGGTGATCGTGGGAGACGAGGCGACGTCGGGCGCGAAGGGCGGGGCGGCGATCCTCGGGGTGTCGCGCTGGATCCTGGCGCTGGCCGCGACGGCGGGCGTCGGTGTCGGGGTCGGGGCGTCGTTCGCGGTCGGCAGGTCGCGCAGCGTCGAGGCGCCGACCGTGGCGCGCGTCGCCGAGGTCGCGAAGACGCAGACGCCGAAGGTCGAGGCTCCGGTCGCGGTGCGCGACGCGGATACGGCCGCGGCCGCGGGCGAGGTCGCGGAGACCGAGCCGAAGGGGCCGGTCGTCGGCGATGACGGCGAGGTGCCGGTCGCGCCCGGTGAGGACGCCGACAAGGTGGACCCGGTCAAGGCCGCGGCGGCCGATCGGCTGGTGGAGACGCTGGCCGCGGCGCATGCACGGGCGCACGCGAAGGCCGAGGCGGTCGAGGTCGACAAGGCGCTGAATGCAGCGCTGGACGAGGTCTTCAAGAAGGCCAAGGTCAATCGCCGCTTCGCGGGCGAGTTCTACACGAGCTTCGGGGTCGGGCGCTTCGTCAAGGGCGGGGTGCTGACGGCGCTCGGGGCGGCGGTAATCGACAAGGCTCACGAGGTCGACAAGCACGCGCTCGACCCGGCCCCGTACGACCTGGAGGGACTCGACCAGGCGCTGGCCGGGGTGGGGCGCTCGGGTGACGGCGAGGCCAAGAGTGACGCGGTGACCTCGACGGTCGCGGGCTTGCTCGAGGCGCCGGCGTTCGACAAGGACGCGGCGAAGGAGCGCCTCCTGGCGCTGCCGACGCTGCCCGATGACGGCGCGCTGGAGCTGGCGATTGGTCAGGCCTCGTCGGGCAAGGCGCCGTCTGCGGCGGATGTGCCACTCGATGTGCGGGTGTTTCGCACGTTCCTGGATCTCGTCATGGACTTCCGCTTCTTGAAGAAGGCGGGGCCGTTCATGTTGCGCACGCGCGAGACGGTGTACGAGCGGGACCGGAAGGCGCTGAAGGACCACATCGCGGTGGTGTTGCAGGCGGCCGCGGAGGGCGACGCGGCCAAGGCGTCGCAGCTCATCGAGCCGGCCCATCCGCAATATCGGAGGATGATCGAGGTCCTCGCGAAGTATCGCGAAATCGACCAGAAGGGCGGTTGCCCGAAGCTGTCCTCGGGCTGGCGTTTCCGCGCCGGGTCGCGAGGCAACGAGGTCGTGAAGCTGCAGGAGCGCTTGGCCTGCGAGGGGTATTATGCCGGCGAGATGGACGGCAAGTACGACGGCCCGACCGCGGAGGCGGTGAAGGCCTATCAGGAGCATCACGACCTGCCGGTCGAGGGCCTGGGTCAGGTCCTGGAAGAGACGATGAAGTCGCTGAACGTGCCCATCGAGCGGCGCGTGAAGCAGATCGAGCTGGCCGTTCAGCGCATGCGCGAGGGGCGGCACGAGCGCATGGGCGAGTTCTTCCTGCGGGTCAATATCCCGTCGTTCCTGCTGAGGGCGTACGAGAACGGGCAGGTGGTGCGCGAGCATCGGGTCATCGTCGGGACCAACAAGCTGGATGACGACAAGGTGCAGCTCGTGCAGGGGCACATCAATCGGACCAAGCTGTTCGGGACGCGGCTCTACGAGATCATCGTGAACCCGACCTGGATCCTGCCCAAGCGCGTGGAGGAAGGCGAGCTCGCGAGCAACCTCGACAAGGACGCGACCTACCTCGAGAAGAGCAACATCAAGAAGGTCAAGCTGGGCAGTGGCACCGAGGTCTTCGTGCAGGGCGCGGGCAAGGGCAACGTGCTCGGCAAGGTGAAGTTCCTGCTCGAGGGGACCAATGCGATCTATCTGCACGACACCGACAAGCGCGCGCTCTTCAAGAAGCAGCGGCGCGACTTCTCGCATGGGTGCATGCGGGTCCACGAGGCGATCGACTTCGGCAAGTGGCTGCTCGCGCGCGACGGGTTCACGCAGGCCGAGATCGACAAGGCTTTCGGGTCCAGTGTGGTCAAGCCCTTCGACCTGAAGAAGCCGATCGACCTCGTCACCGAGTACATCACCGTCGACCTCGCGGCCGATGGCAATCCGGTCTTCTACGACGACATCTACGGGTATGACGCGGCGTTCTGGAACGACAAGATCCCGCCCGTCGAGAAGGTGCGCTGGGGCAGCGAGATCATGCGGCCGCGGTGGGTGCCGACGATGGACGACAAGACGGTGGATGGGTGGCGCAAGGCCGGCAAGCCCGCGCCGCGAAACCTCGGGCCCGATGGCAAGCCGGTCGCGAAGCCGCCCAAGGATGATAGCGATCAGGGCCCGTGACGCGCTGAGGCCGGTGCGGCCGAGCGCGGCGCCCCTCAGGGAGCGGCGAAGAAGAGGGCCGCCTGCTTTTGTGCAGCGGCCGTCGCGGCCGGGTCCTCGAAGTCGAGGAGGAAGCCGTGGCCTCCGGCGTGCTCGGCGATGGCGATGGGCGGGAGCGGATCGGACGCGCCGAGTGTGACCGTCGGGAGATCGAGCGGGAACAGGAGCGGCGCGAGTGCGACGACCTCGGAGGGGTCTTCGGCGCCCGAGCCCAGGGCCTGGGCGAAGCGGACGCTGCCGCGCTCCGTGACGACCTGATCGTTTTGGACGATCTGCACGAGGACGCGCGGCGCGCCGCCGAGGTCGCCGCTGACGAGGTGGGCGGCGAAGGTCGCGGGATCGATGGCGCCGAGGATGGTGTCGGAGACGGCCGTGAAGACCTCGCGCTCGGGCCCATCGGGCACCATGAAGCGCGGCGAGCCGGCGAGGAGGCCGATGCCCTGGGCGGTCGCGGTCGCATAGATGAGGAGGTCGAGGTCCTTCGAGAGGCGCGGGCTGTCGTTGATGATCTGCGTGAGGTGGGTCGCGGGGACGTTCAAGAGCACGCGGTCGACCTCGGGCGAGACGGCGACCATCGAGGTCGCGAGGATGGCGCCGAGCGACATGGCGGCCACGCGGACCGGCCCGAAGTGGTCCGGGGCCCCGTCCGCGTCGAAGTCGATGAGGGCGTTGGTGCCGTCGCCGGCCGCGACGAGGCGGAGGAGGGCGAGGTTGTCGACGACCGATTGGCGCAGCTTGTCGCGGGTGCGCGCGAGGAAGGTCGGGTTGATGAACGGGTCGGGAAAGGCGACGCCGGAGGCGGCGAGGACCGGGTCGACCTTGGCGGAGAAGTCGCCCTCGGGGACGTCGATGTCGGCCTGGCGCGCGCCGTGTTGATAGAGGTCGATGGCGATGAGCGCGTGGCCGGCGGCGCAGGCGGTGTTGGCGAAGGCGAGCCAGTCCTCTTTGGTGCGCGTGATGCCGTGCAGCGCGATGATGACCGGCATCTCGGGGGCGTGCTGCTTCGGGATGACCATCAGATAGGGGAGGAGGCGGGTCGGGGTCGACTTCGAGAGTGCCAGGGGATTGTCGGGTGAAAATGGCAGGAGCGGGTTGCGACCCTGGAATGTGCCATTGAAGAAGAGCTGGCGCGCATCGGGGAGCGGGTCGGCGACGAAGACCGGGGTCGAGATGGCGCCGCCGACGACGGCCGCGATGGCGGACTTGGGCAGGGCGCCGACGCCGGCTCCGGCGAAGAGAGCCTCGATCTGCGCGTCGCCCTGGGCCACGACGCGCGCGCCTCCGACGGCGATCTCGCGCGATTCGGGCGGGCCGATGGCGGTGATGTCGAGGACCTCGTCGAGGCCGCCCTTGTCGACGGGGGCGAGGCCGGAGACGTAGCTCTTCAGGAGGCGCATGGGGCCGGTTGCGTCGGCGACGGTGAACGAGAAGAAGGCGAGCGTGTCGGTGCGGTCGGTGATGTCGGGGTCGACCGCGGCGACGGCGACGAGATCGGCGTTGGTGAGGGAGTCACCGTCGCGCGTCGCGATCTGGAAGTCGGGCGACGGCGCGATGGCGTCGCCGGCGCGGGTGCGGAGGGAGGGCAGGACGGCCACCGCGTAGTGGCCCGGGGCCCAGGGGGCGCGCGGGCGGGCGAGGATGGCGTTGGTGCGGGGCTGGACGTGGACCTCGCCCAGGGGCACGCGGGTCGTGGCCGCGGCGGACACTTGATAGACGCGGACGGCGTCGGTGATGGTGGCCGGGTCGATCCAGCGGTCGGAGTCGTTCGGGCTCGGCGAGAAGGGGATGCGGATCCCGGTCGTCGGGGCGAAGCCGAGCTGGAAGGTGTAGCGCAGCTGCTGCACGAACGGGGTGATGGCGATCTGCGGCTCGGTGAAGCGGTCGAGGACGGCGTCGCCCTTGTAGAGATCGGTCGGGAAGACATGGGTCGTGAGGTCGGAGGCGCCGCGGTCGAAGAGCAGCGTGACGGTCGGGGTCGCGTCGCAGGCGAGCACGACGAGGCCGATGAGGCTCGTGACGAGGGCCGTCGAGAGGGCGCGGACGGGGCGGACGTGATGGCGCATCGGGGGCTCCTGGGAGGCCACGATACCACGCGTCGCGGCGCGCGCCACGTGACGCGCGGTGAGCGGTGGCGAGGACGGCGCAGGGACCTTGGGCGGCGGGCGGATAGGGGCACGAGGGCGCGGCGATCTGGGGCCATTGGCAACGGTCAATGCCGCTTGGGTGCTGCGTTTTTTCGCCAGACGCTTGCGAGTCGACGACGGTGATGCAACGAATGGGTTCTCCCCTCCGAGAGAGTCTCCATGCCGCAAGTCAAACTGCCGCGCTCGGCCTCGATGGCCCACCTGTCCGATCCCAAGGACAAAGCCCAGGGCAAGGACGCGATCAAGGCCCAGCTGCGCAAGTCCGCCTCGTTCGCCGAGGGGATGAACCGGCTCGACCCGAACGCCGCGCAGCAGGCCGCGGTGATGCCGCCCGTGCAGGCGCCGGTGCAGGGGCCCGAGGGGCAGATCGCGCCGGTCGTCGAGCCGAACCCGCTGCCTGAAGCGGCGGCACACGCGGGTGGGCAGCCTGCGCAGGAAGGGCCCGGCTACACGCACTTGCACGTCACCGCGGCGAACATGCGTGTGGGCGAGCAGGGCTTCGAGGGGCGCACCGGCCAGGAGTTCGCGGCCATCCGTGCCGAGCTGATGGCGAACGCGCAGGGCGCCCCGGTGAAAGAGCGCGACGTGCGCTTCGAGATGATGCGCCGCCGGGTCGAGGCCGCGTCGGCCAACCGTGCGCGGGCCGGCGACCGCGCCATGGGGCTCTTCACGGCGCCCGAGGGCGCGCTCGGCGACAACCTGAAGAAGTCGGACGTCAACTGGTATCGCCGACACTTCAAGGAGCTCTCGGCCGCACACCCCGACATGACCATCATGCCGGGGACGATGAACTGGCAGGAGCGCACGAAGAAGCGCCGCGGCCTCGGCAAGAAGACGGCGCTGCGCACGACCGGGGACGTGTTCCACGGCGGCAAGCGGGTCCACACGGTGAACAAGCATCGCGACGCGGGCGACACCTCGGGGCAACGCGTGTTGCATCGGCGCGGCAAGCCCGCGGCCTCGGGGCAGCGCGCGGCCAAGTGGTACAACCGCGGCAAGGGCCCGCGTGACGGGGGCTCGCGCTTCGACGTGGCCGGGGTCAAGATGGGCTACGAGATCTGCGCCGATCACGACGACAAGCGCTTGAGGCGCGAGCTGCACAAGACGGGCGCGGACGTCCCCGACGTGCATGTCGTGAACGCTGCCGGCAACTCGTATTCGGGCGGGCACGCAGCCTTGACGGCGGGCGGCATCGGCGTCAGCAACAACGGAGTCATGAGCGAGACCCAGGTCGGCCAGGCCGAGGGCGACTACGACCCGACCGACGAAGAGCTCATGAACAACCCGCAGAACAACCAGATGGTGCCGGGCCACCTCATGCGCCCGCTGCCGATGGGGCAGATGCAGCGGTCGCGCTTGCCGGCGGGCGACTTCGACCCCGAGGCCGAGAATCCGTACGACTACGAGGAGAAGGGGCTCTTCCCGCTGCCTGGCCGTTGAGGTCGGCGCGCGTGCCTAGCGCACGAGGGCGGCGCGCACGCTGCGCGGGACCGAGACCCCGCCGCCGCGGCCGGCGACCAGGGCGATGCCGTATTGACCGGCGGCGATCTCGTCGAGGTCGAAGCGTCCGGTGAAGTGTGCGTTCGCGACGTTGAAGCGGCGGGCGAGGAGGGCGCGTCCCCCTTGGGCCGGGAGCACGAGGAGATAGACCTCGGTCGCGTTCGCGAGGGTCGTGCGGCCGTCGATCGTGAGGTGCTCCTCGCGCTCGAAGAGGCGCGCCGGGAGGCCATGGAGGTCGACGACGCCGTCCTCGGCGAAGGCGTCGGCGGGCATCTCGGAGACGCGATCGAGGTCGACCAGGGGAAAGGGTTGGGCGGTCACGAGCTGGCCTTCTTGCGGAACCAGGGTGCAGCCGTCGTGCTCGGTGGCGAAGGCGGCGGGCAGGGATTCGCTCCAGGCATTCTCGACGTGGAAGTGGAGGTGAGGGCCGGTCATCTGTCCGGAGAGGCCGGTGTGGGCGATGCGCTCGCCGGGGGCGACGACGTCGCCGGGGCGGACCTCGGCGGTGCCGGCGCCGAGGTGGACGTAGCTCGAGAACAGGGCGCCGCCGTGGTCGATGACGATGTAGTTGGCGTCGTTCAGGTGCTCGTCGCCCGGGCCCCACTCGGTGTGCGTGTCCTCGACCCACACCACCACGCCGCCCGCGGCCGCGTGCACTGGGGTGTCGATCGGGACGCCGAAGTCCCACGCGTAACGCTCGCGGCCGACATGCGTGAAGGCGCCGTCGTTGCCCTGCGTGATGGGCGCCGTCGCGCCCGGTGGAAGCGGGATGCGCAGCGCCACGGGGGCGCGGTCGACCCCGGCCCAGAGTGAAGGCGTGCTCGGCGGGTAGGCGAGCTCGGGGCAGGGGTGTCCGGCTGGGATCGGGCCGGAGTCGGTGTCACTCGGCGTGTGAGTGTCACTCTCGATATCGGTGTCATTTTCGATATCGGTGTCACTCTCGATATCGGTGTCATTGTCGCGATCGCGTCCTCGATAATTGGCACTCTCGCAGGCCGAGAGTGCCAACATGGCGAACAGGACGGGGGCGCGAGAGGTCATGCGATCAGGCCGTCCCGAGAAGGAGGGCCTCGAGGCTGCGCACCTGGTCGCGCATCTCCGCCGCCTTTTCGAACTCGAGGGCCTGGGCGGCCTTCACCATGTCGCGCTTCAGCTCGGCGATGCGGGTCTCGAGCTCCTTCGGGGTGAGGGTCGCTGCCTGGGTGTCGCGCAACGAGGCACGCTCGGCGCCGCGGCCCTTGCCCTTCTTGCCGCGCTTGCCGCCGCCCGCGCCCTCGGTCGGGGTGTAGTCTTCGGGCTTCGGGCCGGCGCGAAAGGGGCGGAGGATGGTGGTCGGGGTGATGCCGTGCTCGAGGTTGTGGGCGCGCTGGATCTCGCGGCGGCGATTGGTCTCGGCCAGGGCGGCCTGCATGGAGCCGGTGATCTTGTCGGCGTACATGACGACGGTGCCGTCGACGTTGCGGGCCGCGCGGCCGATCGTCTGGATGAGGGAGCGCTCGCTGCGGAGGAAGCCTTCCTTGTCCGCGTCTAGGATGGCGACGAGCCCGACCTCCGGGATGTCCAGGCCCTCGCGCAGGAGGTTGATGCCGACCAGCACGTCGTAGCCGCCCTGGCGCAGCTCTTCGATGAGGGCGATGCGGTCGAGGGTGTCGACGTCGGCATGCAGGTAGCGGACGCGGATGCCGACCTCCTGGAAGTACTCGGTGAGGTCCTCGGCCATGCGCTTGGTGAGGGTGGTGACGAGCACGCGCTGGCCGAGCTTGGTGCGCTTGCGAATCTCTCCCATGAGGTCGTCGACCTGGCCCGCGACGGGGCGGATCTCGACCTCGGGATCGATGAGGCCGGTCGGGCGGATGAGCTGCTCGGCGACGGCCTGGCCGGCCTGCTGGAGCTCGTAGGCGCCGGGGGTGGCGCTCATGTGGATGACCTGGTGGATGTGCGTCTCGAACTCGTCGAACTTGAGCGGCCGATTGTCGAGGGCCGAGGGCAGACGGAAGCCGAAGTCGACGAGCACCTGCTTGCGCGCGCGGTCGCCGCGGAACATGCCGCCGACCTGCGGGATGGCGACGTGGGACTCGTCGATGACCAACAGCCACTCGTCGGGGAAGTAGTCGAGGAGAACCGGGGGAGGCTCGCCCGGGGCGCGGCCGGTGAGGTGGCGCGAGTAGTTCTCGATGCCGTTGCAGAAGCCGACCTGCTCGAGCATCTCGAGGTCGTACATGGTGCGCTGTTCGAGGCGCTGGGCCTCGAGGAGCTTGTTGGCTTCGCGCAGCTCGGTGAGGCGCGGCCCGAGCTCCTCCTGGATGGCGGTGATGGCCTTGCGCAGTTGCGCGGCGGGCGTGACGTAGTGGCTGTTCGGGAAGATCGCGACGGCGGGGAGGCGGCCCAGCACCACGCCGCGCAGGGGATCGATACGGGCGATCGACTCGAGCTCGTCGCCCCAGAACGAGAGGCGAATGGCCTCGTCGTCCTCGTGGGCCGGGAAGACCTCGACGATGTCGCCGCGCACGCGGAAGGTGCCGCGGTGGAAGTCCCAGTCGTTGCGTTGGTATTGGATGTCGACCAGGTGGCGCAGCAGCTTGTCGCGCAAGTAGGTCTGGCCGGCCTCGAGGTGGACGAGCATGCCGGCGTAAGCGCCCTTGTCGCCGATGCCGTAGATGCACGAGACCGAGGCGACGATGATGACGTCCTTGCGCGAGAGGGCGGCGCGCGTCGCGGCGTGCCGCATCATGTCGATGGTGTCGTTGATGAGGGCGTCTTTCTCGATGTAGGTGTCGGTCGAGGGGACGTAGGCCTCGGGCTGGTAGTAGTCGTAATAGCTGACGAAATACTCGACGGCGTTGTGCGGGAAGAAGCCCTTGAACTCGGCGTAGAGCTGGGCGGCGAGGGTCTTGTTCGGGGCGAGGATGAGGGTCGGGCGCTGGGTGCGCTCGATGACGTTGGCGACGGTGAAGGTCTTGCCCGTGCCGGTCGCGCCGAGGAGTACCTGGTGGACGAGGCCGGCCTCGATGCCTTGCACGAGCTGCTCGATGGCGGTCGGCTGGTCGCCGGTCGGCTTGAAGTCGGCGACGAGGCGGAAGGGACCCGGGAGGGACTCGTCCTCGATGGGGGCGTCGGCTGGGGCTGCGGCGAGCTTGGTGGGCTCGGGCTTGGCGGGCGTCGTCGTCTTCGGGTTCGGGCGGCCCATCGGCTTGCTCCAGGGGTGCGCACGGCGAAGGGCCGCGGCCACCGGGAGAGCCTACGCATTGTCGAGGGCGCCAGTCGATAGCCATGTGGGGAGGACGGCGGAGGCGCGGGCGGCCGGGTGGCGCGGCGGGAGTTCGCGAGATCGCGGCCGAGCGGGGGCGATCAGGTTTTTTGACGATCGATCGATGGGCCCTTAGACCTCGCCTCGCGACCTCGCGCCGTTGGGAAGGCGGGGTCTTCGGGCTCGCCATGAGCGGGCACGCGGGAGGGGGCGGGCATGGGCCTGCGTCCGGACGGCGTGTCGGCGGCGAGTCGCGCTTCGTCGTGCCTCGCTTTCGGAGCTCGCTCGTGCCTCGTATCTCGTCCCAAGCCGTGTCGCGCGGTCTCGCGCAGGAAAACCAGGCAAGCTCAGGCCGGACAGCGACCGCTCGCAAGGCGGGCGTCGAGGTCGAAGGCGCCAGGCCGGCACGACCCGTGGTGCTGCGCGAGGTCCCGCGTGAGTCACGTTCGTGCGAGCCGGTGCTCAAGTGGGCGGGCGGCAAGGCGCGCCTGCTGCCAGAGATCGTGAAGCGGCTGCCGAGCCGAAAGCTGTGGACGGGCGGGTACTTCGAGCCCTTCGTCGGCGGCGCCGCGGTGTTCTTCCACCTGGTGCCCGCGCACGCCAGGTTGTCCGATTGGAACCCCGAGCTCGTGCACCTCTACACGGTCATTCGCGACGACGTCGAAGGGCTCATCGCGGACCTCGGGCGGCACATGCACGACCGGACGTACTACTACGCGGTGCGGGCCATCGACCCCGAGACGCTCTCGCCGATCGAGCGCGCGTCGCGCACCATCTTCCTGAATCGCACGTGCTTCAACGGGCTCTATCGCGTGAACCAGCGCGGGCTCTTCAACGTGCCGTTCGGCAAGTACGACAACCCCACCCTGTGCCCGACCGACAGGCTGCGCGCGGCGGCGAGGGCGCTGGAGGGCGTGAGCATCGCGCAGGGGGACTTCGAGGCGGCGGTGGCCGAGGCGAAGCGCGGGGACTTCGTGTACTTCGACCCGCCGTACGTGCCGCTGACGCCGACCGCGAGCTTCACGAACTACACCTCGTCGAGCTTCGGGGTCGAGGCCCAGCGGCGCCTGGCGCAGGTGTTCACGGACCTGGGCAAGCGCGGTGTGCGCTGCCTGCTCTCGAACTCGGACACGCCGCTCGTGCGCGAGCTCTACGCCGGGCACCACATCGACGGCGTGCTCGCGCCGCGGGCGATCTCGCGTGACGGTGAGGGGCGCAAGGCGGTCGGCGAGGTACTGGTGCGCAACTACGCTTGAGCGGTCTCTGGGCCGCGCTGGAAGCGGTCCCGGTCGATTGTGCTCAAGTCGTGGAGGCGGCGCACCGATAGGGGATCCGGTGGAGATCGCGCGTGCGTCGCTGACCCGTAGCGTGCGCCGATCCGCCGGAGGCAATCCGTATGACGGCGTTCGGCAGGGACAGTGTGTCGCCGCGTGCTTCGAGGCTCTGCCCGGAGTGCGGCGAGGCGCTTGTCGCCGGGCGCTGCCCCGAGTGTTCGCCGTCCCTGCCGGCGCGGTCGTATGACGAGCGGGTGGCACAGCCGTCGGGACTCGGCGCGATCGATGCGCGGCGTGCGCGCAGTGAGTGGGTGACCGGGCCCGAGGAGCGGGATCCGAACACGCGGCGCGCCCATCCGACGATGGTCCGCGCGGCGTTGGCCGAGGCCGAGGTGCGCGCGCGGGACTCGCTGGCGCGGAAGGTCGTCGCGATGGTGCCGGCGGTCGTCGAGCGGCGGCGGCGGACGACAGCGCCGCGGGTGAGAGTCGTGACGCCGATCGGCGGGGTCATCGAGGCCGAGCCGACGGTCGCGGTGAGCGCCGCGGTCGAGATCGAGTCCGTTACGGTCGCGGTGGAGGCGCAGGTCGCGGCGGAGGCGCAGGTCGATGCTGCGGTCGCGGCGGAGGCGCAGGTCGATGCCGCGGTCGCGGCGGAGGCGAATGGCGATGCTGTGGTCGCGCGGGCCGAGGTGGTCGCGGATGCGCGGGCCGAGGTGGTTGCGGGGGGCGCGCCGGTCGCGGCGATCGAGCCGGTGGTGTTCTGGGTCGCGCCGGTGCGGACGCGGGCTCGGGCAACGCCGTCGCCAGCCGCGAGCCCGCCATCAGGGTCGCTGGTCGGCCCGACGAACGAGGGGGAGGAGGAGGTCGAGGGGGGAAACCAGATCCGGCATGCGCTCCGTGCGCGCTGGGTCTGGATCGGGCTCGGGGTGGCGGCGGCTCTGGCCGCGGCACTCGCTCTGAGCTGAGCGGCGTGGGGACGGTGCGGGCGTCGGGGGGCGCCCGCCCGCCCCTGTGTCCATGTGCAACGTGCTTGGGGCGTTCGGCGTCCGGCGCCGCGGCGTTGTCGGGGCGGCGGGCTCTGCCAGGGCTTCTGCGGAATTCGGCGTCCCGCGCTTGCCAGCGTCGCGGGGGCCAGCTAATCCACCCGGCCTCTCACGGGACCGGGATCGATGAGCGTCGAAGCGTTCGATGAAGAAGCCCAAGGGCGCGAGCATGTCGGGCAGGCTGGCTCCGCCAAGCGCTCTGCCGCGGTTCGCGAGCCGATGACCCCGCGCGGCGAGTGGCCGCCCTTCGCGTGGAACCCGCGCGACCTCGACAACCCGATGATCGGGCGCGACGACGCGCTCGACGATCTCGGGCGTGCCTTCGACGGGGTCGTCACCAACTGGCTCGTGCGCATCCACCTGCTCGTGTCCGACTACGGGCTCGGCAAGTCGCGACTGCTGTCGGCGTTCATCGCGGCGGCGCGGGCACGAGACCCGGAGACCTTCGCGATCGAGGTCCGCTGCCCGAGCCAGGGCGGCGGCGGCGGCCTCTTCCGGCTCTGGGATGCGGTCGTGCGCGCGGCCTTCGCGGTCCCGCCGGAAGCCGACGCGACCGAGGCCGGGGCGTTGGTGATGCGTGCGGTCGAGCGCTGGCTCACCCCCGAGTCGGCGACGCTGATCGCGCACCTGGTCGGGGCGCCGGTCACGGCCTCCGGTCGTCCGCTCGGGGACGGCGCCGAGGATGACGCGCTGCTCGCGCGGTGCGTCGGGGCGCTGGGGCGATTGCTCGAGGGGCTCGCCTTCGAGAAGCCGCTGCTCATCGTGGTCGACGACGCCAACCGGGCTTCGGCGCGCGACTTCGCGCTTGCGACGGCGCTGGCGACGGCGCTCAAGGGGCGGCCGATCATGCTGCTCCTGGCGGGGTCGCCGAACCTTGCCGATCACCTCCCGGGTTGGGATCGCTTCCCGGTGACGCGGCTCAAGCCGTTGGCCCGCCACGAGGCGGAGCGGATGCTGCGCCTCTACCTGACCGGGTTGGCGCAGCCGCCGTCGCGCGAGCTGGTCGATCGCCTGCTGGGGACGGCCGCGGGCAACTCGTACGCGATCAAGGCGCTCGTGCGTTGGCTGGTCGAGGCCGGCGGGATCGTCGAGGTCACGAGCTCGCAGGGCTCGCGCTGGGTCCTCGAAGAAGCCACCGTCCAGAAGCTGCAGATACCCGGGGCGCTGGAAGGGGTCATCCACTCGCGCATCGCGGCCCTGAGCGCCGACGAGCGCGAGCTCCTGGCGCAGGCCTCGCTCATCGGGCGCGAGTTCTGGCTCGGGGCACTGGTGGCGGTGCAGCGCCAGTCCGAGGCCGAGGTTCCGAACCACGGCGATCTCGTCGACACCTTCGCCGAGGACGACCTGCCGCTCAAGATCCGGCAAGTCCTGAAGAAACTGGTGGTCCACCGCTTCATCGAGACGCGGCCGTCGCGCTTCCGTGGCGAGGAGTGCTTCGGCTTCCGCTCGAGCGTGCACTCCGAGGCCGCACTCGAGGCGGTGCCCCAAACGACCCGGCAGCGCTGGCATCGCATCGCGCTCTCGTGGCTCGAGCTGCAGTCCGACGGCCTCGAGGTCGATGGGCAGCGTGGCCTCTTCCTGCGCGAGCTCGCGCATCACGCGGAGGGCGCCGGCAACGCCGCCATCGCGACCGGCTACCACCTGCGTGCGGCGCGCCTCGCCGTGACCGAAGGGCACTCGCGCGCGGCTCTCTCGTCACTCGAAGAGGCGCTGCGGCTCGTGCAGCCGGAGCAGCTCGCGACCCGCTTGCGAATTCTCCATGATCTCGGCGAGGTGCACACCCTGGCCGGCGCCACGGATGTCGCCGTCGACTACTACCGCGAGGCGCTCTCGCTCGCGTGGCGCATGGGCGACAAGAAGACCGGCGCCACCGCGCTCCAGCGCCTGGCCGAGGTCGAAATCGCCCGGGGCCGCTTCCCGGACGCGCGGCGACAGCTCACGACCGCCTTGCGCCTGCTCGAGACGCTGCAGGACCCGCAGGGGATCGCGGACTCGTGCATCGCGCTCGGGCGTCTGCATTGGATGGTCGGCGAGTTCGAGCAGGCCCTGCGCGTCTACCGCAAGGCCGAGCACCTCTTTCGGCGGATCGGCAACGAGATCGGCATCGGCGAGGTCCTGCATGTCCAGGGCGCGGTCCACTTCGACCGCGGCGACGTCGGGCTGGCCGAGAAGTTCTACCAGGAGGCGCTGGCGCTGCGGCGCAAGACGCACGACCATCGCGGGTTGGTGCGGACGCTGAACAACCTGGGGGCGGTGTGGATGTCGCAGCGGCTCGAGCGCTCCGTCGGGGTGTGGCGCGAGGCCCTTCAGACGGCGCGCGAGCTGGGCGACCTCGGGTTCCAGGCGACGCTGGCGGACAACCTGGGCGAGGCGCTCATGCTGCTCGGCCGTCACGACGAGGCGCGCGAAGCCTTGCTGCGGGCCATCGAGCTCGCCGAGCTCACCGGTCGTCGCCCGACCCTCATCGATGCGCTCCGGAACCTCGCTTTGCTCGAGTCGGCCTGTGGGGCCTGGGAGCAGGCCGAGGCGGCGCTCGGGAGGGCACAGCGCGAGGCCGAGGCGCTCGGGCTCACGCGGCTCGTGGCGCTGGTGCAGCGTGCGATCGGCGATGTCGGCTTTGCGCGCATCGAGGCGACTGGAATCCTGGACGAGGCGGGTGGCAAGGGGCCCCTGGCGACCGCCGAGGCCGCGTTCCGCAAGGCGGCGAGCGACTTCGAGGCCGCGGGCTACGACCTCGAGGCGGCGACCAGCCATGAGAAGCTCGCCGAGCTGCTCGGCCTCGTCGGGCGAGGGGGCGAAGGTGAGGGGCATCGGCAGAAGGCGCTGGTCTTGAGGCGCAGCCACCTTCGTCCGAGCGCGCCCCCGCCGGTGCCTGGGTGACTTCGAGGCCCGAGCTGAGCGGGGCGGACTCGGCTGGGTGTGCACGCGCAGCGGTCCGCGGGCTCGTCGCGATGGGCCTGGTCGGCGTCGGCGGGTGCGCCACGCTCGATCCCGCGGTGCCGTTCCGCCTGCCTGACAACGACTGGTCGGTCGGGCTGGTGGGCGGCGTCGCCTGGGACGAGCGAGAGTCGCTGCTCGACGGCGGGCCGTTGGCGGGGGTCGAGGTCGGCTGGCTCGACGACGTCTTCGGCGTGCACGGCGGGCTTCGTGTCCAGGGCGAGGGCCGCACTGCGCGCGTTACCGCGACGGCCGAGGTCACCGCCTGGTACCTCCTCCTCTTCGGGCTCGGCGTGCGGACGGGCTTCGCGCCTCCGGAGTCCGAGCGTGACCTATCGAGTGCGGCGCCCGAGAGCGCACGCGGGCGGGAGGTTCCGCGCTGGGCGACCGACCTCACGCTGCTCGTGGCCCTGCCGATCCCGCTCTGGAAGGACTGCGTCGGCCGCACCGGGGCGCTGGTCCTGGCGCCGTATGCGCGGCCTGGGATCCGCATCACGGGCGGCGATCCGGACCCCGACGACCTGCGCGGCTTCCATGAGATCGGCGTGATGCTGCGCTGGAGCTCGTTCGCGTTCTAGTGCCGTGACGCCGACATAGTGACCTATGTCGGCTCCTATCCTTCGGATAGGGCTTCGCTTCGCGAAGGTCACGGTCCTCGCCTGGTTGGACAGGGGGCGCCCGCCCCCTTCGACCCCCGCGCCGCGTCGCGCCTAGCGCTTCGCGCCGACGTTTTCGGATCGAAACGTCGGCGGCGAAGCACCAGCCGCGTCTCAGCGCGGCCGGCGATGCGGTCGCCAGCGGGTCGGCAGCACTGGGGCCTTGCGCCCGAACCGGTCCGGCCCGGCCGGCCCGGCGCGCGTCGAAGAGCCGGTCATGAGGCCGGCGTGCGGCCGCTCCCAGCGCGGGATCCAGCGGATGGAGGCCGAGGGCAGGCGCGAGAGCGGTACGCGGCGCGCGCTCCAGCCGGCGTAGCGCACCTCGGGGCCGACGACGAAGCGGCTGTCCGCAGCCTTGCGCGCGTAGTTGCGCGAGACCGAGACGAGCCACGGCACGTCGCGGGTCGCGTAGACGTCGACGACCGAGAGGGGGCGATGGAAGTCGCGGGTCGCGACGAAGTGCCACGCGGCCTCGGGCTTGGTGCGCGACCAGCCGTCGGGAGAGAGCGGGCTCCAGCCGACGAGATCGGGGCCGACGCGCCACTCGACCCAGGCCGGCCCCCAGCGTACGCCTGGCACCCACAGCCAGCTTCCGCGCCACATCCAGCGACCGTAGTGGGCGACGGCCCAGCCAAAGGCGCTGTCCTCGAGGAAGGTCGGGCCGGCCTCGGTGTCGACCCAGCGACCGCGCGCATAGGGCGCGTAGGTGGGGTCCGAGGGCCGCCACACCCAGCCGAAGGCAGCGTCTTCCTCCCACACTCCCCAGGGTGCGAGCGCATCGTAGAACACCGAGACGTGCGGCACATCGGAGGCGTCGAGCCACGCGCGGGGCGGCGCGGTGTCGGGGTCGGCGTCGAAGGTGGCGAGCGGGTCGTCGCCCCAGTAGAGGTGGAGCGGGCCGAGGTGGAGGCCGGAGCCGCAGCCGGCAAGCGCAAGCGCAACGCCGAGCGCGCCGAGGAGGAGTTTCCGGGATGCCGTTCCAACCACCAAGGGGTTCGCTACGGCGATCCGGGGGCGGATATTCAACGCAATCTCGTCGCGCTTGACGAGCGCTCGCTCTGCCGCCCTGGAGGCCGACTGGACGGCCGATCTGCGAGGGTTCGTAACGCGCTCGGAAGAATGCGCCGAAGCTTCTTGACCGAACGACCGTATCCCCTCATCGAGTCTGCTCACCCTTCTCGGGCGCTCTCGCCTCGAGCCAGGGGCCGCCGCTTGGCCGCAACGCCGAGAGGCCCGAGCGATGTGAGGAAGGTCCGGATGCCGATTCAGTACGAGCAGTCGACGGTCCACACCCCAGACGGGTTCGCCCTCACGCTGTTCCGCCACCGTCCCGCGGTGAGCCGCCCGCAGTTGGTCGGCGAGGCGCGGCCAGTGCTGCTGCTCCCGGGCTTCGGCTCGAACCGCTTTACCTTCGGCGTGCATCGCCACCACGGGTTGCCCGAGATCCTGGCCGAGTCGGGGCGCGACGTCTGGATTGGCGAGCTGCGCGGCTCACGCTCGGCGCGCTGGCTCGGCTCCGGCAAGCCGGTGATCGATGTCGACGCCAAGCGCCTCCTCGATGTGCCGGCGATCGTCGAGCACATCTGTCGCGAGACCGGCGCCGAGCGCGTCGACCTCATCGGGCACTCGCTGGGCGGGCTCATCGCACTCCTGGTCGCGGGTGGGTCCGACGGACATCGCATCGGGCGCGTCGCGACGTTGGCGACGCCGGGCACGTTCAAGGGCGTGGTCGGCGGGCTCGAGGCGAGTGGTCCTCTCTTTCGCGGGCTCGCCAAGGGCGTGGAGAGTGTGTTCGGCAAGATCGACACACTCGGCATCGCGCCGCTCGCGCGGACGCGCGGACCGCTGCCGCATCTCTTCGCCTTCCAGCGGCACTTCCTGCCGGGCGCCTGCACGACCGAGGAGCGACGCCTCTACCTCGACCATGCCATCGAGGCCATCCACGGCACGGAGCTCGCGCAGCTCACGCGCTGGGTACGCGAGGGCTGTCTCACCGACCGACATGGGCGCTCGCTGGAGCCTTTGCTGCAAGCCGTGACGCAGCCCGTGCTGGTGACCACCGCGACGCGTGACCGGGTCGTGACCGAGGCCATGGCCTACGCCGTGTATGCGAAGATCGGCAGTCACGACAAACACTTCCGCATCATCGGTCGCGAGCACGGCGCGACGTGCGACTACGCGCACGCCGACTTCATCCTGTCGCACGCGGCGCGGCGCGATGTCCTCGAGCCGGTGGCCGAGTGGCTCGGGCGCGTCGAGGCTCGTCGTGGCGCGGCGCGAGTCGAGGAGGTCCGCGACGCGCGGCACGAGGCTCGCACGCACCGGCCGACGACGCAGCGCAGCCTGAGGGTCGTCGGCGCGAAGTAGCGGCCCCGAAAGCCCGCGGCGGATGCGGTGCTCAGGCTCGCGCGGCGGATGCGGTGCTCAGGTTCGCGCGGCGGATGCGGAGCTTGCGAGGCCGAGCTTGCGAGGCCGATGCGTTGCTCAGGCTCGCGAGACGGATCGTTGCTCAGGCTCGCGAGGTCCCGCTCGCCCTCAGAAGAAGCACTGGAGCTGGAGGCTCGGCGCGACGATGAGGGTCGAGGGGGTCGAGGCGGGCTCGAACTCGATGTCGTCGTCGTAGTCGTAGATCCACTTCGAGTACTGCGGCATCGCGAACTTCACGTCGAGCGCCAGGTGGACGCGCGAGGACAGCGCGTAGCTGCCGCCGAAGCCGAAGGTGATGGCGAGGCCGTCCCAGCCCTTGCCGTCGTCGTCGCCTTCATGGTGGTAGCCGCCGATCGCGTAGCCGACGCCCGCGTAGACGTTGGCGTCGAAGGCGCTGCCGGCCAGCGAATCGACCAGGAGGAGGGGGTGGAAGCGGAGCTGGAAGACCGGGTAGCCGGCGCCGTTCTCGAAGTCGAACCCGCCGTGGCCGAAGATGGCGATCTCGGGGGCGATAGGCCCGATGAGCCAGCCGAAGCGGAGCTCGAAGCTCATGCCGCTGCCGAAGTCGGTGCGCACCGTCTCGTCGTAGAGATTGCTGGGGATGCTCAGCGTGACGCCGGCCTTGGTCTTCAGCGGGACACCGCGATCGCCCGAAGCGGCCGCGTAGCCGAAGCCGAAGGCGATGTAGCCGCCCTTGTGCACGATGGCACCACTCTCGACGGGCTCCTGCGCGCGAGCGGGCGCGGCCTCTGCGACGATGGCGCCCAGAGCCAGGATGGGGAGGGCGAGGAGGGCGAGGCGGGAAGCGGGCCGAGCGTGCTGCATGGCGCGGGACGATGCCCGAGCGGAGTCGCGTTGTAAACGCCTTCGCGAGAAGGCATGATGGTGCGCCGTGACCGACACAACGACCCGAGTCTCCCTGAGCGACAAGCTGGTGCTGCCCGAGAATTCGGGGCGCGAGTGCCTGGTCGTCCTCTATGGTGGCAGCATCGGCAAGAAGTACGACCTGACGCCGGGCGTGACGACGCTGGGGCGCGACCCGCTCGCGACCATCGTGCTCGATGCGGACTCGGTCTCGCGCTCGCATGCCCGCATCGAGGTCATCGCGGGTGAGAGCTGGGTCGCCGACCTCGGCTCGACCAACGGCACCTTCGTGAACGACCAGCCCGTCGAGCGGATGCAGCTCCGCTCGGGCGATCTCGTAAAGGTCGGCGACGTCATCTTCAAGTTCCTCGCGGGACAGAACGTCGAGCGCGCCTATCACGAAGAGATCTACCGGATGACCATCCGCGATGGCCTGACCTCCATCGCGAACGTGCGGTATCTCAACGAGTTTCTCGAGCGCGAGTTCGCGCGTTCACGCCGTCACGGGCGCGAGCTCGCGGTGATCCTCTTCGACATCGACCACTTCAAGCGCATCAACGACAACCTCGGCCACCTCACCGGGGACTACGTGCTGCGTGAGATGGCGCGCCTGGTCGACTCGCGCGTGCGGCGCGACGAGCTCTTCGCGCGCTACGGTGGCGAGGAGTTCTGCCTCGTCCTGCCCGAGACCTCGAGCGAGGGGGCGGTCCAATACGCCGAGCAGGTGCGCCGCCTCATCGAAGAGCACCGCTTCCTCTTCGACGGGACCTCGGTGCCGGTGACCGTGTCGCTGGGCGTGGCGTTGTTCGCGCCCGAGATGAAGTCGCCCATCGACATCATCCGCACGGCGGACGAGGCGCTCTACCGGGCCAAGCGGGGCGGACGCAACCGCGTCGAGGTCTGAAGGTGGCTCGCGCGGCACGAGGTCGCGGTGACGGCGCGCGTCCTGGTCGCGTCTTTTCGCGCGCGGTGCTGCTGGCGCTCGTGCCTGTCCTGATGTGGGGCTGCGGGTTCTCGATCGGGGGCTCGGGCGGCGACGGCTGCACGCGCATCTCGCAGGGAACATTCAAGTTTCCGTCCAAGCGCATCATCCCCGGGGCGATCGCCGTGCGGGTCACGCAGAGCGGCGTCGACTTCCTCGCGGCCCGCATCAAGGCCTTGGTGTTGAGCTTCTTCGGGGCCGATGCCAACGGCCGCGCGGTCATCCCCCTCGGGCGCCTCGGGGTCGGCAGCATCGGAACGACGCTCGGGCCTTTCGACGCCGAGGTGAGGGACCTCGTCCTGACCCTCGACCTCTCGCGCATGGTGGTGCGGCTCGTGCCGGGGTCGTCGCCAGCGCGCCTCGAGGTCTATGTCGAGGACGCCGAGATCGGGCTCGTCGACGGCACGGTGGCGGGCGGCGTCGACGGCACCTTCTTCTCGGGGGATGTCGCGTGCGGCCTCGGCAACGGGCCGAGCGGCCGCGTGGCGAAGCTCACCATGCGCCTCCTACTCGAGCTCGCGACCGATCCGAACGGCGCGCTGAAGGTGAAGGTCCTGCCCTCGACCTTCGACGTGAAGGACCTGGCGATCTCGGTCACCACGAACTGCAACCTCTCGGAGTGCCTCGATGGTCTCTCACCGGGCAACACCGGGGAGTGCCTCGAGTGCGAGACGATCTGCCCCCTGGGCGAGCTCGCGTCGAGCCTCGCGACCCTGGTCCGCGACGCTTTCGACGGGCTCGTCGACCAGCTCATGAACGCCCTGGCCGATGATCTCGCGAACCTGGTGCTCGACGGCTTCTTGAACGGTAAGCCGCTGGTCATCGAGGCCGAGCTCGACCTCGCGGGCCTGCTCTCGCCGCTCCTGGGGTGGATGCAGAGCGCGCGGCGCCTGGGAATCCTGGCGCGACCCGCGGGCGAAGCCTTCCGCGTCAGCGGTGCTGGCGACGGGCTGGGACTCGACGTGGTGCTCGACGCGGGCCTGGACGCCGCCCCGGCGCACCCTTGCGTCGGCGCGGTGGGAACGGATCGCATCTTCGTTGCGGGGCCGCGCCCGACCTTCGACGGGCTGGCTCAGACCCCAGGCGGAGCGGTGCCCTACGACCTCGGGCTCGGGGTGTCGGCGGCCGTGATCAACGAGGCGTTCTGGGCGCTCTGGAAGAGCGGGGCCCTCTGCATCGCCGCCACGACCGACGACCTCCAGGCGATCTCGGCGGGGCGCCTGACACTGACCGCGAAGTCGCTCGACCTGCTCTTGCCGGGGGCCGCGGCGATCGCCGGGCCGGACGCTCCGATCCGCCTCGTCGTGCTGCCGCGCCTCGACCGCGGCCCGGACTACCTCGCGGTGGGGGACGGTGTGGCGAGCCCGCTGCTGGGCGTGGCACTCGAGGCGGCGACTGTCGCGGTCGAGGCCCAGGTCGGCGATGGGTGGCTGCGTCTGGTCGGGTTCGAGGCCGACCTCGAGCTCGGCATCGGCCTCCTGCCGAGGACCGATGGGAAGATCGAAGTCCACGTCGACAAAGTGGAAATCTCTCGGCTTGGGCTGCCCGACAACCGCATCTTCAGCGCCGCGCGCCTCGAGGTCATCGCGCCCTTCGTGGTCGAGCTCGCGCTGGGCTTCCTGAACGAAGCGCCGTTGACCTTCGACCTCGGCCTCGACGGGCTGACCAGCGGCCTCGGCCTGCCGGTGAGCGCAGCGCTGGTCGCGTCGGGGCCCGCGGGGGCGAATGGGGACTGGCTGGCCCTCTACCTGCGCCTTGGCGAGCCGCCGGTCGCGCGGCGTCTGACCGCGCCACGCCTCGCCATCGAGGCGCAGGGGCCAGGCTGGGTGGAGGTCCGCGCGCTCGGGATCGGGCCGGCGGATCGCTTCCGGGTGCGCGTCGAAGGCGGGGCCTGGTCGAGCGAGCTGGCCGGGCCGGGACCTCATCGCGTCGCGTCGAGTCGACTCTGGGTGATCGGGCGGCATCGCCTGGAGACGCGCGCGGTGGACGCGCTCGGCCGGGCCGGTGAGCCGGTCCTCGCAGCCGAGCTGGAGACGTTGGCGCCCGTGGACCTGCGCGAGGCCGAGGCCACGGCGAGCATCGTGCCCCCGGGGAGCGAGACCGTGGCGTCGCAAGACGGGTGTGGCGGTGGCGCAGGGCCGGGGCTCGTCGGGGCTCTGCTGTTGTTGGCGTTCGCGCGCTGGCGGGCTGGGGCGCGCCCTTGAGGTCGATGGCGTTCATGGCGGTGGCCGCGTTCGCGTGCGGTTGCGCCGATAGTCAGGCCCCCGAGCGTCGCTGCACCTCGCACACGCAGTGTGACGACGGCTTTCTGTGCGGCCCCGAGAGCCAGTGCATTCCGTCGGTCGCGTGTGGCGGAGACGCCGATTGCTGTCCCGGGGCGGTGTGTTTTTCGGGGTGGTGCAGGCCGACCTCGGAGTGTGACCCGGCCTCGCCGAGCGCGTGCCCGGGGCTCGGCGAGGTCTGCGAGGCGACCGGCTATTCGGCGCCGATCCCCGGCAACCCCGGGGAGTCGGGAGCGGGGGCTCTGGGCGGGTCCGTTGCACCCTTTGGGATTTGCGCGCCGTCGCCCTGTGACACGCTGGGCGGGTGCACGGAGCCGTTCACCTGCGTCGCCGGGCGCTGCCTCCTCGGTCCGCCGTGCGGCGGCTGTGCGGCAGGGACGGCGTGCGAGCTGCGCTCGGGACGGTGCCTGCCAGCGCCAGCCGGGTGTGAGTGCGAGGCTGGCTGGGCGGTCGCGAGCGTCGGCACATCGCCGCTCAGCTGCGGTTCCGACATGCGCTGCACGTGCGCGAACCTGCCCGAGGTGCCGCCCGGACAGCCGGGCGTCGATGGGCGCCTGGTCGCGAGCGCGGGCGGTGCGCCGCTTCTCGTGAGCTACGAGCCGGTCTACGGAGACCTCGTCGCGAGCCGCTTCGACGGCGCGCGCAGCGACACCGCGCTCGATGGGGTGCCGGTCGTGACGGCGCGGGCCGGCGGGGCCTATCGGGGCGGCGTCCTCGACCCCGGGCCGGATCGTGGGGCACGCCCTGCGGCGGTCGCGCGCGGGGCCGGGCTGGACGTGGTCTACCGCGACCTGGACCTGCCGCGCGTCATGCACCTGGGCTGGGACGGCGGGAGCGCGGTCACGAGCAGCGCGCTCCCCATCGAGGGGCGCGATGTCGGCCGCTACGCCTGTCTCTTCCGTGGCGCCGACGGGAGGCTCTCGGGGCTGGTCTTCGTCGCGTCGGACAGCAGCGATTCCGTGGCGCTGCTGGTGCGGGTCGAGAGCCGCGTCGCCGAGCCACGGGCCGCAGACGACTGGAGCGCGACCACCGTGGTCGAGACCCGCTTGCCGCTGCGGTCCGAGAGCCCTTGTTCGGGTGCCTGCGGGCTCGGCGAGGTGTGCGTCGTCGAAGGCGGCCAGGAGGTGTGCGAAAAGACACTCGATCTGAGTGGCGTCGGCGCGGCGTGCGGCCCGTGCGGGGTCCACGAGGTCTGCGGCGAGGTCGCCGGCGTGCGCGCGTGCCGGCCGCGCGTGTATGCGCGCTCCGAGGTCGACCGCCTGCCCTTCGGCGAAGGCCTCTTCGCGAGCTGCATCGCGGGTGAGCCGCCGCTGGCGGCCTGGTACGACGCCGACACCCGCCGTCTGGTCGCGGGGCGATGGCCGCTCTCCGCCAGTGACCGACAGGTCGTCGACAGCGGCCTCGGGCGCGATCCGGGCCGTAGCGCGTCGATTGCGCGGTCGCCTGCGGGGCGCATCGCCATCGCCTATCAGGACGCGGCGCTCGGCGCGCTGCGCGTGGCCTCGGCGACCGCCTGGGGGGCACCCTGGACCTACGAGGACCTGGCCCCACCCGAGGGCACCGCGACGGGCCACGGTGTGCACGCAACCTTCGTCGGGGAGCGCCTGGTGGTGGTCGAGGCCGACGTCCGCGGGCAGGTGTGGGTCTTCGCGCGCGGCGTCTCGGGGTGCTGGGGCTCGGCCGCGGCCTTCGGGGAAGGGGCCTATGCCTATCCCGATGTCCTCGCCGACACAGCGTCGGGTGGAGTCTGGGTCACGGCCCAGGTCCTCCAGTTCTCGCCGAGCCTCGCGCCGCTGCACCACCCCGAGATCGTCGCGGTCGCCCTGCCAGCCTGCGCGAACTGAGGCCGCCGAGGCGACCACGGCGGATGACGCGCTCATGGCGACTCCCTGGATCGCTCGTCCACCGAGCGGGGCGAGCACGAGCTGCCGCTGAACCGGTCGACGGGTGATTTCCGTTGGGTTTCGGTGCGGTTGACAAGACGGCCGCGCGTTCCCAAGGTGCGATGTCGTGGACCGTGAGCACCTCATCCTGCGCGAAGTCGTCGAGACCCACATCGACTCTGGCGACGCCGTGGGCTCGAAGGCGATCGCCGAGCGCCTGCGCAGCGCCCTGTCGTCGGCGTCGATCCGGGCCGTCATGGCTTCGCTGGGTGAGCGCGGCTTGCTGGCGCAACCGCACACCTCGTCGGGGCGCGTGCCGACCGACCGCGGCTATCGCGAATACCTCGACGCGATCCTCGGGCCGCAGGTCTTCTCGCGGCGCGCCACGGGGCGGGTCCAGCAACGTCTGGAGGAACTCGGGGCGCGGGATGCGGCCTCACCGATCGAGCTCATGCGCGGGGCGGCCGCGACGGTGGCTGCCGAGCTGGGGGTCGCTGCGATGGTGGTGTCGCCGCGTCTGGAGTCGGCGATCCTGCAGCGCATGGATCTCGTGTGGCTCGGGACGGGGCGGGTGCTGGCCATCTGCGTGACCGATGCCGGCCTGGTGCACGAGCGCTTCCTCACGGTCACGCGCGACGTGAAGCGGCAGGACCTGGAAGCCTTCACGAACTACCTGAACGAGCGCCTGCCTGGGCGGTCGCTGGCCGAGGTCCGCCAGGCGATCGAGAGGGCGCAGCGCGAGGCCCGGAACGCGCTGGGCCCCGAGGTGCCATCGGCCGCGACGGCGCTCGCCGACAAGGCTCTCGAGCTCGGGCAACGCGCCTTGGCGATCGACGAGCAGAGCGAGGCCGACCTCATCGTGGAGGGCGTCTCGCGCGTCCTGGCCCAGCGCGAGTTCGCCGAGGCGCCCGAGCGAGCGAGTGAGCTCCTGCGATCCATCGAAGAGCGGCAGGTGTGGCTCGAGCTGCTGGAGGGCGTGCAGAGCTCGCCCGACACGCGGGTCTATATCGGGCGAGAGACCCCGGACCCCGGGCTCGCGTCGTGCGGGCTCGTCGTCACGCGCTTCACCGCCGGTCGCGCCACGGGGATCGTGGCGGTCTTCGGGCCGAAGCGACTGGACTACCGACGTGCGATTCCCCTGGTCAGTGTGGTCGGCCAGCGCCTGGGCGAGCTCCTCATGGGGCGACACGAGCCCGAGGGGACCCTCGAGCGCAGCGCCTAGCCACGGCGACGCGCCGTTGGGCATCGTCTGGGCAGGAGGCGTCGCGCACTCGTGCTTGACAGCCGCGGGCCGGGGCTGATACCTCCCGCCGGCTCGCCACGCGCTCCTTCAACGGGATTGGCACGAGGTGGGCGTTCGACGCCGGGGCTCGCGCTGCGAGGACTCCTGTGAGGTGATCCCGCGACGGCCCCGGCCGCGTGCGGGTCTCGACGAAATTGCTTTGACAGGCGCGCTCCAGGCGGGTCTGTCTCCAGCGAGCACCGCGGCCGCGCAGACTTGGCGCGTCGGTGCTCGGGAGCCCCATGGACCGAGTCCTTCCAGACCAGCCTCTGCGGTACGCGATGCGCGACGGCGCCCCCATGCGCCGGAGTGCGCGGGGCCCGAGTGCGCGGCGGCTGAGCGCGCGCCTCACGACGGCGATCCGCGGTGGTGCGACGGTGCTCGGGCTGTGCTTGGCGGTGGCGGGCTGCGGCACGGCCGGGGCGCCGCTGTCCGACGAGGTCAAGGACGTCGCGCGCCGCGCCTACTACGACGGCATGCGCGAGCTGGTCGACGGCGACTACCTGAAAGCGAGCCGACTCTTCCAGGCCGTGGCCGCGAGCCCGCGCCACGTGAAGTACGCGAGCCTGGCCAAGCTGCGGCTGGGAGATGCCCTGTACTACCAGGGGCGCTACGCCGAGGCGACGGAGCTCTATCGGGGCTTCATCCAGCAGTACAACACCGACCCGAACCTGCCCTACGCGCGCTTCAAGGTGGCCGAGAGCTACTATCAGCGCATCCCGGGGGAGTGGCTCTTGAGCCCGCCGGCGCACGAGTTCGACCAGATCCTGACCCAGCAGGCCGAGGCCGAGCTGAAGGGCTTCGTGTCGACCTTCCCGACCAGCCAGTACGCGCCCGAGGCGCGGCGGATGCTGGCGGGGGCGCGCTCGATGCTTTTCCAGCACGAGCTCTACGCGGTCGACTTCTATGCGCAGCGCGAGAAGTGGCAGGCGGTCGCGTGGCGCTTGAAGCAGGCCACCGAGACCTATCCGGAGCTGGCCGAGCGCGAGGACCTCGTGTGGCGCATGGCGAGTGCGTGGCGTGCGGTCGCCGACCGCGGCGAGACCGCCAAGGCGCTGGGCCTCTACCTGACGAAGTTCCCCGATGGGCCGCACAAGGACGAGGCGCGCAGCCAGATGGAGGCGATCCGCAAGGCCGTCGAGGAGGAGCAGAAGAACGCGCCTGCTCCCAAGGTCGAGCCGAAGAAGGCCGAGCCTGCCGGCCCCGAGGACGGCGCCGAGCCCGAGGCCGAGCCCGACAAGGACGGCACGCCCAGCAAGGATTCGTTCAAGCTCAAGATGCCCGAGCTGACGCCGCTGCCGGAGTAGCCGGCGCGGCCTCGTCCTGGTCTGGCCTGCGCCAGGTCCGGGCGAATGCCATTGGAAGTGAGGCGCGCAACGCGCCCGACAAGGAGAGGACCGATGTCCGTGAAGACCCCGAAGCAGTTGCTCATCGAGAAGTTCGGAACCCGTCAGGATCTCATCGCCAAGCTGGTTCCGTTGCTCGGGGCTGGCGACGACGAGAAGAAGGCGCTCGCCGGCACGACCAACAAGAAGCTGCTCCGCATCTTCGAGGTGGCGTCCGAGGTGAAGAAGAACTTCGGCACCAAGGCCGGCCTCATCGACGCGATCGGCAAGCTCCAGTTCAAGGGCGGCAAGCCCAACGCCGGCTGGCGCGAGAAGCAGGAGACCGTGTCGATCAAGCGCCTCTTCGACAAGCACCGCCAGCTGGCGGGCGGCGACAAGGCCTGAGAGGCGCTCGGATCGCGGGTTCGGTCGCGGGGCGCGCGCCAAGGCGCCACCTCGCGATGCGCCGCGACGGTCGCAACGGGGCGGGGGGTCTTGCCCCAGGCGGGTTTGGGGACTGTTCGACCGCGGGAGGCGCCGAGGGGCTCTCCGCGGTTCGGCCTGGGCTCGATGGGCGTCGCGAGGCGCCTGTCCGAGGCTAGTCCGCGGGTCTCGTTGACAGATCTGTCGACCCGTGGTGTCATCCGCTGGCAGGAGTTTACGCGGAGCATTGCCCTTGCGGGCATGCCTCTGGATTCGAGGCCCGCGCCTCCAGCCATCGGAATCGCTTGACCCACGACCCGAAACCAACCCCGAGCAGGCGGCGACGCGAGTCGCACGCGTGGCTCACCAGCGGCCCGCAGCAGAGCCCTCGCGGCGCATCCCCGGATGCGTCTCGGGGGAAGCCTCGGACGCTCTCTGAGCACCCAGACGCCTTGCTTCGCGAGGTGAAGGGTTCGACGTATCGGCTTTGCCTGCCGACAAACAGGCTACGCGACCATGCACCGAAGACGAGCTCCGACCCTGACGGTCGGCGCAGCTCGGTGACCTGGTCGACGAAGGAGACTCCATGCAGCCCACCTTCAAGATTGGCGACAAAGCCGTCTATCGCAATCACGGCGTCGCAGTCATCACGGGCATCGAGACCATCGAGATGTATGGCTCGTTGCAGAACGTGTACGTGCTGGAGGTGATGGACTCGAAGCGCGACCGGGTGATGATTCCGGTCGACAAGGTCAACTCGGTCGGTCTCCGAAGTCTCATCAGCCAGGAAGAGGTCGACGAGGTCTACGAGATCCTGCGCGAGCGCCCCGGCAAGTTCGACCAGCAAACCTGGAACCGAAGGCAGCGCAAGTACACCGAGAAGATCAACACCGGCTCGGTGTACGATGTGGCCGAGGTGCTTCGGGACCTCTACCTCCTCAAGTTCGACAAGACCCTGTCGTTCGGCGAGAAGCGCATGCTCGACCGGGCTCAGCAGCTCCTCGTCAAGGAGCTCGCCATCGCGCGGGACATGGCCGACAAGGATGTCGAGGACGAGCTCGCGTCGATCTTCGCGGACGCGGTCCCGGCCGGGCCCGTGGCGGTCGAAGAGCCCGAGCCCGAGCCCGAGAAGGTCGTCGAGCCGGAGCCCGTCCCGGTGAAGGCACCGAGGACCCGTTCGGGGAGCCGACCCAAGGCCAAGACCGGGACCTTGCGCGACTGAATCTGGGGCGCGCTGACGCT
>JAEUKJ010000100.1 GCA_016792665.1 Deltaproteobacteria bacterium | reverse complement strand
TCCACTACGGGCACGAGGTCACGCCGGCGTTGCTGGGGCTCGGGGTCAAGGCGGCGCCGAGCTCCGAGCTCACCTGTCCCCGCTGCTCGCGCATCGTGCGACGCCAGCTCGTCGGCATGGCCCTGGTCGTCTGTTCGGGGTGTCGTACCGGGCTCGCGATGCGCGGCGGCGAGCTCGAGGTGTACTTCAGGCCGGCGAGCATCGCGATGGCGATCGAGGTGCCGATCGGAACGCGCGCGACGCTGAGCGAGGCCTTCTTGCGGAGCGCGTCGATCGGACCGATCCCGTCCGAGGTGCCGGCGTGGCCGAGCCGCGTCGACGTGCGGGTGAGTGGCTATCTCGTCAGGAAGGTCGTGGTCGACGGCGAGACCTTTCACTACGCCGAGTACACGCTCGAGTCGGCCAACGGCGGGTTCTACTGGCTCGTCATCACCGATGGCGAGTGGTATCTCGCGCGCACGCTGAACACGTCGCTGGTCGAGGAGTCGGGGGGAAGCGTCACGCTCGGCGGCGTGCGCTTCGCGCTCAAGGAGGCGAACCTCGCGACGGTCGTGCAGGTCGAGGGCGAGCACGACTATCTCGTGAAGCCGGGGGACGAGGCCCAGGTCGCCGACTACGCGTTCGGGGCGCGCCTCGTCTCGAAGGAAGAGACGGTCGACGAGGTCCTCTGGACCGAGTGCATCCGCGTCCCGAGCGATGCGGTCGCGCAGGCCTTCGGGGTGAGGCTTCGCCAGTCGAGGTCGGCGAGCCAGGGCGGGGCCGGGGACGACGACGAGGACGAGAGCAGCGGCGGTGACGAGCTCACGTCGAACCCGATGTTCTGGCTCGGTCTCCTGGCGCTCCTCTTCATCATCATCGTTCTCGCCATGGACGGAGACTGCGGCGGGGGCGGTGGATCATTCGGGTTTGGCAAATAGCGGTATCAGCGAGCGAAGGAAGGTACATGGAGACTCTCGAGACGGTTGGCAAACAGCTCCTCATCACCCTCGGCTATGCGAGCATCGGGCTCCTCGCGTTCGCGCTGACGTTCTGGCTCATCGTCAAGATCGCGCCATTCTCGCTGCGCAAGGAGATCGAAGAGGACCACAACTCCGCCCTGGCCATCCTCATCGGCGCGGTCATCATCGGGGTCGCGATCATCGTGTCCGCCGCCATCCATGGGTGACGTGGCGCGGGATGCGGAGGGCGGGCGCGAGGTGGGGCGTGAGGTCGCGGCCGCGTACGGGCCGCGGCGGGTGCCGCTGCTTTTTCTGAACGTCGTCATCATCGCGGTGTGTGGGCTCGTGTACGAGCTGCTCGCGGCGACCGTGAGCAGCTATCTGCTCGGCGACAGCGTGACGCAATTCTCGTTGGTCATCGGCGTGTACCTGACGTCGATGGGCCTCGGCGCGTGGATTTCCCGCTACATCAACATGCGCGTGGCGCGCGGCTTCTGCGAGGTGCAGCTCCTCATCGCGCTCATCGGCGGGACCTCGGCGCCGGTGCTGTTCTTCGTCTTCGGACTGACCGGCAAGGTGGCGGTCGTGCTCTACCTCGAGGTCACGGTCATCGGCGCGCTGGTCGGGCTCGAGCTGCCGCTGTTGATGCGACTCCTCGAGAAGGACCTGCAGTTCAAGGATCTCATCTCGCGCGTGCTCGCGCTGGACTACGTCGGGGCCTTGTTCGCGTCGCTGCTCTTTCCGCTGGTCTTCGTGCCGATGCTCGGCCTCGTGCGGACGGCGCTGCTGATGGGGTTCGTGAACGCGGTGGTCGGGCTCTGGGCGACGTCGCTCTTGCGGTTCGAGCTGAGGCCGTCGGCGCGGGCGTCCTTGCGGGTGCGCGGGGTGATCCTGGCGGTGGCGCTGGCGGTCGGGGTGATAAAAGCCGAAGCGCTGACCGAGATGGCCGAGGAGCGGGTCTTCCGCGATCCGATCGTCTATGCCGAGTCGACGCCGTATCAGCGCATCGTCGTGACCTCGGCGCACGAGTCGTTCCAGGTGTACCTGAATGGACAGCTCCAGCTCGATGCGAGCGACGAGTATCGCTACCACGAGGCGCTGGTGCATCCGGCCGTGGCGGCGCTCGGGCGGCCGCTGCGGCGGGCGCTGGTGCTGGGCGGGGGCGATGGCCTGGCGCTGCGCGAGCTGTTTCGATATCCGCAGGTCGAGGCGGTGACGCTGGTCGATCTGGATCCGGGGATGACGTCACTCTCGCGACGCTTCGAGCCGCTGGCCGCGCTGAATCGCCGGAGCTACGAGGACCGGCGCTTGACCGTGGTCAACGAGGACGCCTTCCTGTGGGTCGACGGCGAGGCGAAGGACGGGCGCGAGGCCGCCTGGGACCTGGTCGTGGTCGACTTCCCCGATCCGAACAACTATGGTCTCGGCAAGCTCTATACGCGCCACTTCTATCAGCGGCTGCGCGCGCTGGTGGCGCCTGGCGGGCGCGTGGTCGTGCAGTCGACCTCGCCGCTGGCGGTCAATCGCAGCTACTGGACCATCATCGCCACCCTGGAGGCGGCGGGCTTCGTCGTCCATCCGATGCAGGTCACGGTGCCGAGCTTCGGGGTGTGGGGCTTCGGGCTGGCCGGGGTCGGGGACTTCGCGGCGCCGCGTGAGCTGGGGGCCCCAGAGGCCGGTGGGCGCTTCGTGCCCGAGGGGCTGCGCTTCGTCGACAGCGAGGTCATGCGCGGCATGTTCGTCCTGCCGCGCGACATGGCGCGGGTCGAGGTCGAGGTGAATCGCCTCGACAATCAGATATTGGTGCGTCGCTACGAGGCCGAGGGCGAGCGGTGGCGCTAGACGGACTCAGTCGGCGCGACCTCTTGAGGATCGCGCTGGGCGCGCCGTTCATGGGGCTGGCGCCGCGCCTTCTGTCCGGGTGTGGTCCGGGGCGCGGCGTGCCCGAGGGTGAGCTGCTCGACTTCGGTCGTGCCCGGGCGCACGCGGCGCTGCGAGATTCGCGCGGGATGACGCTTGCGAATATGCCAGCCGATATTGCGCGTGAGAGGCGCGGCGTGGTGGTCGTGGGCGGCGGTGTGGCCGGGCTCGCGGCGGCGTGGCGGCTGGTCGGCGAAGGCGGTCTCGGCGAGCGCGGGGACGTGCTGGTCTGCGAGCTCGAAGACGTCGTCGGGGGCACGGCGCGGGCGGGGCGGAGCGAGCTCTCGGCCTTTCCGTGGGGCGCGCACTATGTGGTGGCGCCGTTCTCCGAGGATCGCGCGATGGTGCGACTGCTGGGGGAGATGGGCTGCTTCGAGGGGGTCGATCGGCACGGGCATCCGAACGCGGCCGAGGGGGCCGCGGTGCGCGAGCTCGAAGAGCGGCACTTCTTCGAGGGGCGATTCTCGGCCGGGCTCTATCCAGGGGACGGCGAGACCGCCGAGGAGAAGGCGGAGCGCGAGCGCTTCGGGCGGAGGATGGACGCGCTGGCCGGCGCGGTGTCGGCACGGGGCAGGGCCTTCACGCTGCCGGTGAGCCAGGTGGCCGAGGTGGACGGCGTCGACGCGGCGGCGTTGGATCGCATGACCTTTGCGGCGTGGCTGGAGGCCGAGGGCTTTCGATCCTGGCGACTCGAGTGGCTCTGCGACTATGCGTGTCGCGATGATTATGGCACGAGCGCGGCGGCGTGTTCGGCGTGGGCGGGCCTTCTGTATTTCATCGCGCGGCGGAGGCCCGAGGTGGGGCTGGAGGATCGCGCGGTCATCACCTGGCCCGAGGGCAATGGGCGCGTGGTGGAGCACCTCGCGCGGCAGGTCGGGGCCACGCGCATCGAGACGGGCGCGATGGTGCTGGACGTCGAGGCCGATGACGCCGGGGCGCGGGTGCTGGTGGTCGATCGGGCGGGGCGCGCGCGGGTCATCGCGTGTGACTCGGTGATCGTCGCGACGCCGCGGCATGTGGCGCGACATGTGGTCCGCGCGTATCGCGAGGCGCCGCCCGCGTGGATGGACGCGTTCACGACGGCGCCCTGGGTGGTCGTGAACCTGCACCTGTCCCGGCGGCCGGAGACGGTCGGGGTCGCGCAGGCGTGGGACACGGTGTTCATCGGCAGCGCGTCGGTGGGCTATGTCGATGCGCAGCACCAGCGCGGACGCGACCACGGGCCGACGGTGTGGACCTGGTATCGACCCCTCTTCGAGGCCGGAGAGGTCCGGAAGCAATGCGAGGCGGTGGGGCGCGAGGGATGGGTCGAGGCGGCGCTCTCGGAGCTGGAGCTGGGGCATCCCGATATCCGGCGCTGTGTCGTGCGGGCGGATGTGGGGCGCCTGGGGCACGGGATGGTGCGACCGGTGCCGGGGCTGAGGCGGCATCTGGAGAGCGCGCGGGTCGCGCCGCATCCGCGCGTGCGGGTCGCGCATACCGACCTCAGCGGGGTGGCGCTGTGCGAGGAGGCGGTCGACCACGGCCTGCGCGCCGCGGAGGAGGTCCTGGCCGCGCGTGGGGGTGATGTGCGGAGCTGGCGATGAGCAGCGCGGAGGGCGGTCGAGGGGCCGCGAGGGGCGGCGGGGGCGGGCTGTGGCTGTTCTCGCGGCGCTGGGATCTGATCGCGTTCGTCGGGCCGGTGGTCGCGTCGTTGTTGCTGGTGTTGGTGGGCGTGCCGCTGGGCCTCGTGGACGGGGCGGCGACGGACACGCCGGAGTGGACGTGGCTTGCGTGTGTCCTGGCGGTGGACGTGGCGCACGTGTGGGGGAACCTGGTCCTGGTCTATGCCGATCCGGTCGAGCGCCGGCGTCGGGCGGGGCTGTACTTCGGGTTGCCGTTGGCGGCGTTGGCGATCTCGGTGGCGCTGGCCAGCGAGGGCGAGATCTATTTCTGGCGGATACTGGCAGCCATTGCCGTGTGGCACTTTGTCAGGCAGCAGATCGGCTGGGTGCGGCTCTATCGAGCCAAGGCGGGCGAGGGCGGTGGGTGGCGGAGGGTCGTCGACGAGGGGGCGATCTACGCCGCCACGCTGGGGCCGATCCTTTGGTGGCACGGGCACTTGCCGAGGCCTTTCGCGTGGCTGGTGCCGGGCGACTTCGTGGCAGGCGTGCCCGGCTGGGTGGGTGAGCTCGCGCTGGGGATCGAGGCGGCGTGCCTCCTGGCGTATGTGACAAAAATCGCGATCGAAGTTCGCGAGCGGCGCAGCGAGAGTGCCGAAAATGCGCGACCGGTGAACTGGGGCAAGCACATCATCGTCGGGTCGACGGCGCTCTTGTGGTGGTTGGGGATCGTGGCATTCGCGAGCGACTACGTCTTTGCCGTGACCAACGTGCTCGCGCATGGGGTGCCGTACATCGTGCTCATCGTGATGACGGCGCGGCGTCGCGTGCAGGCTGGGGCGAGCCTGCCGCGGGTGTTTCGCTACGGGGCTGGGATCATCGTGGCGCTGCTGGTGGTGCTGGCCTTCGTCGAGGAGGGGGCGTGGGACCGGCTCGTGTGGCACGAGCGCGGGTGGTTGTTCCCGGTCGGGACGGTCGACCTCGAGGCGTGGCGGTGGGTGGTCGTGCCGCTGCTCGCGTGGCCGCAGCTGACCCACTATCTTTTGGATGGGTTCATCTGGAAGCGGCGGCAGAATCCGTATCTCGTGTAGAGGTCGGTGGGCTTGATCGCGGTGCGCTGCGCTTGTTGGATGCGAGGACGTGTGTTTCGCTCTGTGTGGACGTTGGGAGGCGTCGTCCATGCGAATCGCGAACTCGATCCTGGCTTGGGTATCTTTGATGTGGGTGGCTGTGCTTGGCGCCGGTGGGGCGCACGCGGGCGAGGTGTCGCTCGAGGAGTTGTGGCGCGCCGAACCTTTCACGCTGTCAGCCAAGGCGTTGCGCAGCGTGGTGGTGCCGAAGGCCGAGGGGGGCTCGGCGACCCTGGTCCACACGAGCGGGTATCGCTACGACGCGAGCCATCGCGTGACGCGCACCGACCACCTGGTGGTCCGGATCCTCAACCAACGCGGCGTCGAGTCGTGGGGGACGGTGAGTGCCGGGTGGGGACCCTGGTACGAGGCACGGCCCGAGGTGCGGGCGCGGGTGGTGACGGCCGATGGGCGGGAGCTGAAGCTCGACCCGGCGACGGTGACGGAGGCGACGGCCCCGAGCACCACCTCGACCGTGACGGACCGGAAGCAGCTGGTGGTGCCGCTGCCCGGGGTGGCGCGTGGGGCGACCTTGGAGATCATGTTCGAGACGCGGGGCACGCAGACCCCGTACGGGACCCCCGGGGTCGGAGGGCGATACTATTTCGGCGGCGACCCCACGACGCTGCGCCAGCGGGTCCTGGTCGAGGTGCCGAGCTCGCAGCGTCTGGTGTGGAAGGGCGGTGGTCTCGAGGCGTTCGGGGTCGCCCCGAGCCTGCGTCAGGTCGGCGAGCGGAGCGTGCTCGAGGCGGTGCTGTTGCCGAGAGACGGCGTGCGTCCGAGCGTGAGCGACTGGCCGCGCCTGCTCTGGTCGACCGGCGGGACATGGAAGGACATGGCGGTGACCTATCGGGCGCAGGTCGACAAGGCCCTTGCCAAGGGACTGCCGGCGGGCGCGGTGCCGACCGGGCTTCGCGGGACGCGGCTCGAGAAGGCCGACGCGGTCCTGCGCGCGCTGCAGGCGCGGGTGCGCTACACCGGGCTCGAGCTGGGGGAGGCCGCGGTGGTGCCCTATGTGCCGGCCGAGGTGTGGCAGCGCGAGTACGGGGACTGCAAGGACATGGCGGTGGCCATGGTCGATGCGCTGGGGCGTGTGGGGGTCGCGGCGAAGGTGGCGCTGCTCGACGCGGGGACTGGGGACGATGTCAGCCCCGAGCTGCCGGGGCTGGAGGGGTTCGATCACGCCATCGTGTATGTGCCGGCGGCGGGCAAGGAGCCGGCCTTCTGGATCGATCCGACGGCGTCGGGGCTGGGCGCGGGGACCTTGCCGATCGGGGATCTCGAGCGCTTCGCGCTGGTGATCGACGCGAGCTCGAGTGGGCTCGTGCCGACACCCAGGCGGTCGGAGCAGCCGACGGGCTTTGGCGTCGAGACGACGGTGACCCTGTCGGAGTACGGCTATGGCAGCGTCGATGAGCGCATGAGGTACGAGGGGGTCTACGCGTCCTATCCGCGCGAGACCTACCTCGGGATGGACGAGGCGGCGCTCATCGGAGAGCTGAAGTGGCTGGCCGCGCTGCACGAGGTCGACAAGGTCGACCAGGCCTCGGTCGAGATGTTGCCGGGGGCGGTGGTCGTCCGTGCGCGCGTCGAGCGGTCGCCGAGCTTCAACACCGACTGGGCCGAGGGGAGCTTCGGCGTGCCGATGTACATGGCGCTCGACTTCGTGCCCTCGAGCTTGCGTGAAGGGTTGGGCGACAAGGCGGCACCCTTTCGGTTCGCGGTGGCGTCGACCTTGGGGGCGCGGGTGACGTTGCGCTTGCCGAAGGGCTTTGTCGTGGCCTCGGGGCTCGGCGAGATGACGGTTCGATTCGGGCCCGCGACGTGGACCCAGCGGCTGACGAAGGTCGAGGGGCGCGACGAGGTGTTGGCCGTGGCGTCTCTGGACTTTGGCAAGCTCGACTACACGGCCGACGACGTGCGGGCTTTTGCCGAGGCCTATCAGGGGTTCTCGACCGCGCCGAGGCACGTCGTCGTCATCCGACACGAAGGCATCGCGCTCGTGCAGTCCGGGCAGGTCACGGCCGGTCTCGACAAGATGCGGGCGCAGCTCGCGAAGACACCGCGGGACGCGACGACGCGGGCGCGGCTGGGCGTGACTCTGGCCGAGCTCGGCCTGGCGGAGGCGGGGCGCATCGAGCTCGCCAAGGCCAAGGTCGACGGACCCGAGGCACGCGCGGTGTGGCTGGGCGATGGGTTCGTCGGGTCGATGGACCTCATCGGGCGACCGTGGGCCAAGGGGTGGAATCGGGCCGCGACCATCGTGGCCTATGAGCGGTTCGCGGCGCTCGAGCCAGGTTGGCCCGATGCGCGCTATCGCCTCGCGAGCGCGCTGGAGCGCGACGAGGCGGGCGAGGTGACAAAGAGCGGGGCCGACTTCGACAAGGCGGTCGAGCTGTATCGGCGCCTGGCGATCGACGAGAAGGTCGAGGCCGCCTTCGATCCCTATGCCCGAGCGCTCTGGCGCGCGAAGAAGGTCGATGCGCTGGTGAGCGACGGGCCGAAGCTCAAGGGGTCGGACGCGGCGGGGGCGCTGTGGCTTGCGGCGATGGCGATTCGGCAACCGGTGAACGAGGTCATCGGGGCGGCGACGTCACTGCGCGACGTGACGCGCGAGCGCAACGCGCTGAACGGGGCCATCGGGTTGTTGCTCCTCGAGAGGCGCTATGATCTCGTGGGCACCCTCGGGGCGAAGGCCATCGAGCGGCATCAGGCACTGAGCGAGCTCAAGCCGATGGTGCAGCTCGCGCCGCAGCTCGTGAGCCTGCCCGTGCGCGAGGACTACTCGACCCCCGAGCTCGCGTCCGAATCGATGATCGCCCTGGTCGGGAAGGCGACCGGTGCGGGGGAGATGGAGCGCGCGATCGCGGCGATCATCGCGCCCGAGCACCAGCGCACCATGGGCTCGAGCGAGGAGCAGAGTGCGACCCTCGGAGAGCTCACGCAGCTCCTCGAGCTCGGCGCCGGGGCCGTGGGCTATGACCTCTGGCGGGCGCTCGGGACCTTCGTCAAGCAGGGCAGCGACAGCGTCGGGTATCGCGTCACGGTGACGATGGGGTTCGGTGCGAAGTCGACCTCGCTGGTCGGCTATTGGGTGAAGACCTCGGCCGGGTTCCGACTCGTCGCGGCGAGCGGCGACGCCACGGAGCTCGGCGAGCGGGCCTTGATCCTCCTCGCGCGCGGCGATCTCGAGGGGGCCAGGACCTGGCTCGAGTGGGCGCGGAACGAGCTCGAAGGGACGCGGCTCGCGTTGTTGCGCGAGGTGGCGCCGACTGGTGGTGCCGGTGGGCGCGACGAGCTCGAGACCATGGCGACCTGGGTGGCGATCTCGGGGCCGATGCCGAGCCCGGCAGCGCGCGCGTCGGCGTTGAAGCTCGCGTTGCGGTGGCCGGCGCGTGCGCGTGCGGAGGCGTTGCAAGGGGCGGCGCGCATGATGAGCCCGCAGGGCGGTGGCAGCGCGGCCCAGCGGGCAGAGCTCCTGGCGATCTTGGCCAAGATTGGGGACAAGACGCTCGACGAGGAGGTCGCCGAGGTGCAGCTCCTCATGTGGGAGCGACGGTGGGCCGAGGCCGAGGCGCGAATCGCGCAGCGGGGTGTGGCCGATCCGAAGGCGCGCGAGTGGGACCGCATGGCGGCGTCGGTGGCGTCGCGGAGCGGGGACCTCGCGAAGTCCAGCGAGATCTTGTCGAAGCTGGTCGCCGAAGGAGACCTGGTGTCGCTGAACCAACTCGCGTGGGTCGACGCGGCGCGTGGGCCGTCCACCGAGGCGACCGAGCGTGTGGCGCGTCGGGCCATGGAGTTCGCCAAGCCGATCGGGTCGACCTATGTGGGCATGGTCGCCAATACGTTGGCCTGGGTGCAGCTCGAGCGTGGGGAGCTCGGGGAGGTCGCCGAGTCGATCCGCGCCGCCATCCCGATCGGCAAGAAGCTGCGTGACGAGGACCACCTCCTCCTCGGGCGGCTGGCCGAGGCGCTCGGCTACCCCGAGCTTGCCCGCACCCACTACCAGGCGATCAAGGTCAGCGACACGCCGCTGGATGTCGGGTGGACGGCCGCCAAGCGACTGGCCGCGCTGGGCAAGGGCGCGCCGCGCTGAGTCGGCCCGACGAGCCCGGTGCCCCGGTCAGGGGCCCGGGCAGTAGAGGCCGTCGTAGACGTGCAGAGTGCCGGTGTCGGGGTCGAGGTCGCAGGCGATGCGTCCGGTGTCGGGGCCGCTTGCGGTCTGGAAGCAGCGGATGGTGCCGACCGCCTTGCCGAGACGGTCTTCGACGATGGCGTAGGCGACGCGCTCGGTAGAGAGGTCGGTGCACTGGTCGTCGCCGAGGTCGGAGATCGACTGCCAGGCCGGGTCGCAGCCGCTCACGATCTGGCCGTCCTCGCAGCGGGTGGTGGCCGCGGTCGCGCAGGCGGCCTGGCCGCACGTCTCGGCGCTGCCGACGAAGTCCTCGTCGGTCTGGCCGTCGCAGTCGTCGTCCCGACCATCGCAGGTCGCGTCGGGCGTGTTGGTGGCCTCGAGGCGGCTGTGCGTGCAGGCCCCGAGGACGTCGCAGGTGTCGACCGTGCAGCTGTCGCCGTCGTCGCAGGGGCAGTCGAGGGCGTCGTTGTCGAGGACGGAGAGCACGTGGGGGTCGGCGCAGGTGGCGAGGAGCTCTGAGCCGGTGAGCGACAGGACGACGGTCTCGGGGACCTCGAGGAGGCCGTCGTCGATCGAGGTCACGGTGAAGGTCGCAACGTCGCCGTCGACCGCGCCCGCGGGGAAGGTTAGGGAGCGCGTGCCGAAGGCGGAGTAGTCCGAGCCGGAGGTGGCGGTGCCGGTGAGGGTGTCGCTGACGTCGATGGAGAGCGGGGTCGGGAGGGCCAGGCCCTCGGGCAGGGCGAGGCGCACGGCGAGGGTCTTCGGGCCGCTGCCCTCCTGGGTGTCGGAGGCGAGGGACGTCCAGCAGGCCTCGCCCAGGGTCACTGGATAGGTCGCGTTGTCGCTGCCGGTGAGGCCCGAGTCGGAGAGCGTGCCGACGACCACCAGCTCGAGCGAGCGGCCCGCGGCGGCGGGCGAGACGGGGAGGGTGGCCTCGTAGAGACCCGCACCGAGGTAGGTGCCAGCGGTGAGGACATCGACCGGTTCGGCGAGCGCGGCGTCGCTGTCGTCCACCGCGAAGAGGGCGAGGCGCGAGAGGCGTGCGGGCTCGACGGGGTTCGCGTCGACGTCGAGGACGCGGAAGGCGGTCGGGGTCGCGACACCGCCGAAGAGCGCCGTGCCCGGCGAGGGAGAGGTGATGGAGACGCGCACGTCATCGGAGGCGCCGAGCGTTCCGATCATCAGCGAGCGCGTGGCGGCGTTGTCGGTGAGGTTCGTGTCCATCACAGCCGCGCCGGTGATCTTCAGCGTGAAGACGTCGAGCCACGGCGAGGGGGCGGTGATGCGCCAGCGGAAGGCGTCGTTGGGGGCGGCCGTGGGCGGGTTCGGCAGGAGGGGGTTCGGGGTGAGGAGGATGGGGGCCGAGGCGCCGGGCTCGATGCGGCCGATGAACCAGGTGCCCAGATCGATCGCGCCGAAGCCGAGGTTGATTGAAGCCGTGCCGACGACGTTCTGGGCCTGGCAGGCGGACGAGGCATTCATGACCGACATGCGCACATCGACGAGGTCGCCGACCTGGGCGCGGTTGAACGGCGCGGGATCGCCGTTCTTGGCGAGGAACGCGATCGTCTCGGACCGGACCGTGAGGTCGGGAACGCCAGGGGTGACGAGGGTCGTGGCGGTGGCCTGGCAGGAGCCGCCGTCGCGGGTGAGGACGGTGACCGAGACGGTGACGGGGGCCGAGCTCGCGACGGACGGCAGGTCGAGCTCGGCGGTCGCAGAGCCGGGGCCGCTCATGGTGAGGGCGAGGGGGCCGGTCGTGCCGGGCCAGGTCGTGCCGGCGCTGGGGCCGAGAGTGGCTTCGAGGGAGAGGATGTCGGAGGCACCGAGCGGCGCCTGGCTGTCGGGACGACGGAGGTTCGCGGTGACCGAGGCCTCGGCGCAGGCGCGCCACGTGGCGAGGTCGAGGTCGACGGTGCAGCCCTTGTCGAACGCGATGACGACGGGCGTCGTCGCCGAGGCCGTGCCGCAGACTGCGTCGGCGTAGGCGCCGTTGTCGGGCACGGTGTCGAGGACGCGGGTCGCGACGACGAGACGCGAGACGCGCGCGTGCGAGGTCAGCGGCGTCCAGAGGAAGGTGGTGCTGCGTGTCTGGCCCGGGTCGAGAGGGGCCGCGGGTGAGGCCTCGATGATGCGCGAGCTGGGGGCGAGCGCGATGGGGAGCTCGACGTCGAGGTCGGAGTAGCCACGGACGATGACCTCGACTTCTTCGATGAGCGTCGAATTACCGGTGTTCTCGACGGTGACCTCGATCGGGGTCGGCTGCCCGATGGCGAGTGAGCCGCCGAGCGAGAGGGTGGCCGTCAGATCGGGGCAGAGACGAAAGGTGGTCGTGGTGGTGTTGTCGTGCTCGTCCTGCTCGGGGACGGTGCCGCAGAGGGCGTCTGCGGTCGGGGGATCGAGGGTCGAGGTGACCGTATAGGTGCCGTTCTCGTGCGCATCGAAGAGGCTTGCGACGCGCCGCAGGCCGACGGTCGGGAAGGGGCCGGTTGCGAAGGTGGCCGTGGCGTTGCTGGGGCTCGTGACGGTGGTCTCGATGCGATAGGGGCGGAAGCCCAGGGACTTTCCGACCGGGTTCGTGACGGCGAGGTCGAGGCTGGCGCGGGAGTTCGTGACGGGCGAGAGCTCGAGGGTGCCGGGGACGAGGTTGGCGAAGTCGCGCTGCGTGACGTTGTTGTCCTCGCGGCCCTCGGGGAGGCGTTGGCCGGAGTCGACCTCGACCTGGAGGGCCTGGACCGGATCGTCCGGGTCGCATGCCGAGGACGAGAGCGTCGTCGAGAACGCGATCGCTTCGAAGTCACCCGCGGCCGGGTCCCCGAGGGGAGCGGTGCCGAGGGCCTCGCGGGCGCCCGAGAGGCGGACGAGGGTGTGGAGGTTGATGGCGCCCTCGGAGCCGCTGGGGCCGACGACGATGGGCGGCTCGGGGTCGTTCGGGTTCGGGGCGCGCACGTAGACGGCGTAGTCGGCGTCGATGGAGCCGCCCCACGAGGGCTCGCCCGCGGCCTCGATGTCGGTGACGGCGCCGAAGTTCGCGGCGTGCCAGTCCTCCCACGGGGAGAGGTCCATCCAGAGCCCGCGCGTGGCGGTGTTGTTGGACTCGTCGCACTCGCCCGAGATCGCGTCGGCCGGGTCGAGGGTCACGAGCAGTGCGCCGAGACCATCGGCCTCGGTGAGGGTGACCGTCCAGGAGACCTCGCGCTCGGCCCCGGGTTGGAGCGGGTCGTCGCAGTCGAAGTCGCCGACCCGGGTCGCGTCGACGCCGGTCGCCAGCGGGCCGGTGTTGGTCGCGAGGCGGGCGGTGACGGGGGTGGTGAGGGCGCCGACGCCGACGTTGCGGACGGTGGCCGTGAGCGTGAAGGGGCTGCCCCAGCGGATCGTGCCGGAGGTGCGGAGGTCGATGCCGGCGACCTCGGGGGTGAGGTCGGGGCAGAGGCTGATCGCGCGGGTGATCGCGTTGTCGACCTCGTTGGACTCGGGGACGTCGCCACAAGCGGTGGTGGAGCGTGCGTCGATGGCCACGGCGACCGCGTAGGTCCCGGCGCTGCGGGCGTCGACGCCCGAGAGGATCTCGAAGGCGCCCGTGCCGACGAAGGGACCTGCCAGCGTGGTGGTCGGTGCGCCCGCGGGCGGGGTGAGGGTGACCTCGGCGTACCAGGTGCCGACCGCGGTCGTGGGCTTCGGCGCGGCGTTCTCGACGGTGACGACGAAGCGACCGGTGCAGCCGTCGGAGGCATAGTCGAGGGCGGTGGGGACGAGGTTCGGCAGCGTGAGGTCGGCGGTGTTGTCGGCCTCGGAGGTCTCGAGGTAGCGGTCGTTGGAGTCGGCCCGCACACGCAAGGTGGTGGCCGGGTCGGTCGGGTTGCACATGGCCGCGGTCGGGGCGAACGTGAAGCCGAGGAGTTCGGGTTGGCCGGGGGCCGGATCGGTGATGGGGGCGGTGGAGGAGGCGAGCTCGAGGCCCGTGCGCGAGAGCATGGAGAAGCGCGCGAGGCTGCCCTCGCCGTGGGGAATGAGGCTGCCGGAGTGGGCGATGGTCGCGGTGACGTTCGAGGTCGCGCCGAACTGCGGAGCGTCGCCGGTCAGCGTCGCGCTGAGGTTCAGGCCGATGCCGCGGGTGGTCGTGTCGTTGTCGGCACCGCAGGTCGCGAGCGCGTGGGTGGGGTCGACGACGACCAGCAGGGTACGGACCTCGGGGCCGCCGTCGGGGCGGTAGCGCGGGGTCCAGGTCCAGGAGATGGACTTCGAAGCGCCGGGCAGGATCGGATCGGCGCAGGTGCTGGCGAGGGTCTTCGTGTCGTCGGTAGCGTCGGCGTCGGTCTCGAGGACGGGGCCCTGATCGGAGGACAACAGGACGTCGACCGGCGTGATGAGCGGGAGGCGGCCGTGGTTCGTGATGTGCGCGGTGACGGTGACCGAGCCGTCGTAGCGGAAGGGCAGCGGAGTGATCTCGAGGTCGATGGCGCCCTGGTTGTTCGGGCCATCTTTCGCGCGCCACGGTGACGGGTCGGCGCAGGCCGTGAAGGTCAGCGTGTTGTTGTCGAGCTCGCGGGGCTCGGGAGCGACGCCGCACGACGTCGGGAGTGCGATGGGGGTGTCGATGAGCCCGGAGACGACGTAGGCCCCCGGCTGGTCGAACGTGAACGGGCCGGCGAGCGAGGTGCCGGAGGTCGAGGCGGATTGCGTCGCGCCGTCGGGGCCGAGGATCGAGACCGAGCCGGCGACCGACGGGGCAGGCATGCCGCCCTTCTGGGTCGGGGTGAGGGCGAGGCTGGCGTGGCAGCCGTCGGTCGGCTGCATGGTGAGGTTGGTCAGCTCGAGGTCGGCAGTCGCGCGGCCGCAGCGGTTGTTGGCGCGGGTGCGTTCGGTGACGAGCTGGTCGTGGTCGACCTCGATCGCGACGTTCGCGGTGCTGCAGGTCGGGGTCCACGCGAAAGACGCGGTGACGGACTGGCCAGCGCCGAGGGTTCCGAGGGCCTGGGCCTGGCCGACCTGGACCCCGTCGACGACGAGGCGCGCGAAGACGGGCGAGGCCAGGGTGTCACCTTGATTGGTGACGGTCGACGTGAGGAGGGTCGGGAGGCCGACTTGCGGGGCGACCTCGGCGTCGCTTGGGCCGGGCAGGGCAGGGGTGCTGCAGACCAGATCGGCGCCGCGCGGGATGACGCAGAAGACCTTCTCGCAGCAGCCTTGGAAGCTGCCGTCGTCGACGCAGCTCACCAGCGTGTAGCAGCCTTCGGCGGACGGGGCGGGGAAGGCCCAGGTGTCCGCGGCCGAGCGGTTCGGGTAGTGGCCGAGGGCGGCGAGGTCGGAGGCGAGGCCGATGGTGTGGAGGGCGCGGTGGGCGGGCGCATCGCCGCTGGCGGGGAAGAGTGTCGTCGGACCCTGGGTGAGGGTCACCGACTGGCCGAGGGCGTCGCGCAGGGTGAGCGAGACGCGGCCGCCTCTCACGGCGGCGATGCCGAGGCTGTGGTCGGGGTCGAAGGGCAGGAACGGGGCGTAGTCGGCGCGGCCAGAGAGCTTCAGCGTGTCGCCTGCAAAGGCGGCTGCGTTGCTGCCGTCGAGGAAGCTGGTCTCGAGCTCGCAGGTCGTCGCGATGACACCGGCGGGCAGGGTCGGCGGGGTGCCGATCCAGAAGCCCTGCGTGGCGGTGTTGTTGTCCTCGTCGTCCTCCTCGAAGGTGTCGGCGGGGTCGATGGTGGCGCTGAAGAGGTGGAGCCCGGCCGTTGTGAACGACGTTGTGAACGCGACGTCGGCCGCGGCGCCGGCCGCGATGGGAGGGGTCGCGAGCGTGGCGAGCGCGGTCTTCGGGCCGACCTCGGGCGGCGACATCGAGACCACCGCGTCGTCGAAGCGGACGTCGAGGGCCGGGGTCGCGACAGCGCCGAGGTTGCGGATGTGGGCGCGGAGCTCGAGCGGCTGGCCCGGCGAGACGAGGTCGAGCTCGCCGGGGAAGACCTCGTCGCCGGTCAGGGCGTCGTGGAAGGTGAGGTCGAGGGTGAAGACGGCTGCGTCGTTGGCGGGGCCGACGACTTCGAAGGAGGCCGAGGCGGCGAGGCTGAGGGCACCGTCGGTGAAGGCCGCCGAGACGGTGTGGAGGCCGATGGCGGAGCCCGAGACGAACGCGACCGTGGCCTGGCCCTGCGCGTCGGTCACCGCCTGGAGGGCACCGAGGTAGCCTTGGCCGGTGAGGCGCTCGAAGGTGACGAGGCGATTGGCGAGCGGCAGCCCGATAGGGCTCGTCAACGTTGCGGTGACGGAGGCGACCTGGCCTCCGGTGCGGAGCGGGGAGGGCGTGACGGTGGTCGCGAGGAGCCAGCTCGAGACGTTGTGCGTGAAGCCGACGACCTGGGTGTCGTAGAGCCCGGAGGCGTCGTAGAGGTAGAGGGTCAGGGCCGCCGAGAACGCGACGGTCGGGCTGGCCGGGGTGACGACGAGGACATCGGTCACCGGGTCGAGCGTGGCGGTGAAGAGCGCGGGGTCGACGCCGGCGATGGCCCAGGTCAGGGCGTTGCCGTCGCCGGCGGGGCCGTCCTCGAAGTCGTTTTCGTAGAGGCTGAGGTCGACTGTGACGGCGGCGCCATCGCGCGACACGAGGTCGGAGACGGCAGGGCCGATGACGGGTGGGCCGGCGAAGGCGTCGTAGCAGCCGGGGACTTGAAGCGGCGTGCCGGCGCAGCCCTGGAGGGTGCAGGTGTCGGCCGTGGTGCAGGCATTGCCGTCGCTGCAGCCCGTGCCGAGGAGCGGGGTCGAGAGGCAGCCCGTGGCCGGGTCGCAGGAGTCGGCGGTGCAGGCGTTGTTGTCGTTGCACGAGGTCGGGATGCCGCCGCCGCAGTTGCCGTTGTTGCACTGCGTATTCTGCGTGCAGGCGTTGCCGTCGTCGCAGGCGCCAGCGCGGTTCGTGTAGCGGCACCCGAGGAGCGCGTCGCACGCATCGGTCGTGCAGTCGTTGTTGTCGTTGCACGTATTCTGGGCGCCGCCCGTGCACGTGCCCTCCTGGCAGGTCTCGCCGGTGGTGCAGGCGTTGCCGTCGCTGCACACGGTGCCGTTCGAGGCGGCGTAGCTGCAGGCGGCGATGCCCGCGTCGTAGGTGCCGGCGCAGAGACCGACGCCGCAGAGGGGGCTCGCGCAGACGGCATCGGTGCGCGTGCCCTCGGCGAGGCTGCCGGTGGCGCCTGCGGTGGCCGCGCCGGTGCCGCCCTTGGCACCGCCGGAGACCGAGGTGGAGCCCGTGAAGGTCTTGACGCGATAGGAGAGGGCGATGCGTCCGCCGCCGCCGCCGCCGCCGCCC
>JAEUKJ010000048.1 GCA_016792665.1 Deltaproteobacteria bacterium | reverse complement strand
CGTGCTCGCTCGGGAGCGCGTGGGTGACGTGGCCCCAGGTGCCGCCGTCGGTCGGGACGGCGAAGGTCGAGTCCGGGTAGGCGTAGGTGTCGACGCCGCCCGCATCCAGCATGAGGCCGACGCTCTTCGGGAGGGGGCGCGCGGCGGCGCACTCGTCGCTCACGTTGCCGAGGCCGCTGCCGTAGTCGGAGGGGGTCGTGTAGGTGTCGTCGCCGCCGTTGTCGACGAAGAGGCCGAGCCCATTGCAGTTCGAGGCGCCCGCGGCCAGTCCGGCAAAGTGATAGACACTATCACCGGCCTCGTCGACGAAGACGCCGAGCGAGAAGTCGTGGCCGCTGCCGAGCTGGACGTACATCGGCGCGAGCGTCTGATTGAACCAATCTCCGCCCGCGCCGCCATCCATGAGGAGCCCCATCGCGTAGTGCGCGCCCGCGCCCTGCACATAGTAGAGGGCGTCGTAGCGGTCCTGGCCGTCCCCGTCGGACAGGAGGCCGATGCCCTGCCAGTAGCCCGAGCCCTGCGCGAAGAGCGCCGCGAGGTAAGTGTCGTCCCCGCGCGCGTCGCGCAAGATGCCGAGCCCACCCGACATGAAGAGGGCGGCCGCGTCCCAGCGGATCCCCGTCGACGCGCCCTGGGCCATCGACGAGTTCGCCTGCCCCGGGGTCTGCGGCGAGAAGTAGAGCGGCTGCGGTGCGAGCGACGGATCGGCCGCCGCGATCGGGCCGGGGTCGGCCTCGTAGGTGTCGTCGCCCTGCGCGTCGAACAGCGCGCCGAAGCCGGCGGCCCCGGCCATGCCCTGACCCGCGTGGACCACCGTGTAGCGGTCACGACCAGCGAGATCGATGAGGAGGCCAATCCCGAAGGCCGCGGCCCCCTGGCTCGCGACCTCGCTCACGTAGGTGTCGTCGCCGCCGTCGTCGAAGAGGACCCCGACGCCCAGGTGGGCGTAGCCCTGGCTCGCGGCCAGCGACGCGTACCGATCGCGCCCGCCGCCGAGGTCGATGAGCATGCCGATCCCGTGGCGGCCCGAGCCTTGACGACCATGACGCGAGCGCGTGACCGGGCCATCGGCGGTGGCGGGGTCGCCCGCCGGGAAGCGCCCGTCCTCGTCGGTGGCGCGGCCGCCCTCGTCGTGGGCGTCGTAGCCGTAGTCGTCGTCGCCGCCCAGGTCGAGGGCGACCGCGACCCCGGCCTTGCCATCGGTCGTGGCTCCGACGTCGTCGCGGTGCACGTCGTCGCCGCCGGTGTCGAGGAGGAACCAGGTGGGCGTGTCGCTCGCAGGATAGGTGTCCGCGGCCGCGTCACGCATGACGATGCGGCCGACGGGCGTGTCGAGGTCGAGGTTGAGGCCGGCGAGCCCGCGGAAGCGCGACCAGTCGACCGACTCGATGGCGTAGGCGAGGCGGGCGGCGGCGAGGTTCAGCGTCGGCAGCGTGTAGCGCCCCTCGAGGTGCTCGCGCGCGGCGTCGTTGCGCACGATCGCGAAGCGAGCGGCCGGCACGAGACCCACCCCACCCTCTTCGACCCAGGCTTTGAGCGGCATGTAGGGCGCGGTGCCGGCCAGCGCGCGATGGGCTTCGAGCGCGTGGGCCATCGCGACGAAGACCTCGACCAGGGCGTCGGCGAGGGGCTCGGGGACGGGGTCGAGGGCGTTGGCGGGAAGCGCGAAGGGCTCGCCCGTGGCGGAGGCGACCGCGGCCTCGATGGCGGCGGCGAGGCGGAGGCGTGGGGACGCTCCCGACGTGACGGCCGCGAGGCGTGGGGCGGCGGGCGAGGCCTCGGGGCCACCCTCGAACTGTTGCTTGTGGAGGCCTGCATGGCGAATGAGCGCTGCGATGGGATGGGCCCCGACGGCGAGGGAGTCCATCGCGGCGGCGACCCTCTCGGTGAAGCAGCCCGCATCGAGAGGGGCCGCCTGGAGGGCGCGGAAGTCCGGGTGCAGGAAGGCGTCGTCGAGGTCGCCGCGCGCGAAGTAGGCCGAACCCGCGTAGTCGTCGGCGCTGAAGGTGAAGGTCTCGCGGGTGAGCCCGGCCTGCGCCAGCAAGGCGTCCATGAGCGGGGCGGAGCGGCCGGGGGCGCAGTCCTGACGGCCCGTCGGGGTCGGATCCCAGGTGGGAGTGACGGCGATGACCTCGGTGTCCGCGGTGTCGCGCGGCGTTGTGTCATCGGGTGCGAACGTATCGGCGACGTCATCGACGTCGGGGGCGAACGAGTCGATGCCGTCGATCGTGTCACGCGGCTCGTCGGCGTCGGACGAACAGGCGCCGAGCCCGGCGCAGGTTGCCAGCGCGAACACCGCACCCCGCGAGGCGAGGGCACGGACGAGCCGGCGGCGCGCTGTCAACCGCCGAGGCCTCGAGGGCCGCGCCGAGGCGGGGGCCAGCTCGGCGTGCGCGACCTCAATGGAGGGCCTCGACGATGACGTCCTCGCCCAGGCGACGCTGCACGAAGTCCTTCAGGCGCTTCTTGATGCGCACCTCGAGCTGGCGCACGCGCTCCTTGCTGACGCCGAACTGGTCGCCGAGGTCTTCCAGGCGTACCGGGTCTTCGCTCTGCAGGCGCAGGTCCCAGATGGCCTGCTCGCGCTCGTCCAGGGTCTCGCGATACTCGGCGAAGACCTTGCGCAAGGTGTCCTGGATCTCCTCGCCGCTGAAGCTGCTCTCGGGATCGGGGGCCAGCGGGTCGCTCATCACGTCGCCGCGCGTACGTCCCTCTTCGTCGCCGTGCACTGGCGTGTCGAGCGAGACCGGGCGCTGATCGAGGATGGGCGCGAGCTCGCGGATGTCTTCCTCGCGGACGCCCACGCGCTCGGCCAGCAGCGCCGGCTCGGGCGACTGCCCTTCCGAGATGAGCTGGCGCCGCTCGCGCTCGAGCCGCCAGAAGAGCTTCCGCGCGGCACGCGATCCGGCGTGGATGAGGTGCTTGTTCTCCTGGATGAAGGCCAGGATGCGCGCGCGGATCCAGAAGCGTGCGTAGCTCGGGAAGGGGATCCCGCGGGTCGCATCGAACTTGCGGATGGCCTCGGCCAGGCCGAGGTTGCCCTCGGCAATGAGGTCCATGACGTCGGCCCACTGGCGCCGGAACTGGAAGGCGATCTTGACGACGAGGCGCAGGTTCGAGGCCACGAGGCGGGCCGCGGACTCCTTGTCGCCCGAGCGCTGGAACTCGGCGGCGAGCTCGGCCTGGGTCTCGATGGGGAGGATCTCGACGGTCTTGAGGCGCGCCAGATAGACGTTCAGCGCGGTCAGCGCCTCGGGCATCCGGCCTGCCGCGGTGGCCGGCAAGTTCTTCTTCTTGGTGAGCTTTTCGACCTCGGCGTCGATCTCGACCTCGATCTCACCGAGGTCGAGGTCGTCATCCAGATCGAGCTCGGCCTCGACCTCGGCGACCACCTCGGCGGCGTCCACGTCGCCCTCGGCCTCGTCGGAGCTCGTGTCGTCGCTCTTACTGGCGGGCTCGACCTCGGCCTCGTCATCTTCGGCATCGACCTCACGCGAGCGTGTGGCCTTGCCCGGCTTCGCCCGCGACCCAGCCTTGGCAGGCACTTCTGCCGCCGTGGCCGACTTCGCCTGTGCGACTTTCGTGCCGGACTTTTCCTTCCTCGTCGCCATTCGCTTGCCTCGAAGCACCGAGTGCTTCTACTGCGTTCGTTGTCGGTTTGCCGCGGAAGCCCTGGAAAAGCCAGGCTGCTCGGCGGCCACCTCCGCTGCGATGCTCCCGGCAAGAAGGCTCGGGTGGGTCGCGGCGGCGGACTCGGACAGGCCCAGTATTCCACTCGGAATTTGGCTCTGGAGGGACTGGGGGAGACCCCAGCGCCCGTCACGAGACCGGCATAGGTAACGCACACGCAGCGGCGCGGCAAGGTGCCGGAGGATCATCACCCTATGGACCTCAACAAAGCGACAGAAAAGACCCGTGAAGCCCTCTCCCAGGCGCAAGCCATCGCGGTGAAGCACGGGCATCAGACCGCCGACGAGCCTCACCTGCTCGTCGCCATCCTTCAACAAGACAACGGCCTCGGGCCGCGCATCGTCGGCAAGATGCAGCTCGACCCCGCCGTGCTCGCGGCCGCGGCCGAGAAGCTCCTGGAGCAGATCCCCTC
>JAEUKJ010000038.1 GCA_016792665.1 Deltaproteobacteria bacterium | reverse complement strand
AGCGTCATGCGTGACGCGGAGCAGGGCTTCTTCGACATCGCCGTGAACTTCGAGGACATCTTCTGCTCGGCGAAGTTCGACACCTGCTACGCCGCGACCGAGACCAGCCCGGAGCGTCCGATCGAGCTCCTCTTCGGCTATCCGACCGCGGGCGGCTCGCTCGAGCGCGGCCACACCGGCGTGCTCGCCCTCGCCTGCACCGGCGGCCCGAACGCGGGTGACGACACGCACCTCTACCTGAACCCGATCAAGATCACCTGCCCGGGCGCGAACGGCGCGACCACCATCACGCTCGACCCGTCGGCCGGCCCCGGCAACGTCTACCCGACGCCGGGCACCTTCGACAGCGGCTCGGTGTGGCAGTACGCCGTGTATGAGGGCCAGGAGCAGCTCAACTGCGATGGCCTCTCCTGCGACAAGGCCTACTGGAACGTGGCGATCGGCCTCGAGGGTCTCCCTGCGGGCTGCACGCTCGCGACCGAGGCGACCGCGACCGCTGGTGCCCTCGCATACGGCCAGCTCGAGGCCAATGCGTCGTACCCGATCATCAAGTTCAACGACATCGTCCTGACCGGCGACCAGGGCGTCCTCTGCTCGCAGAACCCGCTCGGTAGCCCTGGGGTCGACACCGAGTACAAGGACATCGGTGACACTGCGTCGTTCGGCAACGAGCTCACGCAGGGCACGGGTCTCACCGTCGACACGCACACCGTCACGCTTCCGGACGACCCCAACTCGACCATCGCCGGCGCCCAGGGCGTCGGTGAGATCGGCAAGGGCCAGCGCAAGCTGCTCCCCGGCTCGCTCGGCGGCCCGGCCGATCAGCAGACCTGGGTGTATTTCAACCTCCTCGACTCGGCTCCTTGGGGCGTGAACGTGACCTGCAACGGCAACGCCGCGGCCTCGTGGGAGCTCTATGGCCCGGGCACGCTGGCCCCGAACACCTCGGGCGCCATGCTCCTCAGCGGTAACTGCAATGGCGCGACCGTGGGCTTCAACCCGCTCATCCCGTGGTCCGTGGGCATCTACTTCATCCACCTGAATGCGAATGGGACGGCCGCCGCGCCGACCCAGCTCATCATCCAGGGCAATTGAGGTCGCGAGCGCGCCATCACTGATGGTGAGAGAAAGCCCGGGTTCGCCCGGGCTTTTTTTTTGCCCGCGACGCGATTCCCGCGCGCCCAGCCGCCGCGGCCCATCTCGCGTTGACGCCCACCGCGCCCCGTTCTAATCCGCGCCCATGGGCCTCTCCGTCGGCGTCATCCTGAACCCGCGCTCGCGCTACCTGCGACGCCACCCGGCCGCCATCGGTCGCCTGCACACGCTGCTCGGCGACCGCGGCCTCGTCGCCGAGAGCAAAGACGAGGACCACGTCCGTCGCGTGGCCGAGGACTTCCGCGCGCAGAAGATCGACGTGGTCGCCATCGCGGGTGGCGACGGCACGGCCGGCATCACCATCAAGGCCTTCGCCGAGGTCTATGGCGAGACCTTGCCGCCGTTCTCGCTGCTCCGCGGCGGCACGATGAACACCGTGTCCAACGCGCTGCACCTGCCGCGTGGCACGCCCGAGAGCCGCCTCTCCGTCCTGCTCGCCGCGACCGCCAACGGCCGCCTCCCGCCCGCCCGCCAGCGCAGCACGCTGTCGGCCAATGGGCGCGTCGGCTTCCTCTTCGGGACCGGCGTTTTCCAGTCGTTCCTGAACGAGTACTACGCGCGCGGCAAGGGCGACCCCTCGGCTATCACGGCCGCCGAGACGACCATGCACGTGGCGGCCTCCGCGCTGGTCGCCGGCCCGTTCGTGAAGCGCCTCGCGGCCCCCGTGACCCTGGCCCTCGACATCGACGGCACCTCGATCGCGGCGGCCGAGTACATCGCCGTCAACGCCGGCACGGTCTCGCAGGTCGGCCTCGGCTTCGAGCCCTTCTACCTCGCCGACCGCTTCCACGGCGCCTTTCATCTCCTCGCGCTGACCGGCAAGCCGGCCTCGATCGCACTCGACCTCCCGCGTATCTGGCTCGGCCTCCCGCTCCGCGCGCACAACGGGTTCGACCGCGTCTCACGACGCGCGGTCCTCACCTCGCCGACGGGCACCATCGACTTCATGGTCGACGGTGACATCTACCAGTGTCACGGTCCGCTGGTCGTCGAGAGCGGGCCCGCCGTCCGCATCGTCAGCCTCTAGCCGCTCGCCGGTAGGCACGAGGGTTCAGCTCGAGCCCCGCAACGCTCGCGCCGCGGGTCGATAGGCCGTTGCTCAGGCTGGCTCCGCCAGGCCTTTGGCAGTGATCAGAGGGTCGTCACGAACCGTCCGCGCACAGCGCCGAGCACTGCGCCGCCGGTCGGCCACGCCGCGCCACTGCCGGTGCCGAGGCCCACGGGCGCCATCGGCAGGACGAACCACGCGTCGAAGGCCCCGACCACGGGCGCGGTATCGACGCCCCAGCGGATCTGCCCCTCACCCGCGACGAGGGCCTCGGTCGCGCACCGCACCCCGGCGCTGTCGACCCCGACTGCCACCCGCGTGTCCCCCGTCGCGACCAGGATCGCATCCAGCGCGCCCGAAGCGTCGCAGCCACTCGCCGCCGGCGCCGAGAAGATCGGCCCGACCACGCGCGAGGCGACGCCCGCAGAGCCGAGGTTCGCGTGCCGCTTGCGCGTGCCGTCCGCCCCGCCGAGGACCGCGACGAACGCGTCCTCCAGGCCGGTCGCGACCGTCGTCGCGCCGAGCACCTCGAGGCTCTTCATGCGGCCCGCGATGCGCACGTCGCCGCTGGCGTCGAAGCCGACCCGGTCGATGGACCAGGTCGAGGCCCGACGGTTCCACGCCTTGGCGCCGGTGCGCTCGAAGACGCTCAGCACCACGTCGACCACGTCACCGCCCGCGCCGGTCGTGACGTCGGTCCACACCACCGCGAAGCGCCCGTCCGCGGCGACCCCGACGAGGTTGATGTCCTGACGACCGAACCACCCCTGGCTGGCGATGGACCCGCCCGTCGAGGTCTCGTAGTCGTGCTGGTAGATGAGCTGATCGCCGACGGCGAGGTTGGTGTCGCCGATGGTGCGCGGCTGGGTCGCCTCGCCGACGTAGTAGATGCGCTTGGCGTCGCCGCGCAGCACCTGGACCATGCGCATCGACGTCGCCGACACCACCTGGGCCGCGTTCTCGCCGAAGACCTTGGGCCCGTTGACGAGCAGCGACTTGTTGTCGGTCTGCACCGCCGAGAACTCGCTCTTCTTGCCGTCGGGCGCCGTGAACGACGCGCCGCCCAGCGCATCGAGGGTCACCACGAAGCCGGGGCCACCGCAGACCGGGGCGCCGAGCTTCACCGTGTTGCCGATGCCGGTGAGCGCCGAGAAGGTCGCGACCTGGACCGACTCGAGGTCGGTCGAGATCTTGAGGAGGCGCGCCGACTGGCCGTTGGCGTCGTTGACGGTCGCGTAGACGGCCTCGACCCCATCGGCCCCGCCGCGGCAGACCGCGACCGAGGGTCGGTCGCTCGGCGCCAACGGGCCATCGAGATAGACGACGCGCTCGACGCTGCCGTAGGGGGCCGCCTCGAGCCCACCGCTCACGGCCACCAGCGCCGCGTGCGCGCCGGTGTCGGGGGCCGGCCAGATGCGGCCCTCGGCGACGACCGAACCCGAGCCGATGCGCACCGGCACGAGGGCCTCGTAGTCTCCACCCAGGGCGACCGGCCACCCGGGATCGGCCGCGCCATCGGTCCCGGCGATCGTCAGCGGCCGGCCGAGCACCCACGACCCGTCCTCGGCGATGACCCACGGCGAGGTGTCGACGTCGCCGATGGGCGTCGTGTCGAAGGTCTCCTCGACCGCGTCCAGGGCGTCGCTCGACTGCGTGTCGCGCGTGTCCTCGCGCGTGTCGGTGACGGTGTCGGCCGCGTCGACCCCGGTGTCCGCGACGGTGTCGCTCGCGTTGGTGTCGGCCTGCAGCGAGTCGCCCGTGTCGTCGACGGTGTCGCTCACGCGCGTGTCGCTCGCGTCGGTGCCGGTCTTCACGTCGTCATCGGACGAGCACGCGCCCAGCATCGCCAACAAGGACAGGGCACCGGTGATGCGCTTCATGAATCTCTCCTCTGGATCGTCCGGGGCGCAGGGCGCCGGCGCCTCTGCGACCCTGCCCTGTCGGGCGTGCTCAGCGCAATTGCTCGATGTTGTCGGCAAAGCTCGTCCGCGTCGCGCGCGTCTCGGCAAGGCGCTGCCGCTGCTCGATGACGACCTCTTCCGGGGCGTTGGCCACGAAGCGCTCGTCCTCGAGCTTCTTGGCGAGCTTCTCGATGTCCTTGTCGAGCTTGGCGATGGCCTTCTCGAGGCGCGCGATCTCCTCGTTGAGGTCGATGACCCCCTCGAGCGCGACGAAGACCTGGCAGGCCTTGGCGATGGCGACCGCGCTCCGCTTGGGGCGCGGCGCGTCGACCGCCACCTGGAGCTCGCCGACCTGGGCCAGCAGGGCGAGCTCGCCGCGTGCCGCCTCGACCAGCTTGGCAGTCTCGGCATCGGGCGCCGACACGAGGATGGACAGCGGCGTCTTCGGCGAGATGCGGTTCTCACCGCGCACGGTGCGCACCGCCGCGATGACCGCGATCTGTTGTTCCAGCAGCGTCGCTGCGGGCGCGTCCGCGAAGACGCCCGTGGCCGTCGGCCAGGCCGCGATGGTGATGCTGGCCACGTCGCGCGCCACCGGGAGCCGCGTCCAGAGCTCTTCCGTCAGGTAGGGCATGAACGGATGGAGGAGGCGCAGCGCCTGGTCGAGGGCCGTGAAGAGGACGCGCTTGGTCATCGCCGCGGCCGGCCCGGCCTCGCGCAGGGTCGGCTTGGCGAGCTCGATGTACCAGTCGCAGTAGTTGGACCAGAAGAACTGGTAGATGCCGTTGGCCGCCGACTGGAAGTCGAAGCGGTCGAGGCTCGCGGTGGTCTTGGCGACCGCGTCTTCGAGGGTGTGCAGGATCCAGCGATCCGCGACGGACAGCGCGGCGCGCTCGGCCTCGGTCGGGCTCGTCAGGAGCTCCACCGTCTCGCCTTCTTCGAGCTGCATGAAGACGAAGCGCGTGGCGTTCCAGATCTTGTTGCAGAAGGCGCGATAGCCCTCGAGGCGGCTCGGCGAGAAGTTGAGGTCGTGGCCCTGCGTGACGAGCGCGGCGAGCGTGAAGCGCAGCGCGTCGGCCCCGTGGATGCGGGTCAGGTCGAGCGGGTCGATGACGTTGTTGCGCGTCTTCGACATCTTCTGGCCCTGCGCGTCCCGCACCATCGGGTGCATGTAGACCGTGCGGAACGGGACCTCACCCATGCAGTAGATGCCGAGCATCATCATGCGGGCGACCCAGAAGAAGAGGATGTCGAAGCCGGTCTCCATGACCGCGTTCGGGTAGAACGTCTCGAGCGCCGGCGTCTTGTCCGGCCAGCCGAGCGTCGAGAACGGCCAGAGCCCGGACGAGAACCAGGTGTCGAGGACGTCCTCGTCCTGCTTCAGGTCCGTGCTGCCGCAGTGCTCGCACTGGGTCGGCGTCGTCTCGCTGACGTTGATGTGCTCGCAGCTCCCGCAGAACCAGGCCGGGATCTGGTGCCCCCACCAGAGCTGGCGCGACACGCACCAGTCCTTGATGTTGGTCATCCACTGGTAGAAGACCTTCTTCCACTCGTCGGACGTGAAGGTCGTCTTGCCCGCGTCCACCGCCTCGATGCACTTGTCGGCGAGCGGCTTGGCGCGCACGTACCACTGGGTCGACAGCATCGGCTCGACCACGACGCCGGTGCGCTGACAGTGCCCGAGGTTCAACGTGTGCGGCTCGATCTTGACGAGCAGGCCCGCGGCCTCGAGATCCTCGATGATGCGCGCCCGCGCGACGAAGCGGTCCAGCCCGCGGTACGCCTCGGGCGCGTTGGCGTTGACGCGCGCGTCCTTGTCGAGGATCGAGATCATCTCGAGGCCGTGGCGCTTGCCGGTCTCGAAGTCGTTGAAGTCGTGCGCCGGGGTGACCTTCACGGCGCCGGATCCGAAGGCCATGTCGACCAGCACCGCATCGGCGATGATGGGGATCTTGCGGCCGGTCAGCGGGAGATCGATGGTCTTGCCGATGAGGTGCTGGTAGCGCGGGTCATCGGGGTGCACGGCGACGGCGGTGTCGCCGAGCATGGTCTCGGGGCGCGTGGTCGCGACCACCAGGCGCTCGTCCGAGCCGGTCACCGGATAGGCGATGTGCCAGAGCGAGCCCTTCAGCTCCTGGTACTCGACCTCGAGGTCGGAGAGCACCGTGTGGATGCCCGGCGACCAGTTCACGAGCCGGTTCGCGCGGTACATGAGCCCGTCTTTGAAGAGCTTGACGAAGACGGTCCGCACGGCGCGCGAGAGGCCCTCGTCCATCGTGAAGCGCTCGCGCTCCCAGTCGAGCGACACGCCCATGACGTGCAGCTGGTCGGTGATGCGCGCGTGGTAGGTCTCTTTCCAGCGCCACACCTCGTCGATGAAGCGCTCGCGGCCGAGGTCGAAGCGCGACACTCCCTGCTTCTTCAGCTCGCGCTCGACGACCATCTGCGTGGCGATGCCAGCGTGATCGGTGCCCGGCATCCACAGCGCGTTGAACCCCTGCATCCGCTTCCAGCGGATGAGGATGTCCTCGATGGTGACCGTGAGGGCGTGGCCGATGTGCAGCACGCCGGTGACGTTCGGCGGCGGAATCACGATGCAATACGGGGGCTTGTCGGACGTGTCCGCGGCGTGGAAGTAGCCCTTCTCGAGCCAGACCGGGTACCACTTCGACTCGACTTCGGCGTGCTCGTAGGCTTTGGGGAGCTCGATCGGCATGACTCACTCTCGTTCGTGCGCACCGGGGCGCAGGCAGGGCAATGGTTCCTTGGGCAACCTGGCTCCGCCAGGCTTTCTGCGGAATAGCGGCGGGACGGTGCCAACTTCCGCGCCCGAAGGGAAGCGTTCAGTCGGCCGTCAGTCCGCGGTGAGGCGCTTGATCTCGTCTTTCACGAGGTCCTCGGCCAGGGTCGGCACGACCTTCCACACAATCTGCTCGGCGTGCGCCGTGAGGCGGTCGCGGAGCTCGGTGCGGGCGAAGTGGTCGAGGCGCGACAAGAGCTCGGTCTCGACGCGCACGCGGATCTCGTCGGACGCGCGCGCGACCTCGGCCGAGACCGTCGCCGCGAGCACACCCCGGACCTCTTCGGCGACGATGTTGTCGATGCGGGTCGGGGTCGCGAGCTCGGACAAGGCCGCGCGCACAGCCCCTTCGACCGCCAGCGGCACGCGGTCGCCGAGCGCGCGCTGGGCCGCCTCGTGGATGACCGTGGGCAGGAGGCGCGCGAGTGCGCCGTCGACCAGGGTCGGCAGGCGCTGGGTCACGAGCGAGCCGAGGCGCGCTTCGATCATGCGCTCGATGGCGCCTTCGCCTGGTCGGTCGAGGGCCCTCTCGAGGGCGCGCTCCACGCTCACATCCAGGGATCTTGCGAGCGCGCGCTGGACGAGCTCGTCGACCTTGTCGGCGCGCGGCTCGACCTCGACCCGCTCGGTGATGCGCGACGGCGTACGGTCGGCAAAGGACGGCGCCGCACGCTCGCTGCGCTCGGCGTAGGCGCGCTCGGCGGGACGGGCCTGGGGTTCCTCGCGCGGGGCCTCGTCGGGATAGTGCGGCAAGGCCGCGGGGCGTCGGTCGGGGATCGTCAGGAGGCCGCGCACGCGCTCGAGCAGGACCGCGCGCTCGAAGGGCTTCATGAGGACGTCGGTGATGCCGACGTAGCTCAGGCGCTCGGGGTCGGGGATCGCGAAGTCGGGCACCAACAAGAGCACCGGCAGGCGCTTCTGCCCGGCGAGCTGCTTCATCGAGTGGGCCAGCGCGTAGCCGTCGAGGCCGGGCAGGCCCGCGTCACAGATGAGCAGGTCGGGCAGCTTGGCGCGCGCCGAGGCAAGCGCGGCGGCACCGTCGGCGACGATCTCGAGCTCGGCCGACAGCTCTCCCAGCGACGCCCGGATCAAGGCCGACAGCGTGCGCGACGGCTCGGCCACGAGCACCCTCGGGAGGCGCGCCGCGGCACGTCCCTGGCCGGGGGGCACCACGTTCACTCGGCGGGCTCGTTCTTCGCCGCGGGTGCTGCGTCGGCGGCCTCGACCTCGCGCTCGTACTCGGCCACGGCATCCTCGAACTCCGACCAGGGCACGACCTCGCTCGGGTCGGGCAGGAAGAAGTCGGCGACACCCATGATGATGCCGCGCACCTCATCGGTGCGGCCCTTCTGCAGAGCGGCCATCGGGGTCTGACCGCGCAGCTGCGGCACGGGGTTCTCGAGCCAGGCCTCGGGGTCCGGGAAGATGACGAGCATGGCCTGCCAGATGTCGTCGGGGACGACCGGGTCCCGGGTGCCATCGGCGAGGACGCGCGAGGTCTGGCGGGCGGCCGGCGCCAGCGAAGGCCAGTAGATCGCCTTCAGCTTGGCGGTGAAGTCCTCCCAGGTGATCGGGCCGGATTTGGGGGGCATGTCGTCCTCTTACAGGGCCTTTGGGCGGACCCGTCTATACCACGGTGCCGGTGTCGTCCATAGGCGGCGCTCTCGGCGGCCGTGCACGTGGCCCAGCGTGGCGCGGGGCGGCTCGCGGCTGGCGAATGGTTCGTTGACCCTCGCGACCCTGGTTGATATGGGCCTCGCGTGCAGGGCGAGTGGACCGGGTGGTCGCTCGCCGGTCGGTGACGGCGGTGACGTCGGCGCTGGCCACGGGAGGAAAGTCCGAGCTCCATTGGGCAATGGTGCTGGCTAACGGCCAGCGGGGGCGACCCCAGGGAAAGTGCCACAGAAAGCAGTCCGCCTCCCGCATCGCGAGATGTCTGGAGGTCACGGTGAAAGCGTGAGGTAAGAGCTCACGGGCTCCCCCTGGTGACTTGGGGGGCCGGTAAACCCCACCTGGAGCAAGATCGAACGCGGGGCTGGACCTCATCTCAAGGTGAGCCCACGGACGGCCCGTCCGAGTACCCGCGGGTGAATCGCTCGAGCGGCGCGGCAACGCGACGCCCAGATGAATGACCATCACGGCCCCGAGAGCGATCGAGGGGTCGGACAGAACTCGGCTTAGAGGCCGCTCGCCCTGCACACCCCATTGCTCGAGGACCGCGCCCACCTGCACGTCAGGCTCCGTGCAAGCGCCTCGGGCCCACCGAGTGACGACGATGACCCGACCCCGACCCTCGCGCAACGCCCCCAAGTCGAGCGGCCCGAAAGCGAGCGGCCCCAAGCCCCGTTCGGGCGCGCCCGGCCGCCCCGCGCGCGGCGCGTCGGCCCCTGGCGGTAAGCGCGGACCTGCGCCCGCGGCCGAGACCAAGGCCGCGCCGAGCACCAAGCGTCGCGCTCCGCCGCCGCGCAAGCCGGGTCCGAACGCCAAGGTGGTGAAGCACGAGGTCGGCATGACGCTCTCGCGCTACGTCGTCATCGAGGCCGGCGGCGACCTGTCCGGGCGCGAGGCCAAGCGCCTCTTGGAAGGCGGCCTCTGCTACGTCAACGGCCGCCTCGAGACCTTCGGGAGTCGCGTCCTGGAGGCCGGTGACGTCATCGAGCTGACCCTGCCCGAGAAGAAGCCCGTCCGCACCCGCATGGCCTTCGAGCCCGACCGCGTGGTCTACGACGACCCGCAGATCATCGTCTACGACAAGCCTCCTGGCCTCCAGGTCGTCGAGGCCGATGGCAAGAAGGGCACGCACCTGGCCGCATTGCTGCGCGAGGTCGTGCCGGGCGCCGAGCCCGTTCACCGCATCGACTCCGACACGAGCGGCCTCGTCATCTTCGCCAAGGATCCCGCGACGCGCGTGGCCCTCGAGGACGCTTTCAAGGAACACACGGTCGAGAAGCGCTACCTGGCGCTGGTCCGCGGGCAGCCGCGCTCCGAGGGCACGTACAAGAGCTACTTCGTCAAGGTCGCCTCGGGCCTCGGCTTCGAGCGCTGGGAGTCGGGCCACGGCGAGGGCGCCAAGGAAGCCATCACGCGCTGGAAGCTGGTCGAGAAGGTCGGCTTCTGGGGCGCCCTGGTCGAGGTCCGCCCGGAGACCGGCCGCCACCA
>JAEUKJ010000037.1 GCA_016792665.1 Deltaproteobacteria bacterium | reverse complement strand
GTTGCGCAGGATCTCGCGCGTCAGGTCGCGCGGCTCCTGGTCGCAGAATAGCCCGGTCGCGCGGCACTCGTCGCAGGTTGCCTGGTCGACGCCTTCGGGGACCGCGAGCTGCGGGTGGTGGCAGATGCGGCGCCCGGTGGGCAGGGTCGGTCAGCGATTCCGGCAGGTGGGCAGTTCGCTCATGGTCGGCGCGAGCTGCAAGAGCCAGGCCCCGCCCTCGCGGCGACGCTCGGCGCGCAGGTCGTGCCTCGCTCGGGCGCGCGCCGTCCGGCCCGTTGCTCACACTCGGCCCGTCGCCTCGGCCCGTCGGTGTCGACCGGCACGCCCAGCCTGTCGAATCGCGCACAGTCCTCGCCGAAGGCTGCCCACGGTGCTCAGCGTTCGAGTCGCTCGATGCCGCGGCGCTCGATCCAGAGGTAGCGCACCGTGAGGCTCAGTGCCGCCGCCATGAGCCCGGCCGTGAGCCCGTACCAGAGCCCGTGCAGCCCGAGGCCGCCCTCGTAGCAGAGGAGGACCGCCACCGGGAAGCCGACGCCCCAGTAGCCCACCACCGTGAGGATGAACGGGAAGCGCACGTCGCCAGCGCCGCGCAGCGCCCCCGAGACAAGGACCTGGGTCCCGTCGAAGAACTGGAAGAGGGCCGCGATCCCCAGGAGCTCTACGGAGAGGCGCGCGACCTCGGCCGACTTCGGCGCGAAGAGGGCCACGATGGGACCGGCCAGGAACGCAAAGCACAGCGCCGAGACCCCCATCACCATGAGGGTCAGGAGGAAGCCCGCGCGCGCTCGCACGCGCAGCAGATCCATCCGGTGCATGCCGACCGCCTCACCCACGCGCGCGGCGGTCGCCCCCGAGATGCCGACCGCCGCCATGAAGGTCATGGTCGTGCAGTGCAGCGCGATCTGGTGGGCGTTGCCCGGGTTCTCGCCGAGCTTCGTCGCCAGGATCCCCGCGGCCGAGAACACGATGAACTCGGCCGCGAGCTGGAGGCCCAGCGGCATCCCGAGCTTCACGAGCAGGCCCACGTCGCCTGGCGGCACGACGGTCCCGGCCGGCGGCTTCTCGCGCTTGATGGCGCGCGTCAGCCACAGGACCAGCACGAGCGTCGAGGCCGAGGTCGCGATGCCGGCCCCGGCCGCGCCCCACTGCACGAACCCATCGACCAGCGCCAGGTCGGCAAAGAGGTTCACGACGTTGGCCACGGCGGCTCCGACCAGCAGCGGCTTCACCACCTGGTGGCTCTGGAGGAAGCTGCGCGCCGCCATCCACGCGAGCAGCAGCATGTTCCCCGGCGTACGCGCCAGTAGGTAGGCCAGGCCCTCGTCGTGGATGGGCTTGGAGATCCCGAAGAGGGACTCCGACCCCAGCGCGAGCGCAATCGCCAAGATCGCCAGCGGCAGCGCCGCGATCAGCGAGACCCGCAACCCCGTCCGCCACCACCCCCACGCACGCCCTTCCTCACCCGCGCCGTGGGCCTGCGCCATCAGCGGCTCGAGGGCGATCGAGAGGCCCATGCCGAAGACGAGGCAGCCCATCGCGAGGCTGTTGCCGAGCGTCGTGCCGGCCGCGTGCACCGGGTCGAAGCGCGACACCACCGCGGTGTCGACGACGCCCATCAGCATCGTGCCCATCTGAGCCAGCGCCAGCGGCGTCGCGAGGCGGCCGGTCTCGCGGATCTCGGCCCCGAGGGTCGGGGCCGCGGGGAAGTCCTGGCCTCGCTGCACGTCGTCTTGCAGTCGCTCGCTCGGAACCGGTCGGCTCACCCGCTCAGGCCGGGGGCCGCGCGCGCTCGGCGGCGGCCTTGGCGATCTGCGCCAGCTGCTGATAGCTCTCGATGACCTCTTCGCGCGGCAGGTTGCCGGCCTCGAGGCGCGCATCGTCCATGGCCAGCAGCGTCTCGTAGAAGGTCTTGCCACGCCCGATGACGCGCACGTCCGGACCGACCAGGCGCAGCACCTTGAAGAGCGCGTCCTCGGCCTCGCCGAAGCGCCCCGCCTGCTCCGCGAAGCCGAGCAGGTTCATCTGCGCCGCGACGAAGTGGGAGATCGCCTCGCGGTCCCCCTGCGGGTTCGCCTCGAAGCGGTCCCACGACACCTCGGCCGCCTCGCCGCAGAGACGGATCGCGTCGCCGACCTCACCCGCCCGCCCCGCCGCTCGCGCGTGGGCCACGAGGATCTCGGTCAGCAGCTGCGCCGCGCTCGGCATGTTCTGGGCAGCCAGTGCCTTGGCGATCGCGGCCGACTCCAGGAGGGCCTCTTTCGCGTTCGCGTGCTCGCCGCGCTGCGACATGTGGTTGCCGCGGGCCTCGAGGGCCGCCGCCAGGAAGATACGCGACGGCGCGGCGTCCAGCGGGCGCAGGCGCTCGATGGCGCGCGTGTTGTAGGCCAGCGCGTCGTCGGCCTTGCCGAGGCTGTGCGCCGCTCCGGTCAGGTTCACGAGCGACACCGGGATCGCCATCGGCGGCGGCGCTCCCCCCGCGGCCTCCTCGGCCAGACGCAGCGCCAGGGCCGTCTCGAGCGAGGCGATGCCGGCCTCGACCTTGCCCGACCGCAGCCCGATCTGCCCCTTGCCCTCGGCGATCGCGGCCCCGAGCCCGAGGTAGCGCGGCTCTTTCCCGGTGGCCCCGTCGGCTACAGGCGGGATCTTCTCGTAGGCGACGCCCGCTTCATCGAGCTGCTGCAGCGCGCTGTCCCAGTGCCCCGATTCCGCCGCACGGATCGCCAGCTTCACGAGCTCCGTCACCGTGTCGAGCATCTCTTTGCGCGTGTCCGCATCCATCTCGGCGCTTCTCCCTCGTCACCTCGTGGCACCCGAACATCGATCGTTCGCCGATGCTCGAGTCCACCCGGAGCGCAGCGTTTAGCCCACCCGATCGGTCACCGCAAACGAAAGCCGAGGGGACCGGAGCCCAGAGACAAGCGGAGCCACGCCGCCCCAAGGCTTGGCACTTGACGCCGTGCGCAGGGTGACTAGAAGACGAAACCAGTCATCCGGTCTCGTCGGTCTCCCGACGTGTCCGCCGATCGTTCGCCCGCATCAGGTTCACCGTGGATACCGACAAGCGCGAGTGCATCCTCAAAGCCGCCGTCCGCGCCTTCTCGCGGCTCGGCTTCCGCAAGACCTCGATCGACGAGGTCGCGCAGGAGGCGGGCGTCGGCAAGGGCACCATCTACCTCGCGGTCTCCAGCAAGGACGAGCTCTTCCTCCAGGCGGTCGAGCGCGAGCTCGCGGCCTTCCTCGCGGAGGGGCGAAAGCTCCTGCCGGTCTTCGACGACGCGGTCGAGCTCTTGTCCGGGCTCGTCGCCAGCGAGGTCGCCGACGCCGCCCGCCGCCCCCTGGTACGCGGCCTCTTCGTCGGCCAGACGCTCGCGACCGTGCCCGCGTCCGAGGCCCAGGTCGACCTCCTCGTCACGCGCGCCCGCGACAACCTCGTCCACGCGCTCGAGCGCCTTCGCGACGGCGCCGCCCTCCGCGACGATCTCGAGGTCGACGTCGCCGCCCGCCTGGTCCAGGACCTGGAGATCGCCGCCCTGGTCCGGGCCGAGCGCCGCAGCGACGCGACCCTCACCGAGCTCGACTGGCGCCGTCCGTTGGCGACCCTGGTGCGTGGCCTGCGCCGCCCATTGGTCGCGGTCCCTGCGGCCCGACCCACCCCTCGCCTCCGTGGTCGCACCGCCTAGCCCACCGCGCGCGGCCGATCCCACCCAATGTCCCTCGGGCCGAGTCGGTCCACGATCCGCATCGCGCGCCGCGCGATGACCAGTTTTCGAAAACAGTCACCCCTCGTTCACCCCAACCTCAAAGGACCCGACCATGACCGCCACCTCCGCTCCCCTCGTCCAGCGCATCGTCGTCAAGAAGCCCGGCGGCTTCGAGCAGCTCCAGCTCACCGAGGAGGCGCCCAGGCCGCTCGGCCCTGGCGAGGTCCGCATCGACGTCCGTGCCGCCGGCGTCAACTACGCTGATGCCATGGTGCGCCGCGGCCTCTACCGCACCGCCAAGAAGTACTTCGGCTACCCGCTCGCCCCTGGCTTCGAGGTCGCCGGTGTCATCACCGAGGTCGACCCCGCCGTCACCGACTTGAAGGTCGGCGACCGCGTCATCGCGGTGACCCTCTTCGGCGGCTACAGCTCCGAGCTCACGGTGCCGCGCTCGCTCGTCTTCCCGCTGCCCGAGGGCTGGACCTTCGCCCAGGGCGCGGCCTTCCCCGCGGTCTACATGACCGCCTGGTTCGCCCTCTGCGAGCTCGCCCACCCGCGCCCCGGCGCGACCATCCTGGTGCACTCCGCCGCGGGCGGCGTCGGTACGGCGCTGGTCCGCCTCGGCAAGATCATGGGCCTCACCGTGGTCGGCGTCGTCGGCGCCTCGCACAAGGTCGAGGTCGCGAGAGCCGCAGGCTGTGACCACGTCATCGACAAGTCGACGCAGAACCTCTGGAAGGAGGCCGAGCGCCACGCCCCCAAGGGCTATGACGTCGTGCTCGACGCCAACGGGGTCGAGACCCTCGGCGAGAGCTACAAGCACACCGCCCCGGTCGGTCGCCTCGTGGTCTACGGCTTCTCGACCATGATCCCCAAGACCAGGAGCGGCCGCACGAACTGGATGAAGCTCGCCTTCGACTTCCTCCGCACGCCACGCTTCTCGCCGCTCGACCTCACCGAGAAGAACCGCAGCGTCCTCGCCTTCAACCTGAGCGACCTGTTCACGCGTCAGGACCTCCTCGCGACCGCGATGAAGGACCTCTATGGCTGGCTCCAGCAGGGCCTCTTGCCGCCGTCGAACCCGCGGACCTTCGCCTTCTCGGAGGCCTCCGAAGCGCACCGCCAGATTGAGAGTGGGCAGACCACCGGCAAGCTCGTCCTCCTCTCGTAGCGGGCACGCGCGGCTGCGCCGAGCGCCGGCGTCGTCGCTCGGTCGCTCCCTAGGGTCCCTCTGGGTCGTCGCGACGTCGGCCTCGTGATGCGCGAGACTCGGCGGCGTGCTCCTGGTGCCCCACGACGAAGGCCCCGTATCTCGGCTCGCTCGCGCTCGTGGCGGTGCACGCGCGGCTACGTCGATCACGGGCACGCGCCGAGTCGCTCGACCCGGATAGGAAGCGTCCGGAGTCGGATGCCTCCGCCGACCTCCGCAGGCCGGCCTCGAGCGAGGCTCGGGGCCGGGCGAGGACCGAGGCGGAGGCGCCGACCCGGGCGCGACCGGAGAGCCCCGGCGATGCGCGCCGAGCGGCGGAGGCCACCCGGGCGCGACCGGTGAGCCTCGGCGATGCGCGCCGAGCAGACTCCCGAGCTCAACCCTCGTCGGGATGCTGATCCGGGAACCGGCGTTGCACCGCCTGGATCTCGTCGAAGCGGCGGAAGAAGCACTCGAGGAGGATCGGGTCGAAGTGTCGGCCCTTGCCCTCGCGCATGATCTCGAGCGACCTCTCGACCGTGAACGCCGGCTTGTACACGCGCTTGGTCGTGAGTGCGTCGTACACGTCGGCGATCGCCACGATGCGTCCCTCGATGGGGATCTGGTCGCCCTTCAGGCCGCGCGGATAGCCGCTACCCTCCCAGCGCTCGTGATGGGTCCAGGCGATCGTCGCGGCCACGTCGAGCAACGCGAAGCCCGTGCCGGTCAGCGTGCGGTAGCCGAAGACCGCATGCTGCTTCATGACCTCGAACTCGTCCGGCGTGTGCTTGCCCGGCTTCCGGAGGATGCTGTCCGGCACGCCGATCTTGCCGACGTCGTGCAGCGGGCTCGCCACGCGGATGAGCTCGCAGCGCTCGGGCTCGAGCCCGACCTCGTCGGCCAGGATGGCGGAGTACGCGCTCATCCGATGGATGTGCGCACCGGTCTCCTCGTCGCGCACCTCCGACGCGATCGAGAGCCGCTTGATGATCTCCTCCTGCGCTTCGTTGAGCTTGCGGTTGCTCTGCGCCAGGAGATCCAGCGTCAGCCGCAGCTCGCTGGTCCGCCCCGCGACGAGATCCTCCAGCACCTCGCGGTGCCTCCGGTTCTCGACCTCGACCGCGCGTCGTCGCAGCGCGTTCATCACCGTGATCTGGATCTCGGTCGCGCGGAACGGCTTCAGCACATAGCCATACACGCCCGTCTCGATCGCCCGGCCCGCGGTCTCGGGGTCGTCCACGCCGGACACCATCACCACCGCGGTGCCATGGAAGTCGCGCCCGATCTGCGTCGCGAGGTCGAGGCCCGAGGTCCCCGGCATGCGCACATCCGTCAGCACCAGCTCCACCGTGCGATCGTCGCGCAGGAGCTGAACCGCTTCATCGGCATTGCCGGCCAGCGTGACCTGATGTCCCAGCTGACTGACGATGCGTCCGAGCAGCTTGCGAACCGGACCTTCGTCATCGACGATCAGGATGCGCGCCAACGAGACCACCCCCGCGCGAATAGGTCGGCACCCCCGACCCATGTGCCCGCGCAGCATTGCACCGTTACCGCCCGCACGCAATGCGCCGCGCGCCACCTCGCGATCGATCCCGACGACCGCTCAGGTCCGGCCCCTTCGCATGCCGTTGCATCAGGTCGGGTAGCGCTCGCTCGGCCACCCGAGGAAGCTCAGCGCCTCGTGTCGGTGGTTGCCGAAGAAGGCCTTCTGACCCATCCCCGCGATGGTCATGACCGCCCGCGCGATCCCCATCTCGAAGGGCTTGCCGCCGAAGACCGCGACCCGGTCGATCTGCTTCTTGCGCGACAAGAGCCACTTGCCGATGAGGAACTGCGCACGCAGCGGTGCCCCGTCGAGCTTGCGCATGTCGACCAGCGCCGAGATGACGATCTCCAGGCCGAGCTCCGCCCGCACCGACTCGACCAGATCGACCAGCGCCTTGGCCCCGGTCATCGATCCCTTGCCATCGAAGACCACGACCGTGCGCCGCTCGTGGTCGACCGTCAGATCGATACGCTGACCCGGTTCCTGCCAGTGCCGCTCGATGCGCCAGGGCGAAGTGGACATGCTCTGCTCCCGCGCCGCCCCTATCGACCGCGCCCGGTCGGTTATAGCATCCCGTCATGGACACGCCACCGCGCCCGCCTTCCGACCTCGCCGATCTCCCCCACGCCGCCGCGCTCGACGCGCTCTGCCACGCCTGGTTCCTCACGACCACGCCCGAGCTCGCCGTCCCCGCCCCACGTCGCGAATGGTTCATGACCGACCCAGCCTTCGACGACGCCCTGAGGCAGGCCTTCCTGCCCCTGGTCCACCTCGCCAGGGATGGCGGTCTCGCACCGTGGGAGGGCCACCCCCGCGGGGTCCTCGGCCTCATGCTCCTCACCGATCAGCTCCCGCGGAACCTCTTTCGCGCCTCGGCCGAGGCCTTCGCGAGCGACCCCACCGCGCGCGCCATCGCACGCCGCGCCCTCGACCGCGGCGTCGACCGCGACCTCCCCTTCGTCGCGCGCCCCTTCCTCTATCTACCCTTCGAACACGCCGAGGACCCCGCCGACCAGGACCTCTCGGTCGCCCTCTTCGAAGGCCTCGAGCGCGACCTCCGCGCCGCCGACCCGCCCGCCACGGCGCTCTTCGAGTGGGGCGCCCAGACCCGCGACTACGCCCACAAGCACCGCGTCATCATCGAGCGCTTCGGCCGCTTCCCACACCGGAACGAGGCCATCGGCCGACCCTCGACCCCCGACGAGCTCGCCTTCCTCGCCTCGGCGGGGCGCGGCTTCTGACGCGTCGCGTCGCGCGGCTTCTGACGCCGTGCGTCGCGCGGCGATCCTGACTCCCGGTCAAGTGCGGCGCCCCCTGTCCACCGCATCAGAGCTCAGTCCGATGCGGCCCCCGTTGCCCTTGGCCGCGCGAAACACCTGGGTTACAAGCCCCACCGGGGAGCGCGCGTCGACGCTTCCCTCGCCTATCAAGGTTCTGGATAGACCTCCCGTTGACCAGCCGAGAGCGTCACTGCCTCACCGGACACGGGCTCCGGAACACCCCGCGCGCCTCATCGGGCGCACCCCCACCATGGGAGAACGACTCTGCGCGTCTGGGACGGACGATACCGCGTCGAGCGCACACTCGGCGAAGGAGGCATGGGCCAGGTCATGCTGACCCGTGACCTCACGGCCGCCGAGCGCCCTCTCGCCGTGAAGCTCCTCCTTCCGGAGTACCGCGACTCGACCTCCGAGTTCATGCGCGAGTACGCCGTCCAGCGCCGCCTCGACCACCCCGCCATCCCGAAGGTCTACGACTTCGGCTTCGGCCATCACGCCGGACGCGAAGTCCCCTACTTCGCGATGGACTACGTCCGCGGCATCCCGCTGTCGAACGCGCTCCTCCAGCTCCGCGACCCCGCCGCCGGCTTCTCCTGGATCCTCCAGGTCCTCCGCGGCCTGGACCACGTCCACCGCTCGGGCTTCCTGCACCGCGACCTCAAGCCCTCGAACATCCTCGTCACCTGGGACGGCGCCCCCGAAGAGTCGGCCCACCTCATCGACTTCGGCATCGCCATCCCCTTCGATGAGACCCCCGAAGAGCTCTTCATCGGCACCCCCGAGTACAGCGCCCCCGAGCTCATGGCCGGCTCGCCCTTCGACGCCCGCCAGGACCTCTACGCCATCGGCCTCCTCCTCTACGAGCTCGTCACCGGGCAGCGCCCCTGGCAGGGCGAGGACCCGACCGACCTCTACAACAAGCGCATGTACGGCACCTACGCGCGCGTGAACCACGCCTCGTGCTCGCCCGCCCTCGCGCGCCTCATCGACGATCTCTTGAGGCCGTCGCCCGAGCACCGCCCGAAGTCCGCGGCCGAGGTCATTGAGCGCTTCACCGACGCCATCGGCCAGCCCGCCCCGATCGAGACGCCGTTCGCCTTCCGCCGCCGCCTCCAGACCGTCCTCTTCGAAGAGAGCGAGGACTTCGAGAACGCCGCCGCTGCCTGGCTCGGTGAGGGCGCGGCCCCGCATCCGGTCATCCTGCTCTTGGAAGATCCCCCCGGCTTCGACGGCACCCAGCTCGTCCACGAGCTCACCGATCGGGCCGCGGTCGCCGGCGCGCGCGTCATCCGCTATCAGCTCGAGCCCCGCCCGCACGGCCCTCTCGAGGCGATCGAGCCGGTCATGGCGCTCTTGCGTCGCCTGCGCGAGGCCCGCGGCGGCGCACCGACGCTGCTCGGCGGCCTGGCCGGCGCGGCCACGATGCTGACGCGACTGCCCGGGTCGATGGTGATCGCCATCGAGGGGATCGGCTGGGCCGACACCCTCACCCTCGAGCTCCTCACGACCATCTTCACGGGCGCCCGCAACCCGGGCCTGCGCATCATCGCCACCGTCGACCCGCGCGAGAGCCCGGTCGCCGAGCGCGCCTTCGAGCGGCTCCGCACCCTGCCCGCGACCCGCTACGTCGCCCGCGCGCCCCTCTCGCTCGACGCCGTGACCGACTGGATCGACCTCTCCCTCGGCTCCGATCTCGTCCCCGAAGACCGCATCGAGCGCATCTGGGAGAAGTCCGAGGGGCGCCCCCAGCGCGTCCGCGAGCTCCTCACCGAGGACCTCCGCCGCGGCGCGCTGGTGCGCCTGCGCGACGGCTTCCGCTGGGACCACGCCACCGCCACCGCCACCTCGGGCGACATGCGCGACGGCCGCGCGCGCCCGCCCTCGCAGCCGATGCTGCCCGCGACCTTCGGCTCGACCTCGATGGACGACCTCGTCGCCGCCCTGGTCGAGCCCGTGCCCGAGGGCGTGGTCTCGACGTTCTTCGGCATCCCGTCGACCTCGGTCAGGCGCATGGTGGCCGACGGCGTGCTCTCCCGCAACGCCGCGGCCGGCTCGACCGAGGGCTGGATCTCGGTCGGACCGCGCGGCCCCGGTCGCCCGCACCGCGAGGCCATGCGCCCCGAGGCCCTGCAAGCCCTGCACGAGCGCCTGGCCCGCGCCATCGAGCTGGCCTTGCCCTTCGACGGCAAGGCCGAGCGCGCCGCGCACGAGTGGCTCCGTTCGAACGATCCCCTCCGCGCCGTGCCCCACCTGCTCGAGGCCGCCCAGCGCGCCTCGCTGCCGCGCCAGGGCGACATCCTCCCGCGCGCCGCGGCCCTCCTCGACGACGCCCGGAAGGTCCTCGAGGCGCAGGAGAAGTTCCTCGCCCGCGCCAAGGACGCCGAGCACCTGGCCGATCGCCTCCGCGGCTTGCGCCTCGATCTCGGCGCCGCCCGCGTGCGCCTCGCGCGCGCTCTCGGCGACTGGCCGAGCTGGCAGCGCGCCGCGACCGACCTCTTCGAGCGCGCCCTCGAGACCGCGCACGTCCCCACGATGGAAGTCGCCCTCGACGCCCTCATGCAGCTCGCCGCCGACCGCGGCGCCGACGACGACATGCTGCGGCACGCGCGCTCCCTCTCGGAGCTCTCGAAGGAGTCCGCCTGGGCCATGGTCTGGGCGCGCGCGCGCATCGATCACGGCGCCGGTCGCCCCGATCTGGCCCTCGGCCGTCTGCGCGAGGCGCTGGCCGCCGGCGAGTCCCTGGTCGCCGAGCGCCGCATCCAGCTCCTCCGCCTCGAGTGCGAGATCACCACGCAGCTCGGCTGGCTCGCCGAGGGCTCGGTCGCCGTGCGCCTCCTCGGAGAGCTCGCCCAGCGCCTCTCCGATCGCCACGCGGTCCTCTGGACGGCGCTCTACTCGGCCATCCTGCTGCGCGAGGCGCAGGCCCCGCACGAGGCCCTGCGCGAGCTCATGAAGCTCGGCAGTGAGCTCGGCGACGATCGCTTCTATCGTCTCGACGGCCGCATCGAGCTCGAGCTCGCACGTGCCCACATCGAGCTCGGGTGGTACACGACCGCGCGTGAGCACCTGGCGCAGGCCGTGGCCCTGGCCCGCCGCGACGGCGACGCCGAGACGCTGCTCCTGGCGCGCCTCACCGACGCCCGCGTCGTCGCCACGCTCGGCCGCCCCGAGCGCGCCTTCCACCAGGTCGAGCTGGCCCGCGACGACATCGGCGGCGTGCCTCGTACCGCGCTGCGCGAGCTCGAGTTCGCGGAGCTCGAGGTCGCCCTGGCCGGTGGCGGTGGGGCCTCGATGGCGCGCGTCTTCGAGGCCGCCCGACGCCTCGCCGAAGCCGCCGAGGCCGAGCAACAGCGCGGTCTCGCGGTGCGCTCCCTGGCGCTCGCGACGCGCGCCGCCATCCCCCTGGAAGAGGGCGACGAGGCGCTCCGTCTCTCCCAGCACGCGCTCGATCGCGCAGCCCAGTGGGGCGGGGTCGGCCTCGCCCGCCACCAGCTCCTCTTCCTCCTGGCTCGTGCCCGCCACGTCCGCCGCGAAGGCTTCCGTGCCCGCCGCACCCTGGGTCAGGCCAAGGCCCAGCTCCACCAGGTCGCCCGCCTCTTCACCGATGCGACCCAGCGCGCCGCGTTCCTCGGCGAGCCCAACAACGCCCGCATCGACTCGGGCGATCTCGGCGCGCCAGGCCCGCTCTCCCGCCGGCTCTCGCGCACCGGCTGAGCTCCCCGACCCGCGGGTTGCACGGCGAGTTGCAGGCGGTGGCATCAGGCCACTTGAGAGATGGCTCCGGCCTCACGTTCCCAACCACGAACCATGGTGTGTGCTCGCGACGCGTGGGGACGGCCAAGGACTTGTTCGACAGATTGTGTGGTCAGGTGTAAGACCGACGACGCCCGAGCGTCTTTGGATGCCGGCGCGGCGGTCGCGCCCCTGACGGCGAGGCCGGTAGGGCATTCGAGAGAGGGGGAGTCATGAGCTTGGGGCGATTCCTGCGCATTGGCCTTGTCCGAGAAGGTCAGGTGCTCGAGGAGCGGTTGGTGGCCATGGGGGTGGATGTCACCCTCGGAAAGGCACCCGGCAACATGTTCATCGTGGCCGACGCGAAGATCCCGAAGTCCACGGTGCTCTTCAAAGCGCGCGGCAACGATCGACACGCGCTCATGTTCGCTCAGCCGCAGGGCCGGGTGGACCTCGGCGGTGGCGAGCCCGCGACGCTGGCCGACCTGGTGAAGCAGGGCGTCGCCGAGAAGAAGGACAAGACCTACGTCCTGCCACTGCCCGCGACCGCGCGCGGCAAGTTCGAGGTCGGCGACGTCACGGTCCTCTTCCACTACGTCGATCGCGACCTCTCCATCGTCCCGAACAAGGCCGGCCCGAGGCCGATGGTCCTCGAGATCGTCCTGTCCTGGGGCGACACCGTCCTCGAGTCCAAGAGCTTCTCCCCGCTGCGTCCCGTCACCATCGGGCCCACGCCCGACTGCGACCTCCAGCTCCCCGGCAAGATCCTCGAGTCGCGCGCCTACTCGCTCATCGCGGGCGCCGACGGCCGCTTCTACGTCGATCTCCGCAACCCGAAGTTCGAGGTCGAGCACTTCGAGGTCGAAGGCAAAGAGGAAGAGCCCCCGGCCGAGCGCCTGCCGATCAAGGGCGCGCCCTTCGTGCTGGGCCTCGCCCTGGGTGACGGCTTCACCCTCGACCTGCGCTACGCCCAGGCCCTCGCGCGCCCGGCCAGCTCGCCCTTCGACATCCAGGATCCGCAGCCCATCCTCACGCTGGCGGGCTCTGCCGTCTTCCACGCCATCATCATGCTCATCGCGTTCACGGTCGGTGAGTCGCTGCTCGGCGCGGGCGAGGTCAAGGCCGCCAAGGCCGAGGCCCGTCGCGAGATCCGCGCGATGCTGCAAGAGCAGCAGAAGAAGGAAGAGAAGAAGGAAGCCGAGAAGGTCGCGGACAAGAAGAAGGACGACAAGAAGGAAGAGGTCGCCAAGAAAGAGGAGGTCAAGAAGGAGGAGGTCAAGAAGGCCGAGCCTCGTCCGGCCGCCTCGGTGGACGCCAAGCCGGCGGCGGCTGTCGCGGCCCGCGACACCATGTCGCCCGAAGACCGGCGCACCAAGGTGACCAAGGACGTCCGCGCCAAGACCTTCCTGAACACGCTCGGCGGCGAGGGCGAGAACGGCGGCGGACCGGTCGCGGCCGCGAAGTCGACCCAGTTCGCCTCGGCCTTCGACGACGTCAACGCGCCCTACGCTTCCAACGGCGGAGAGGGCTCGCCGGTCGCGGCCGGGCCCAAGGCCGAGGGCTCCGCGGACGGCAAGGACCGCTACAAGACCCTGTCGGCGGGTGAGACCGGTGGGGACCGCATCGCGACCCAGAACGTCAAGACCTCGGACAAGGGCGAGGGCGAGGAAGCGGCCATCAAGGTGAACGTGCGCACGGGCTCGCTCGGGGCCGAAGGTGGCCTCGGCAAGATCGACAGCGACGCGGTCGCCCAGGTCTTCTCGCGCCGCAAGGGTGCCATCAAGGCCTGCTACGAGAAAGAGCTGCGCCGCAACCAGAAGCTGTCAGGCCGCATCACCATCCGCTTCACCATCGGGACGGCCGGCCGCATCACCAACATCAACGCCAGCCAGAACACGACCGGCGATGATGCCATCGCCTCGTGCATCATCGACAAAGTCCAGGGTTGGAAGTTCGACCCGCCCTCCGGTGGTGCCGTTACCTTTACCTATCCCTTCATCTTGGAAGCCCGCTAACACCCCTCGCAGCATTCGACACAGGGATAGTTGAACGTTCGGGGAAGTCCGGCGATAACGCGGGCGGCAAGGAGCTTGATCAATTGGAATCGATTGTCCATGCGTTCCAGGAAGGCGGCGGTTGGATGTATGCCATCCTCGTCGTCAACATCATCGTCATCGGCATCGCCGTCGAACGAACGATCTGGCTCTTCTTCCAGGCGGGCATGAACCGCAAGGACGTGATGCGCCGTATCGAGAAGCACGTTCGCGACGGTGAGCTCGACCGGGCCAAGGGGCTCGTCGCCAAGCACAAGGCGCCTCTCGCCAAGGTGATCGCGGCCGGCCTCGGCACCCAGGGCCAGGGTCAGGACGCGGCGATGATGCTCATGAACGAAGCGAGCCTCATGGAGATCCCGAAGATCGAGGCGCGCGTCGGCTACCTCGTGATGTTCTCGAACATCTCGACGCTGCTCGGGCTGCTCGGCACCATCGTGGGTCTCATCCGCTCGTTCTCCGCGGTCGCCAGCGCGTCCGCCTCCGAGAAAGCGACCGAGCTCGCGCGCGGCATCTCCGAGGCGATGAACTGCACGGCCTTCGGGCTCATCGTCGCCATCTCGGCGTTGCTCATGTACGCGTGGCTGCAGAACCGCGCGCACAGCCTGGTCGACGACGTCCGTATGGCGTCGACCTCGCTTCGCAACGTCATCTCCGAAGTCAAGTGGTAGGTTCGGCTGCGACCCCGTGAGGTCCGAAAGAGCAGCCTGCGCAGGAGCGAGTTAGCATGGATTCGATCGCCGAACATTTCCACGAGGGCGGAGCCTTCATGTACCCGATCGCGGCGCTGGGACTCCTCGTCCTGGCGATCGTGGCGGAGCGGACGTGGTTCCTCTACTTCAAGACCTCCAGCAAGCGGGACCTCTTCCTCGCTCGCATGCGCTCGCTCATCCTCGAGCGCAATGTCGGCAAGGCGGTCCAGTTCGCCAACCAGGAGGAGAGCCCGCTTGGGCGCATCGTCAAGGCGGGCCTGGTCAAGGTCAACCGCAGCGATGACCACGTCCAGGCCGCCATGGACGAGGCCGCCCTCGAAGAGATCCCGCGCATCGAGCGCCGCACCGGCTTCCTGCCGATGCTCTCGAACGTGGCGACGCTCATGGGGCTGCTCGGGACCATCTCCGGTCTGATCCAGTCCTTCGCGGCCGTCTCCGACGCCGACGCGGCGACCAAGGCGACGCTGCTCTCGAAGGGCATCTCGGAAGCGATGAACTGCACGGCCTTCGGCCTCATCGTCGCCATCCCGGCGCTGGTCTTCTACGCCTTCCTGCAGAGCCGCACGCAGCGGGTCATCGATGACATCAACGCCGCGGCGGTGAGCATCGTGAACCTCGTCGTCCTCAATCGCGACAAGCTCGGGATCGCGGTCGAGCCCGACCAGCGTGGGGGTGCGTAATGGGCGGAGCGAGCGTACCCGACTCAGGTGGAGGCAAACATCGCCTCGACTTCGAGATCAACCTCGTCCCGATGATCGACCTGCTGTCCTGCTGCATCTCCTTCCTCATCATCACCGCGGCCTGGACGCAGCTCGCGCGGCTCGAGACCTCGCAGAAGCTCGAGGGGGCCGGCGGTGGTGGCGGTGGAGAGCAGGAGGACAAGCTCCAGCTCGTGGTCTTCGATTGGGGCTACGAGATCCT
>JAEUKJ010000008.1 GCA_016792665.1 Deltaproteobacteria bacterium | reverse complement strand
ACGGATCGATGGGTGGATCTGGTCGAGCACCCGAGCCTCGAGGCCGCGGTGGCGGCGCTGCGTCAGAGGGGCCATCGCATCGCGGTCACGGCGCTGGGGGCGGCAGGCGGCGAGCGGCCCCTGACCCCGGACGAGGTCCCTCTCGACCGCCCGATCGCCGTGGTCTTCGGCAACGAGCGCGACGGTGTCTCGCGCGAGGCCCTCGACGCGGCCGATCTCCTCGTGGCGATCCCGATGCGCGGGTTCGTCGCGTCGCTCAACGTGTCGGTCGCCTTCGCGATGGTGATGGGGCGGCTCCGCGATCGCCTGGACGCCGAGGTCCCGGCCGGCACGCGAGGCCTCGCGGCCGCCGAGCAAGAGACCCTGGTCGCGCGCTGGCTCCGCGCGAGCGTCCCGCACGCCGAGGCGCTGCTCGCCCGCCGAGGTGCGGACCTCGGTCGAAAGGGCTAGCGGCGCTCGGTCGCTCGTGCATGATCGCGCGCCATGAGCGTGTTCATCAGCGTCAATCCTGCCAACGGTCGCGAGCTCTCCCGCACCGAAGCCCTCGACTCCCAGGCCATCGAGACCGCCCTCGCCAAGAGCCACGCGGAGTTCCTGCGCTGGCGCGAGACCCCGGTCGCGGCGCGCGCGGCCGTACTCGGCGAGCTCGCACGCCAGATCGAGCTCGAGCAGCGGGACCTGGCCGTGCTCATGTCGCGCGAGATGGGCAAGCCCTTCAAAGAGGCGCTGGCCGAGCTCAAGAAGTGCGCATGGACGGCGCGCTACTTCGCCGAGCACGGGCCGGCGATGTTGGCCGACGAGGTCGTCGGGACCGACGCGCGGAAGAGCCTCGTGAGGAGAAACCCGCTGGGCCCCGTGCTCGCGATCATGCCGTGGAACTTCCCGTTCTGGCAGTTGATTCGCTTCGGCGTCCCGGCGCTGTTGGCGGGCAATTCGATCCTCCTGAAGCACGCCCCCTCGACCATGGGGTGTTCGCTCGCCATCGAGTCCCTGTTCCGCAAGGCGGGTGCCCCGCGCGGGTTGGTGCAGCACTTCCCGATCGACCTCGAGGACGTTGCGACCGTGCTGGCCGATGCCCGCGTGCGCGCCGTGACGGTGACCGGCTCGACGCGCGCCGGCCGCAGCGTGGCCGCGCTGGCGGGGCAGAACCTCAAGCCCTGCGTGCTCGAGCTCGGGGGCAGTGACCCCTTCATCGTCATGCCGTCGGCCGACCTCGACCTCGCCATCGATCAAGCGGTGGCCGCTCGCCTCCAGAACAACGGCCAGTCGTGCATCGCGTCCAAGCGCTTCATCGTGCACGAAGCCGTCTACCCGATCTTCGAGGCGCGCTTCACGGCCGCCATGCAGAAGGTGCGGGTCGGCGACCCCATGGACGAGTCGGTGCAGCTCGGGCCGTTGGCCTCGATGCGCGCACGCGAGGTGCTGCACGACCAGGTGCAGCGGGCCGTCGCGGCTGGGGCGCGCCTTGTCACGGGCGGCGAGCCGATCGACGGCGCGGGGGCGTTCTACCCGCCGACCGTGCTGGCCATCGACGACGCAGGCACGGCCAACCCGGCCGCGAGCGAAGAGCTCTTCGGGCCGGTCGCCGCACTCTTCCGCGTGCGTGATCTCGAGGCCGCGCTCGCGCTGGCGAACGCGTCGAGCTACGCCCTGGCGGCGTCCATCTGGACCAATGACGAGGGCGAGGCCGAGCGCGCGGCGCGCACCCTCGAGGTCGGCGGTGTGTTCGTCAACGGCATCCCCCGCTCGGACCCGCGCCTGCCCTTTGGCGGCAACAAGGACTCCGGGTTCGGGCGCGAGCTGGGCCGCGACGGGCTCCACGCTTTCACCAGCGCACAGGTGATCTGGGTCCGCTGACACGCAGCCCTCATCGCTGATAAGGTCTCCGTATGGCTTCGCTCTCTGGGTCGTTCATGCGCTCCATCCCGCGCTCGTGGTCGCGCGCGCTCGCCGCGCTCGCTGTCGTCATCGCCGCCCTCGGTGCAGTCGCCCTCGCCCCGTGCTCACTCTTGGGTGGCTGGGGCGCGGCCTCGGCCCAGGTGCCCGGGCTCCCCAACGTCACGGGCAGCTCGTCCACGGAAACGCGGAAGCCGGTCCCACCCGAGCGCCGCTCGGCCCGCGCCACCATCCGCACGTTTCTCGACTCTGCGGTGGCGGCCTCGAAGGAAAACAACGCCGAGCTGCTCGACGCCGCGGTGGCCTGCCTCGACCTCAGCTCGGTGACCCCCGGCGCCCGCGCGAGCACCGGCCGCGACCTCGCCATCAAGCTGAAGGAGGTCATCGACCGCATCGAGTTCATCGTCTACGCGAAGGTCCCCGACGACCCCAACGGCCCGCCCTGGGTCTTCTATCACGACGCGGCCATCGCCGCGGACATCGTCATCGGGCCCAACGCCGACGGCGAATGGCTCTTCACGAGCGAGACAGTGCAGCGCATCGAAGACCTCTACGCGCGCTTCGAGTCGATGCCCAAGGTCGCGGGCGTCGGCGGCTCGGGCATGGACATGTCGCCGGCCCTCTGGATGCGCTCCAAGATGCCGCTCGAGCTGCGCGAGAAGGGCTTTCTGCTCGAGCACTGGCAGTGGCTCGGCCTGGTCATCCTGGTCATCGCGGGGTGGCTCGTCGCGGTCATCGCGCGCTTCATCCTGCATGGCCCGGTGCAGCGCCTCCTGGACCGACGCGACTGGCGCGTGCCGCGCGACATGGTGTGGCGCCTCCTCCAGCCGACGGGGTTCGTCGCGATGGCGCTCCTCTGGGTGATCGGCGTCCGCTGGATAGGCCTCCCGCCCGGTACGCAGGTCATCGTCATGCTGGTCGTGAAGTTCATGGCCGCCTTCGGTCTCGTGCGCGGCGCCTTCCGCTTCATCGACATCGTGACCTGGGTGCTGCGCGTCCGGGCCGAGCGCACCCCGCAGAAGTTCGATGACCTGCTCGTGCCCTTCTTCGACAAGACGGCCAAGGTCGTCATCGTCGCCATCGGCATCGTGTTCATCGCCGACGTGCTCGGCATCTCGCCGACCTCGCTCCTGGCCGGTCTCGGCATCGGCGGTCTCGCCGTCGCGCTGGCCGCGCAGGACACGGTCAAGAACCTCTTCGGCTCGCTCACGGTCATCCTCGACCGCCCCTTCGAGATCGGCGACGACATCAAGATCGGCGCGGACCTCATCGGCACCGTCGAGGAGGTCGGCTTCCGCTCGACGCGGCTCCGCACCTGGGATCACACCCTCATCACGATCCCCAACGGCAACCTCATCTCGGCCAACGTCGACAACCTCGGCAAGCGCAGCTACTGGCGCTATCGGGCCCTGCTCTCGCTCACCTACGACACGCCGCCAGCCAAGATCCACGCCTTCTGCGAGGGCCTGCGCGAGCTCGTGCAGAGGCACCCCGAGACCCGGAAGGAGGTCATGCAGGCGGGCCTCTTCGAGCTCGGGCAGAGCTCCCTCGACGTGCTCTTCGTGTGCCACTTCACGGTCAAGACCGGCGCCGAACACGTCAAGGCGCGCCACGAGCTCCTCTGCGACGTGGTAGCCTTGGCCGACCGCCTCGGCGTCGAGTTCGCGTTCCCGACGCGCACCATCCACATGGTCCCCATCGACCCGAGCACGAAGGGCAAGGGCGCGACGCCCGAGGACGGTGGCGAGACCGACCGCATCGGGCGCGCCGAGGCGCTGGCCCTGTCGACCCAGGCCGAGGTCGCCAAGCCTGAGTAGCTCTGCTCGTTTTGCGAGCGCCTGCGACTCGCCGCGTGAGGGTCCTGGCCGCGGCACTTATACGTGGGGCATGGCCAACACGACCACGACCGCGAAGGCACCGCCGGCCAAGGCCGCCGCCCAGAAGGACCCCAACACCCAGAAGCCCGACGCCGGGAAGGGCCGCAACCCAGGCGGCCCTCCGCCCCCGGAGGGCGTGAACCTCCCGGCCCTCTTCGCCACGGGCAAGGTGCCCAAGGGCGTGACCCTGCCCAAGCCCGACGAAGCCGTGACCGGGCTCGTGATCGATGTCACCGGCCTCTGCTTCGACCGCGGCTTCTACGATACGGCCGACTTCGGCGGCGCCAAGCGCGACCCTTCGACCAAGAAGATCTACATCGATGCCGTCGGCGGCGTGAACATGCACGCGTCGCTGGCCGACATGGGCGCGAACGCGCTGCGCGTCGGGGCCAAGGCCGTCGAGCACCCCAAGGGCGGCCCGCAGAAGATCCACCTCGACGCGTCGGTCGCGGACTTCATCCAGGCGGCCAACGCTTGGAAGCAGAGCTGGTTCCTCCAGGAACAGAAGGTCTACGCCTTCGAAGAAGGCGAGGAAGGCCCGGCCGCGCTCATGAGCATGGGCTCTTGAGGGAGCTAGCGGCCCGCGCGGGGCACTAGGCGACGCAGGCCGAGGAAGAGCATCGCCAGGAGGCTCACGAGCCCGCTTGCGAGCCCGCCCATGCACCCGTCGCTGGAGGTGCTCGTGCCCCCGCCCGGCTGCCCCGGGCCGTCGCTGGGGTCGCTCGGGTCCTTGCCCGCGGCGATCTCGGCGCCGTCGCTGACGCCGTCGCCGTCGCTGTCGCCCTGGGTCGGATCGGTCCCCCAGACGAGCGACTCGTCGCCGTCGCTGACCCCGTCGCCGTCGCTGTCGACGACCTTCGGGTCTGAGCCGAGCGAGCTCTCGAGCTCGTCGGGCAGG